>JAAWSG010000047.1 GCA_022801435.1 Lawsonibacter sp.
TCTCCGTGTACACGGAGATGATGCTATTTCTCCAAAATTTTTATTGAGAAGGAGCTGTTTTGTTTATGGGATTCCAAAAAATAAAAAAGAAATTGTTTCCTCTGGCGTTGCTGGTTATGATGGTTATCCTGGCGGCCACTGTGGCGATGGCAAAAAGTGCTGCTCCCATTGAGGATACTGGCATAACAGGTGTCGTCTCCAGATTGCTTGGAGAGGGAGAGAAAGCACCTGGCTCTTATGCTCTGCTGATTACGAAAAGGATTGAGGGAATTCCTGACGAGAAGACAGCAGAGCAAGAGTACAGTTTTACTGTTCAAGGAACGCTGGAGTCCAAGAATGGGCAATTCCCGGTTGAAGAGGAAATCAAACTAAAAGCGGGACAGACCTGGCTGATTGAAGTGAAGGCAAAAGGGACCCTGACAGTTACAGAAACTGGGAAACCAGGAAATATCGGGGAATATAAGTACTTGGGACACAGCACACAGGGACCGGACTCGAAGACTTATACACTGCGCTTTGATACAGAAAAGCCCACACAAATCGATATTTCAGGGAAAAAGGGTGAGTTGAGCTTTACGTTGGATTCTTCGTGCCCGGATAAAATATACAAAATTCATGTTGAGGGACCACAGGAAAGAGACATACTGCTGTCATCTGATGAGAAGTGGGCTGTACTTACTGATTTGCCATCTGGAGAATACAGTGTAACTGGAGAGACAGGCGACGCATGTGGTGGCTCCCACAGTGTAAAGATTCTAAAGGGAAGCAGCAATGCAACCATAAAAGATGGCGCTTGCCCGGAGATTGTTATTACCAATTGGTATCAAAAGGAGGAACCGCAAACTGGTTTTTACAGATATGTCCACGAGTACTATTTGAGAGAGAACGGAACAGAAACACTTGAGGGAAAGAGTGAGATTGGCAGTTCCAATGAAATTACGCTTCCGAATGAAAGGACGTACACCTCTGCTGATGTTACAAAGGTGAGCACGAACAATGGAAATACCTACACCTACGAGCAGAGTAAGGATGCTTATGGGACAGTGAACCCAGACGGCTCATACACTCCGGATGGGAGCAAAACCTCGGTCATTGTCACAGAGGACGGAAGCCAGATTATTATCCTGCGGTACTACCGTACAAAAAGCGATCCTCCCACAACTCCCAACAACAATACGATTAGCCTGACTGTTGAGAAAAAATGGGCAGGCGACAGCGAAGCGGACCACGTAAACATGGAAATCAAGGTTCAGCTGCTGCGGAATGGTGAAGCGGTATCAGGCGAAATCAAGACCTTGAATGCAAAAAACGGCTGGAAATGTGAATGGACAGGGCTGAACAACACATTTACCTATACCGTGGAGGAGATTGACACGCCGGAGGGCTACATCTCCAGCCAGAAACAGGACGGAAACACCATTACCATCACCAACACCAAGACAGACACGGAGACCACCGGTCTGACGGTGCGGAAGGTTTGGTCGGACAGCAATGACGCGGAGGGCGTGCGGCCTGAAAGGGTCACGGTGCAGCTGCTCCGGAATGGCGAGGAGCTTGGTGAGGCGGTGACTCTGAACGCGGAGAACGGCTGGACCCACACCTGGGAAAAGCTGGAGAAGCAGGACAAGGACGGCAGGGACATTACATATACTGTCAAAGAGGCCGGGGTCCAGGGCTACACCTCCAGCCAGAAACAGGACGGGGACACCATCATCATCACCAACACCCGGGAGGGGACAGAGCCTCAGCCCGAGACCACCAGCTGGACGGTGAACAAGCTCTGGGAGGACAGCGGCAACGCGGCGGGTCTGCGGCCCGGAAGCGTCACGATAGAGCTGCTCCGGAACGGGGTGCTGGCGGACACTGTGACCCTGAACGAGGCGAACGGCTGGACCTACACCTGGGAAAAGCTGGAGAAGCTGGACCAGAACGGGGCGGAGTTTGTGTATACGGTAAAGGAGCACTATGTCCCCGGGTACAGCCATCAATACAGCGGCTCCGGAGCTGCGCTGACCATCACCAACACCTACCAGCCGGAGCTGCCCCCCAGCCTCCCCGACCCCAACGACCCCGACACCCCGGACGAGGTGACCGTCCCTGACGGCGATGTGCCCAAAACCTATAAAAAGGTCCCGGAGGGGGATGAGTACGTCTGGGTCGAGGACGAGGACCCCCCGCTGGCCCCCGGTGAGCCGGAGATCCCCCAGACCGGCGACAGCGCCCGGCTTGGCCTGTGGATGCTGCTGTCCGCCCTCTCCCTGTGCGGCCTGGGCGCGGCGCTGTTCCTGAAGCGGCGGAGGGGGAACTGACCCTATTTTGTCCACACGCAGACGGCTGGACGCTTCTGCCCGGCGTCTGATGAATGGAAACGAAAAACCCGAACAGCAAGAGAGGTACAATTATGAGAAAAAAAATGATCCCTGCAATTTTGGCGCTGGCTCTTCTGGCCGGCTGCGGCACACCCGCCGCTCCCTCCGCCTCCTCTTCCGGAGACGCGTCTCTCCCCCCCGCCGGTGAGCTGGAGCACTATCTGGACCGCACCGTCGTGGTGGAAGAGATCGAGATCGAGAATGAGGCCGTGGCCCTGTCCTCCTCTCCCGCCGCCATCGACATCAAGCTCCTGCCCGAGGCCAGCGGCAAGGCGACCAAATCTGGAAAGAACGCCGTGATTGACTACTCCAACACCGGGGACGGCTATGTGATGGTCCAGTACACCACCGCCTCCGACAAGCGGCTGAAGGTCCAGGTGGCCGGCCCGAACACCACCTACACCTACGACCTGCCCGCCCAGAGCTGGGAGACCTTCCCCCTCTCCGACGGCAACGGGAATTATAAGGTCACCGCTCTGCAAAACACCGAGGGGAAAAAGTACGCCGTGCTCGCCTCCGCCAGCTTCAGCGTGACCCTCAAGGACGAGTTTGCCCCCTATCTCCGCCCCAACCAGTACGTGGACTACAGCGATGCGGCCAACACGGTGGCCAAGGCGGCGGAGCTCACCAGCGGAGTCACCGATCCCCTCCAGAAGGTGGAAAAGATCTATGACTTCGTGGTGAAAACCCTGACCTATGATAAGGACAAGGCGGCCACCGTCCAGAGCGGCTATCTGCCCGTGCTGGATACCGTCCTGTCCGCCAAGAAAGGCATCTGCTTCGACTACGCCTCCCTCATGGCGGGGATGCTCCGGGCGGAGGGCGTGCCCTGTAAGCTGGTGGTGGGCTACGCGGGCAAGGCCTACCACGCCTGGATCAGCGTCTGGACCGAGTCCACCGGCTGGGTTGACGGCATCATCTACTTCGACGGAAGCGCTTGGCAGAGGATGGACCCGACCTTCGCGTCCTCCAGCAACGCCAGCGAGGAGATCATGAAGTATATCGGCGACGGCAGCAACTACACGGTTAAATATCTCTATTAACTGCCCCGCCAGAACCATTCCCGCCCCCTCCGGGGGGCGGGAATTACAAGGAAGGAAAGAAGAAGCTTATGAAGAAAAGAATTTCAAACGAACAGACCGGGCTGTTCTGTATGGAGCTGTCCCTGCTGCTCCACGCCGGAGTGGCCACGGGGGACGCCCTGGCCCTTCTGGCGGAGGAGGGGGAGGAGAAGGAGCTGCTGTCCGAGCTCTCCAACCAGGTGGACAGCGGCTCCCCCCTGTCCAAGGCCCTGCGGGACAGCGGCTGCTTCCCCAAATATGTCAGCGGCATGGTGGAGGTGGGCGAGCGCACCGGCCGCACCGAGGAGGCCCTGTCTGCCCTGGCCCAGTACTACGAGGACCGGGTCCGGCTGGCCCGCCGGGTGCGCAGCGCGCTGCTCTACCCCGCGGTGATGCTGGCCCTGATGCTGGTGGTTATCGCGGTACTGCTGGTGAAGGTTTTGCCCATCTTCGACAGCGTGTACGCCTCCCTGGGGGGGCGGCTCTCCGGCGTGGCGGGCGGTCTGCTGACCCTGGGACAGGCCATGGCGGGGGCGATGCCCGTGCTGTGGGCGGTGCTGGCGGCGCTGGCCGTGCTGGTCATCGCCTTCACCGTGGCGGAGCCGTTTCAGAAAAAACTGGTGTCCTTCTGGCAGGCGCGCTGGGGGGACAAGGGGGTCTCCCGAAAGCTCAATGACGCCCGTCTGGCCCAGGCGATGGCCATGGGGATGGCCAGCGGCCTGTCCGCGGAGGAGGCGGTGGAGCTCTCCGCCGGTCTGGTGGAGAGCGGCGCCAAGGACCGCTGCATGAACTGCCAGGAGCGTTTGAGCAAGGGGGAGAGCTTCGGCGCCGCCCTCCGGGCCAGCGGACTGCTGCCCGCGAACCACTGCCGGCTTCTGGAGCTGGGCCAGCGGGGGGGCGCCGGGGATATCTCCATGGCGAAGATTGCCCGGGACCTCACCGAGGAGGGCGAGGCCGCGCTGGATACCCTCACCAGCCGGGTGGAGCCCGCTCTGGTGCTGGTGTGCTCCCTGCTGGTGGGCCTGATTCTGCTGTCCGTTATGCTGCCGCTGATGAACATCATGGCGGCCATTGGGTGAGCCTATGAGAAAGAGACGAAACACGCTGATCCCCCTGCTTCAGGGCCTGCTCTTCCCCGCGGCGGCGGTGGCGGTGCTGCTGTGCTTTGCCACTGCGCTGGACGGCCTGGACAGCGGCCGGTCGGCGGAGGACCTGAAGCAGCTGGAGCAGGCGCTGCGCCGGGGCTGTGTGGCCTGCTACGCCGCCGAGGGGATCTACCCGCCCAACCTGGAGTATTTGGAGGAGTACTACGGCCTTCAGATTGACGAGACACGGTATACGGTCCACTACTCCGCCTTTGCGGAGAACCTGATGCCCGACATCACCGTGCTGGAGAATACGCTATGAAGAGAACAAGAATCCACTACCATTTGGACGGCCTGATCGCCCTGCTGCTGTTCGGCGTGTTTGCCGTCTGCGTGCTGGCGGTGCTGCTCACAGGGGCCAGCGCCTACCAGAGGCTGACCCAGCGGGACATGGCCGCCTATGACAGCCGGGTCTGCATTCAGTACATCGCGGCCCGAGTGCGGCAGGCGGACCGGGACAACGGGGTGTCCGTGGAGCCCTTCGGCGGGCGGGACGCCCTGATCCTGACCGAGGAGGGGGGCTACGCCACCTACGTCTACTGGCACGAGGGGTATCTGATGGAGCTGTACACCTCAGTGGACGGGGACCTCGCCCCGGAGGACGGGGAGAAGCTGATGGCCAGCGGCGGGCTGGAGCTGTCCCTGGAGGACGGACTGCTGACGGTGGACATCACCCAGGGGACGGGGGAGCAGGATACCCTGTGCCTGTCCCTGAGAAGCGGAGAGGGGGCGGTGTGAGATGAAGAGCAAGGCCCCGTTGATTTTGATGGAACAGATGGCGATGCTGCTGGTGTTCGCGCTGGCGGCGGCGCTGTGTCTTCAGGCGTTTGTCAAGTCGGACAGCCTCTCCAGCCGGTCCAGGGACCGGGACCGCGCGGTCACCCTGGCCCAGACAGTGGCGGAGACCGTCCGGGCCAGCGGCGGCAGCCCCGGACAGGCCATCGCGGCGGCGGCGGAGAAGCTGGGCTACCGCTGTGACCAGTCGGTGCTGGACCAGAGCTTTGACGGCGATTGGACCGCGGTGGACGGCGAGGGAGCCTACCGCCTGGAGGTCCAGAGCGCCCCCACGGAGGTGGAGGGCCTGCACGCGGCTCAGGTCAGCGTATGGGCGGAGCAGGACGTCCTGTTCTCCATCGAGATCGCCTGGCAGGGGGAGGGAAAGAGCAATGGATAGTAAAAGGCGCTTTACGCCGCCGCCGGTGGGGGGTGTCTCCCTGCTGGTGGTGTTCGCGGTGCTCTGTTTGACGGTGTTCGCCCTGCTCAGCCTGTCCACCGTGCAGGCGGATGTGCGGCTGGCCGATGCGTCGGTGCGGGCGGTGTCCGAGTACTACGCCGCCGACCGGCAGGCCCAGGAGATTTTGGCGCGGCTCCGGGCGGGGGAGTTCCCTGAGGAGATCACCATGGAGGGGGACGTGTACGGCTACACCTGTCCCATCTCCGAGAACCGGAATTTGAAGGTGGAGGTCCGGCTCCGGGGATCGGAGTACACCGTGCTCTGCTGGCAGTCCGTGCCGGCGGAGGAGTGGGAGTCCGATGACACGCTGGAGCTTTGGGACGGCGGACTGCCCTTCTGAGGGGTCCAAACTGCTCTCCCAGGCAGGAGGGGGCCGGAACGGCGCGCTCTTTTCGGGGAGAGGAAATAAAATCAGATGACCGTGTGCTGTCATCACGAAGGAGACTGTGTATGGCGGAATTGTTGGAATACTTGAACCGCGCGGTGGAGGAAAAGGCCTCTGACCTGTTCATTATCACAGGCGCGCCGGTGTGCGTGAAGAAGGAGAAGCGCATCGTCCCCCTGGAGGAGGGCAAGGTGCTCCCCGACCGGTCCGAGGCGCTGGTGAAGGCGATCTACGCGCTGGCGGGCCGGGACGTGCGGCATCTGGAGCAGGGAGACGATGATTTTGCCCTGTCCGTGTCCAGGCTGGGCCGGTTCCGGGTGAACGCGTACCACCAGAGGGGCTCTCTGGCGACGGTCATCCGGGTGGTCCCCAATCAGATCCCGGACTGGAGCGGCATCGGCGTGCCCAAGGAGGTGATGGACCTGGCGGAGGAGACCTCCGGACTGGTCCTGTTCACCGGGACGGCGGGGAGCGGCAAGTCCACCACCCAGGCCTGCATCATTGACCGGATCAACCAGACCCGGGAGTGCCACATCGTCACCCTGGAGGACCCCATCGAGTACTTGCACCGGAACGCGAAGAGCATTGTGAGCCAGCGGGAGATCGGCATTGACACCGAGGACTATATGGCCGCCCTCCGAGCCTCCCTCCGCCAGGCGCCCGATGTGATTTTGCTGGGGGAGATGCGGGACCAGGAGACCATCCGTGCGGCGCTGACGGCGGCGGAGACGGGACACCTGGTCATGGCGACTCTGCACACCCGGGGGGCGGTGGAGACCATCACCCGGATTGTGGACATGTTCCCCGTGGGCCAGCAGGAGCAGGTCCAGGTCCAGCTGAGCATGGGACTGCGCAGCGTGGTGTCCCAGCAGCTGCTCCCCAGTGTGGACGGGGAGCTGGTCCCCGCCTTTGAGGTCATGCGCATGAACCCCGCTATACGCAACTACATCCTGAAAAAGGAGCAGATCATTCAGATCAACAATGTCATCGCGGACGGCCTCTCCAGGGAGGGCAAAGAGAAAATGCTGCCGATGGATACCTCCATCCTGCAGCTGTATAAAGCGGGCAGAATCAGCAAGGATACCGCTATGGACGCGGCCTATAACCCGGATAACCTGCGCAGGAGGCTGTAAACGCCGTTATAGAACTGGATACGCCCCCATTTTGCGGTGCAGGGCATCAGAAAATCAAAAAGGAGTCCTCCGGAGGGAGGGCTCCTTTTGATGTCTATGTGGGAAGGTTCAGGGCCTTATAGTAGTCCAGGGTTGAAAATCCCCGTTCCAGCTGTGCGTGCAGGTATCCCTCGGCGGCGTCCCCCAGCTGCTTCAGGGAGGCGGGGTCCAGGTAGAAGGAGAACAGCCGCTTAGGGTCTCCGTGGACGATGTACTGAAGGGCGGACAGGGCCTGGGGGGAGAGGGGCATGGAAATTCCGCCCCCCAGCCGGTCCCGGCAGCGGGCGCAGTGGACGGTCCCCTCCAGGATATGGAAGCGGGGCTCCTCCGGCGGCGAGGCGGCGCAGCAGGGGCAGAGGTCCACCGCGGGCTCATACCCGGCCAGGCACAGCGCCCTCCACTCGAAGGCGGTCTTGACCTGGAGGGGCGGGATGCTTTGCAGCCGGTCCAGGGCGTGGAGGCTGTTCAGGGTGAGGGAGAGCAGCTCGGGACAGGGCAGGCCCTCCACCGCCAGCACCGCCGCCATCTCGGCAAAGTAGCAGCCCAGCGCCAGACGGACAATGTCGTCCCGCACCCCCTGGAACAGCCGCTGAGCGGCGGCCTCCTTCACCGACCAGCGGCCCTGATAGTCATAGAGCACCAGCTCTGACCAGGCCAGAAGCTGGCAGCCGGAGGCGATGGCGCTCCCTTTTTTCCGGCATCCCCGGGCGGAGGCGGTGATAATTCCCAGCTCCTGGGTGAACAGGGTCAAAATGTTGTCTGAATCCCTGTAGTCCACACTCCGCAGAACCAGGGCGCAGGTCGTGATGTGCATGGGCCTCTCTCCTATACCTCCCGCTCCGCGCCGCGCTCCGGCTGGAAGGCGGTCCGGGCCAGCTCCTCCGGCCTCCCGCCCCGGTCCAGACGGCTCCCGGCGATGAACAGCCAGACCTCCGGCAGTCCGGTCCTGTAAAACAGCTCCCAAAGTCCACACTCATCCATGGCACAGCCCTCCACGCTTCTTTCTATGGCTAGGCTGGCCCGATTGTGCGCGGCCTATAAGCGGGAAATTTTACTGCCTCCCGGGGCGGAGCCTCAGTCCTTCCGGTATCCAAAGTTCTGGATGGCCGCCGGGTTGTCCCGCCAGTTCTCCTTTACCTTGACCCAGGTCTTCAAAAACACCTTGGTCCCCATGAACCGCTCCATGTCCTGCCGGGCCAGAGTGGAGGCCCTTTTCAGCATTCCGCCGCCCTTGCCGATGATGATCCCCTTGTGGCTGTTTTTTTCGCAGTAGATGGTGGCCTCCACCTCAATGACCTCGTCCTCCCGCTCGGCGAACCGGGTGATCTCCACCGCGACGCCGTGGGGAATCTCCTTGTCCAGCAGGAGGAGGAGCTTTTCCCGCAAAATTTCCGACATCATCTGCCGCTCCGGCTGGTCGGAGGTCATCTCCTCGGGGAAGAGCCGCGGCCCCGCGGGGAGCAGGTCCTCCAGCACGTCCAGCAGATCCTCCACCCCCATTCCGGTTTTGGCGGAGATGGGGACCACCGCGTGGAAATGGTGCTCCCCGCTGTAGGCCTGCATGACCTCCAGCAGCTTCTCCTTCTGGGGCAAAGTGTCCGCCTTGTTGATGGCCAGCACGCAGGGACATTTCAAGGTCCTGGCCCGGGCAATGAGCTGCTTTTCCGGCTCCCCCACGTTGGGGATGGGCTCCACCAGCAGCAGCACCCCGTCCACATCGGCCACGCTCTCCCGGACCACGTTGACCATGTAGTCCCCCAGCCGGGTGCGGGCCTTGTGCAGGCCGGGGGTGTCCACAAAGACAAATTGGCTGTTTCCCCGGTTCCGGATGCCCCGGATGCGGCTGCGGGTGGTCTGGGGCTTGCTGGTGACAATGGCCACCTTCTCCCCCACCAGGGCGTTGGTCAGGGTGGATTTTCCTACATTGGGGCGGCCGCAGATGGTAATAATGCCGGCCTTTTGATCTGTCATCCGGTGATCCTCACTTTCTGTCCGGGTGTGAGCCCTTTCCCGTACTCCCCGCCAGGCTGGGGGGAACCCTTTGTCATAGCCCGGTTACTCCTTGAAAAAATGCTTCTCAAAAAAGCGCACCACGAACAAGATACCGCAGGCCATGGCGCAGGTGATGACGTAGGGGGTCAGGTCAAACTCGAAATGCAGCCCCTTCCCGTCCTCGAACTCGTCCTCGTAGTCGTCAAATTCGTCCTCGATGGCGGTCAGCTTGATTTTTTTCATAAAAACAACTCCTTTTCAAAATGTTGCCTCTGCGGTTTCAGTGCCGGGAACGTCCTCCCGCTTCCTCCGCGCCTCAAAATAGCCGTCTGTATCTGCCTGAAATTCTGCGCGATACACCTCGGTTTGCCTGCCGTTCACCCGGTCCTGTACAGTGAGGAACAGCCGGCGGGTCATAGGGTCCCCTCCCGGGGGATGCCCAGCTTTTCCAGAATAATCTCCTCCCGGGCGCGCATCTGAGCCTTCATAGGGCCCTCGTCCAGGTGGTCGTAGCCCAGCAGGTGGAGCACCGAGTGGACGGCCAGATAGCACACCTCCCGCTCCGGGGAGTGGCCGTACTCCTCCGCCTGAGCCCGGGCCCGCTCCAGGGAGAGCATCATGTCCCCCAAAAAAACCTGGTCCGTGTCCGGGTCCGCCCACTCCGCCCGGGGTTTTTCCCCGGGGGAGAGCTCAAACATGGGGAAGGAGAGCACATCGGTGGGCCGGTCAATGCCCCGGGTCTCCCGGTTGGTCTGACGGATGCCCGCGTCATCGGTGACACAGACCTCCACGATGCAGGGGACCGCCACCTCCTCCGCCTCCAGCGCGGCCAGGACAGCCCGGGTGAGCTGGGCCTCCACCTCGGGCGGGGTGTCCACCTGGGGATCAATATAGACGGTATGCTCCATAGGGTCCCTCCCTTCGCTTCCTCTATTATACGAAAAATAAACCTCCAGGTCAAACATATTTTCTCCCCGTTGGTGAAAAACTAGCCGCAAACCGCACAGACAGGATGTGACCGCATGAATAAAAAAATCGGGACTCAGACGGCGGCCTTTTCCAACCCGCCCTCCTTCGCCGGCTGGGCCAACGTGGTGGGGAAGAAGGAGGGGGAGGGGCCGCTCGCCAGCACCTTTGACTACGTGGACAAGGACGACACTTTTGGCGAGTCCACCTGGGAGAAGTCGGAGAGCGCCATGCAGAAGCAGGCCCTCTCCCTGGCGCTGGACAAGGCGGGCCAGCCGGCCTCCAGACTGGATTGGCTCTTCGCCGGGGACCTGCTGAACCAGTGCATTGGCTCCTCCTACGCCGCCCGGGGCCAGAGCGCCCCCTTTTTCGGCTTGTACGGGGCCTGCTCCACCATGGGGGAGGGGCTGGTTTTGGCCTCCATGGCGCTGGACGGCGGCTTTGGGGAGTGGGCCGGGGTGGCGGTGTCCTCCCATTTCTGCTCCGCCGAGCGGCAGTACCGCACCCCCCTGGAGTACGGCGGACAGCGCACCCCCACCGCCCAGTGGACCGTGACCGGCTCGGGGGCGGCGGTGCTGGCCCGGGAAGGTCCGGGGCCCTGTATCACCCACGCCACCGTGGGGAAGATCGTGGACAAGGGGGTCATCGACACCAACAATATGGGCGCTGCGATGGCGCCTGCGGCCTGCGATACCCTGCTGGCCCACTTCCAGGACACGGGGCGCTCCCCCAGCAGCTATGACCTGATTGTCACCGGGGACCTGGGGGAGCTGGGCAGCGAGCTGCTGGTGGAGCTCCTCCGCCGGGAGGGGGTCAAGCTCAGCAGCCATGTGGACTGCGGCGCGCTGATTTTCGACCGGGAGAAGCAGGATGTCCACTGCGGCGGCTCAGGATGCGGGTGCTGCGCCTCGGTGCTCACCGGGTATCTGCTGAACAATATGAAGGCGGGCAAGTGGAAAAATATCCTCTTCTGTCCCACCGGCGCTCTGCACTCCCCCACCTCCGCCTTCCAGGGGGAGAGCATCCCGGGCATCTGCCACGCCATTGCCATCTCGGCCAGCAAATAGGGGGATTTTATGGAGTATTTGAACGCGTTTCTCTGCGGTGGGGCGCTGTGCCTCATCGGACAGATCCTGATTGACAAGACCACCCTCACCCCGGCGAAGATTTTGGTCAGCTACGTCACCGCCGGGGTGGTGCTCAGCGGGGCGGGGGTCTACCAGAAGCTGGCGGACTGGGGCGGCGCGGGGGCGACAGTTCCCCTCACCGGCTTCGGACACCTGCTGGCAAAGGGGGTGCGCAAGGCGGTGGGAGAACAGGGGGCCATGGGCGCTCTCACCGGAGGGATCACCGCCGCCGCCGGAGGCATCACCGCCGCTGTGGTCTTCGGCTTCGTGGTCGCCCTGCTGTGCAAGCCCAAGCCCAAGAGCTAGGAGCTTCAGTGCTCTTACCGAACACAAATCTTCACATACCCCGGTATGTGGAATATCGGGGCATGTGAAAGATTTGATGCATACACTGAAAGCATTGGGTGGAAAATTCAAGATAGCATATCCTTTCCTGTGTATAATTACAATTTTTAATTTACATAAAAAATTTTTGCATTATATATTGACGAAAACAAACGGACGTGATATAATCTTTATAAAGATACAACTTAGATGTATCTAATATAAACAGAAAAGCAGATTCCGTGCGTCCACTGACAACTCATAGGAGTATCTTATGTGTCACATCAAAAAAACAACGGGATTTCGTGCCCTGGCGGTCCTGGCCGTTGCCGCTGTTATTGGGATATGGGTTGCCGTGCAGGTGTGCAGCGTGGAAAACCAACTGTTCTGGAAATGGTTTGAAGACCCGCCGCTGCGTACTGAGGCCATGGGGATTGGGCCTAAGGGCCGGGATGAAGAAATTATACAGGCGTGCCAGGAGATTGGAATATCCGATCCGGTTTTTCCGTTTGGATACGAGAAGGGATGGTTTTACTATCGGACGATTCATCTTTCCTTGGGGAAGGATACGGGATGCCGCTGTACCTATTATATCTTTACCCAGGAGGGCGAGGTCAAGAGCGCCTGGATTGAGGCACAGTATGAAGAAGACGGATTTTACCCTGACATACCGGTCCGTGTTTTCAGCGCAAACACCAGCCGGGAAGAGATTTTGGACGCGTTCCGGTCCGCTCCATAATTTGCCCGCGGAACAGGGGCGCGTGTAGGGACACGACTTGTCGTGTCCGCACGATAACCGCCACATATCCGCATGGCGGGCGGGGCAACCATCCCGCAAGCAAAAAAGTCAAATCCCCCAACCGGTCACGGCTGGGGGATTTTGATTACTGCTGAGCTTCGGTCTGGCCAAAGGAACGGCCGTTATAGGTCATGCAGTTGGCACACATCCGGTGGGGAAGCCGGAAGGCCCCGCACTTAGGACAGGTCACGATACCGGGAGTCTCCAGCTTCCAGTGGGAGCTGCGCCGCTTATCGCGCCGGGCCTTGGACACTTTTCTCTTAGGAACCGCCATGGGTGACACCTCCTTCAAACGTGCCGGCAAAGGCACTTTCCATTACTCACTCAGCTTCCTTATCCAACAGCTGCGCAAGGGCTGCCAGTCTGGGATCGACATCAGGTCTACACCCGCAGGGGCCGAGGTTCAAATCGGCTCCGCACTTGGCGCACAGCCCTTTGCAGTCGTCTGAGCAAAGATGTTTGGTATCCATCGCAAGCACGAAGGCCGTGGTGACCGCTTCATCCAGATCCAGCTGGGTCCCGTCCAGCAGGAGGATGTCGTCATGCTCCTCATCCTCCAGCTCCTGGGCGGCCAGGTTGTCCAGCACCACCGTTTTTTCCCGGGAAAAGGGCCTGCCGCACCGGTCGCACCGCAGTTCCAGGGTGGAGCGGGCGGTCCCCTCCAGCACCAGGGCTCCGGCGTGGTTGGTCACGCTGCCCTGGACCAGGACGGGGTGGACGGCGGGGCGGCTCCCATAAAAATCCAGCTCGGAGAGGTCCAGCGAAAACTGAAAGCTCTTTTTTCCGTCCGGGACGTGGATAATGTCCCGCAGCTCCAGGCGCATGGCGTTCCTCCCCGGGGCGTGGCCCCATACTTGCAGAATGGTACGCAGGATATTATAAAGAACTTTGTCCCAAATGTCAAATACTTTTCCAAAAATTCTTTCAGAAATTTATTGACACTTGGGGCGGAGTATGGTGAAATGTCCCTATAGCGGCCCGGGCCCCAGAGAAAGAGGGGGCGCGCCGTGTTGGGAAAGGAACGCCATGAAGGAATTTATCATCACAAAAAATGACGCGGGCCAGAGGCTGGACCGGTGGCTGGACAAGACCCTCCCCCTGCTGCCCGCCCCGCTGGCCCAGAAGTACATCCGTCTGAAGCGGGTGAAGGTGAACGGAAAGGGGAGCAGGCGGGACGTGCGGCTCTGCCAGGGGGATGTGCTCCAGCTGTACATCAACGACGAGTTTTTCCAAAAACCCACACCGGAGAACGCATTTCTCTCCCTCTGCCAGCCCCGGCTGAACATCCTCTATGAGGACGAGCACATCATGCTCCTGGACAAGCGCCCCGGTCTGGTGGTCCACCCCGATGAAAATGAGCGGGTGAACACCCTGCTGACCCATATCCAGGCCTACCTGTACCAGAAAAAGGAGTGGTCCCCCTACTGGGAGAACTCCTTCGCCCCCGCCCTGTGCAATCGTATCGACCGGAACACCGGGGGCATCGTCATCGCCGCCAAGACCGCCGGGGGCCTGCGGGTGATGAACCAGAAAATCAAGGACCGGGAGCTGTCCAAGTACTACCTGTGCGCGGTTCAGGGCCGTATGTCCCCGGAGACGGGACGGCTGGAGGGCTATCTGGTTAAGAACGAGGTAAAAAAGCAGGTCTATGTCCGCAAAAAGCCCGAGCCGGGGGCTAAGACCGCCGTCACCGGCTACAGGACGCTGGCCTTCCGGAACGGCCTGTCCCTGGTGGAGTGTGACCTGATTACCGGGCGTACCCATCAGATCCGGGCCCAGTTCGCCGCCGCCGGACACCCCCTCATCGGGGACGGCAAGTACGGCAGCGAGCGGGAAAACCGGAAATTCCACCGCCACGGACAGGCGCTGTACTCCTACAAGCTCGCCTTTCACTTTACCACCCCCGCCGGCCCCCTGGAGCATCTGAACGGGCGGACCTTCCAGGTGGCGGATGTGGACTTTGTGCGGGAGTATTTTCCCGAGTTCCAGGACCCGTCTTAGTCCAGGGGGAGGGTGTAGTCCCCCGCCTGGAGGGCGGTATACCGGCTGGGGTCCAGGATGAACCGGAAGCGGACGGTGGTGCTGACATTCGTTGGATGGTCCGCCGGTCCGAACCCGCCGCCCCCGCTTTGAATTTTAAAGCACACCTGGGCAGAAAAATTTTGTACTGCGCCTGTAAAGAAATTGCTTGCATTTTGCTTTACCTGTGCTATAATGGAGTGGTAGGAGGTGGCACGCATGGCGCAGGTCATGGTCAACTTTCGCATAGACGAGGACGTGAAGAAACAGATGGAGCAGGCGTGCAGGGAGATGGGGCTGAGTATGACGGCGGCGTTTACCATTTTTGCCACAAAGGTGGGCAAGGAAAAGCGTATCCCCTTTGAAATTACCGCGAACACGCCGGCCCCAGACTCTCTCCAGAAACGGCGTCCTCCAGAGTTCCAGGAGTTTGCTCCCGGGATGCCGGCGGAGCTGCTCCGGACCCGGGGGCGGCTGGAATCCCTGTGGGCGCAGGTCCGGCGGTCGCTGACCTCCATCCATACCGCCATCCCCTCCTCCATCACCGGGCTTACCATGGAGCGTATCCGCCTGCTGTGCGGAGATGAATTGAAGGATAAGGCGATGGGAGCCGCCGCGGCCTGCCGGGCGCTGTTTTCCGAGCCGCAGGGCGGCTTGCTGGACAAAAAGGACGGCAGCCTTCTGGACGAGTACGCGGATGCACTGTCCGCCGTCGCGGAGGAGCTGGCGGAGCTGGAGCGCACCCTGATTCCCGCCATGAAGGCGCACCGGGGCGGGGAATCCGGCGGCTTCACAGAGGACGCGCACCGTCTGGCCGCCGTGTCCCAGCGCCTGGATGCCCTCGGCCCCATGCTGGAGCGGTTTTTGCGTTCCACCGCTTGCCAAAGCTCCGCCCAGCGGGTCCGGACACGGCTCCGGCAGGCCGCGGCCCCGGTGGAGACCCCCTATGTGCGGACCGCCCTGGAAAATCTGGAGCAGCAGGTCCTCCAATGCTGGGACGGGATGGAGGAGCCCTCCGCGGCCCGGCTGGAGGCGGACTATCTCCAGACCCTGGAGCTCACCCTGCGGGAGCTGCGCCAGGCGGAGGAGGCGGGGGAAGAGACCAGCGGGAGGGCGGCGCTCTGCCTGCGGGCCGTCAACGTGCTCTCCCAGATGATTTCCGACAGCGGGCGGCTCCGGCGGGAGTGGAGCCGGCGGAGCCTTGAAGCGGAGGTGGAGGCCCTGGAGCGTCTGGCCGCCATGCGGGGGGACATTTCGGGCATCCGGCTGGAGGAGTGAGGTGCTTCCAGGCCGTCTGGCGGGCCGCCCCATGCCGGGCGGACGCGGTCAGCGCGGCTTGTTTATATAGTCCCATTTGCTTCATCTGAAAGGAGGAATTCCGATGCCTGATATTATTTGGCGTGTGCTCCCCGTGCTCGCGGCCGTTGTGGTTGTGGCCGTTGTGTTCCTGCTTGGCTACGTCAAGGCCCCGCCCGACCAGGCCTACATCATCTCCGGCCTTAAAAAAGAGAGCAAGGTGCTGATTGGCCGGGCCGGCATCCGCGTCCCGTTCCTGGAGCGCATGGACCGGCTCTATCTGGGACAGATGACGGTGGACATCAAGACCGAGCAGTCCGTCCCCACCAGCGACTTCATCAATGTCAACGTGGACGCCGTGGCCAAGGTCCGCATCTCTCCCCACCCGGAGGGCATCAAGCTGGCGGCGAAAAACTTTTTGAACAAGCGCCCGGAGGAGATCACCCGGGACCTTCAGGACTCCCTCCAGGGCAATATGCGTGAAATCATTGGGACCCTGTCCCTCAAGGAGATCAACACCGACCGGGACTCCTTCTCGGACCAGGTGATGCAGAAGGCCAGCAAGGACATGGATAAGCTGGGCATCGAGATCCTCTCCTGCAACATACAGAACGTCACCGATGAAAACGGTCTGATTAAGGACCTGGGGGCGGACAACACCAGCCTGATTAAGAAAAACGCGGCCATCGCCAAGGCCCAGGCGGACCGGGACATCGCCATCGCCCAGGCGGAGGCGGAGCGGGAATCCAATGAGGCCCGGGTGCAGGCGGACACCCAGATTGCCCAAAAGCAGACCGAGCTGGAAATCAAGCGGGCCGAATTGAAAATCATGGCGGACAGCAAAAAGGCGGAGGCGGACGCCGCCTATGAAATCCAGAGCCAGGAACAGCGCAAGAGCATCGAGACGGCCACGGTCAACGCGGAGATCGCCAAGACCCAGCGCCAGGCCGAGCTGAAGCAGCACGAGGTGGAGGTGGAGCGGCAGAAGCTGGAGGCGGAGATCCGGGCCAAGGCGGACGCCGAGCGCTACCGCCAGCAGCAGGAGGCGGAGGCCGCCCTGTTCAAGCGCCAGAAGGACGCGGAGGCGGCCCGCTACGAGCAGGAGCAGAAGGCCGAGGCGGAGATGAAAATCGCGGAGGCCCAGAAGTACGCGAAGGAGCAGGAGGCGGAGGGCATCGCCGCGGTGGGCAAAGCGGAGGCCGAGGCGATTCGGGCCAAGGCGCTGGCGGAGGCCGAGGGAATTGATAAAAAGGCCGAGGCCATGAAGAAGTACGGCGAGGCCGCAGTGATCGAGATGGTCATGCAGGCCCTGCCCCAGATTGCCAAAAATGTGGCCGAACCGCTGTCCAAGGTGGATAAAATCACTATGTACGGCGATGGAAACAGCGCGAAACTGCTGGAGGATATCATCCACGGCACATCCCAGGTCACCGAGGGCATCACACAGGGCATGGGCATCGACGTCAAAGCCCTGATTGCCGGTATGCTGGGCGGCAGGCTTGCGGGCGGAACGGATAAGACCATGATAATCCAGCCCCCCTCCGCTCCGGACCAGACGGACCCTCCCGCCCCGGGAACGGATGGACATAGGGCCCCGCATTAGAAGAAAAATACCGGTCCCGTTTGCGGAGCCGTTTCCCCATACCGCGGGCCCGAACAGAATACCCCTCTGATTTCCATGGGAATCGGAGGGGTCCTCTGTTTGCCAGGAGCCCTGGGTCCGAAAAGATTGCGGCGGAATCGTCCGCATTCTTATCCCCGCCCCTTGCGCACCGGCCCCCCTCTGTGGTAGAATATGGAGGATAAAAACCGGACCGCTCTATATTTACAGGAGGGAAACTATGAAGCAGGACATGATCGTGGTACTGGACCTGGGCAGCGAGGAGAACCCCCGCCTGGCCCGGGAGATACGCGCCCTGGGAGTTTATTCCGAGATACACCCCCACGACATCACCCCGGAGGAGCTGGCCGCTCTGCCCAATGTGAAGGGAGTCATCCTCAACGGCGGGCCCAACCGGGTGGTGGACGGTGTGGAGATTGACGTAGCCAAGGGGATCTATAACGCCCCCGTCCCCGTGCTGTTGGCCGACCACAAGGGGGACGCATCCTGGCCGGAGGAGGAGAGCGCCCGGAAGGAGGCCCTGTCCAACTTTGTCTTCGGGGTCTGCGGAGCTCAGGCCAACTGGAATATGGACAACTTCATCGCCGACCAGGCGGAGCTCATCCGCCGGCAGGTGGGGGAGAAGAAGGTGCTGCTGGCCCTGTCCGGCGGGGTGGACTCCTCGGTGGTGGCCGCCCTGCTCATCAAGGCCATCGGAAAGCAGCTCACCTGCGTCCACGTGAACCACGGCCTGCTGCGCAAGGGGGAGCCGGAGCAGGTGGTGCGGGTCTTCCGGGACGAGCTGGACGCAAACCTGGTCTATGTGGACGCGGCGGACCGCTTTTTGGACAAGCTGGCCGGGGTGTCCGACCCGGAGAAAAAACGAAAAATCATCGGCGCGGAGTTTATCCGGGTGTTCGAGGAGGAGGCCCGGAAGCTGGACGGCATCCAATTCCTGGGCCAGGGCACCATCTACCCCGACATCATCGAGAGCGGTACCAAGACGGTCAAAGCGGTCAAGAGCCACCACAATGTGGGAGGTCTGCCCGAGGATTTGGACTTTGCCCTGGTGGAGCCCCTGAAAATGCTCTTCAAGGACGAGGTCCGCGCCTGCGGAAAGGCGCTGGGACTGCCCGACTCCATGGTCTGCCGCCAGCCCTTCCCGGGACCCGGCCTGGGGGTGCGCTGTCTGGGGGCCATCACCCGGGACCGCCTGGAGGCCGTGCGGGAGTCGGATGCCATCCTCCGGGAGGAGTTCGCCAAAAATGGCCTGGAGGGAAAGGTGTGGCAGTACTTTACCGCCATCCCTGACCTGAAATCGGTGGGCGTCCGGGATAACCGCCGGACCGATGAGTGGTGCGTTATCATCCGGGCGGTCAATACGGTGGACGCCATGACCGCTGCCGTGGAGGATGTGCCCTTCCCGCTGCTCCAGCATATCACCCAGAGAATCACCAGCGAGGTCAAGGGGGTCAACCGTGTGCTCTTCGACCTGACACCGAAGCCCACCGGGACAATAGAGTGGGAATAACGAAAAGGCAGCGCAAAACCTCATAGATACAGCAGGAGGGCGCTCCACGGGGAGCCCTCCTGATTTATGCTTGTCAGCAGGTGTTTCTGCTGTTATAATTAGAGAGATCAATTGGAAGTGAGGAGGCGCATGATGAATAATAAAGATATTGTAAAATATTTCTATGAGGTAATTGTCTCAAGAAATTTACTTGATGAACTTCCTAAATACATCGCAGAGGATTGTGTGCAGAGAGTTGGAGAAAAAGAAATTTTCATGGGAATAGACGGAATGAAGCAACATCTTGTAGCGTTGAAAAA
>JAAWSG010000048.1 GCA_022801435.1 Lawsonibacter sp.
GACCTCCACGGGGGAGCAGTCCATCAGGCCGCTCTCCACGATGGGGTGGCAGGAGGGGCACACCACCCGCTTGGCCAGGGAGGCGCCGATGAGGGGAAGCCCGGTTCCCACGATGACGATCTGGTTTTCCTTGATGTTCTTGGCGATGGCGTAAGCCTGACGCTCCTGCTTGGTGATTTTATACTCAGCCATTTTGATTTACCTCCCTATTCCTTTTAGTGCCGGGTGGAGTAGCCCAGATGGGGCTCGTTCTTCAGCCGCATGAGGCGGGACCCGCCCACCTTGTCCAGCAGCCCGTCGTGGTCCTTCACGCTGTAGACCCACTTCTCCAGGTAGTCCGCAAAGGTCTCGGGGATGGCGGTCCCGGCGGCGGCGTCCTCGGCGGCCTTCTTCGCCTTCTCAGCGGCAGCGGCGGCCTTCTCGTCCCCGGGCTTGGCCTCGGCGGCCTTCTGCGCCTTGGCGGCGGCCTTGGCCAGCTGCTCCTTGGCGTCCTCCGCGTCCTGGTACTTGCTGGCCTTGTCGTACTCAATCAGGGCGTGGGAGTCGTTGTCGTAGTAGTTGTAGCACTGGGAGGGCCACGCGCCGTAGGGGGCGTGGACCACCGCGCTGACGCACTCGCCAAAAATGCGGGTCAGGGTGGGGTCCCGGCGGATGTACTCGTCACTGACCAGCTCCTCGCAGGTGACGATGACCTTCCGGGCGGCCACGGCGATGTCCACGTCGTGGAACTCGTCCCCCTCGATGATGCAGGTCCCGTCCGGGCTGGCCTTCTGCACGTGGATGACCGCCAGGTCCAGTCTGGGAGTGGGGACGGCGACCACCTTCTCCCCGGGCTTGAAGGGGTTCTCGATCTCCACGCACTTCAAATCGTCCACCTTGTCCAGAGCCTTGCGCTGCTCCTCGCTGATGCCCCAGTATTTCATCAGGCCGGAGCCCTGCATCAGCCGCACGGGCAGGAAGGGCAGGCCCAGGGAGGCGGCGTGGAGCTGGAGCATGAGCACGTCCTGAGAGTAGTCCTCATAGGTGAGCTGTCCCTTCTCGATGGCGGCCCGGAAGCGGCGGGAGACGTTGGTGTATCCGGAATTGGCAGTGTAGCAGTTGATGTACGCCTTCACGCGGCCCGCTCCGATCATCATGTCCCAGTCCCCGCCGGCGGGACCCGCCCAGACGGTGAAGTCCTTCTGTCCCTGGCGCAGGATCTCGCTGACCACGGCGTAGGGCTTGCGGTTGGTGGTGAAGCCGCCGAAGCAGACACAGTCCCCGCTCTCGACGAACTTCTCCACGGCATCATGCAAGGAAAATACTTTGTTCATGGTAAAACCCCCATTACAAAAATTTGTTTTCTCTCTGGTTTCACGGTTCCGCAAACTGCCATTTCACGCTGATTATTCTACCACAAATCCCGCAATTGGTCTATCTGTAATTTAGCATAAAGTTTGCATATCTGGACCTGACGTGGTATAATGGGAAATCCCCCTGGGAGGCGTCCCGCCGGCCAAGGGCAGAAATTCGGTTCAAAAGGACGGTTTTTCCATTGACAAACGTGGAATTTCACTTGCAGCTGAACCACAACGAGACCTGGAACATGAGCCGGCTCCACTTCCACGACCACTGTGAGCTGCTCCTCCCCCTGACCAGCCCGGGGAACATCTTCGTCAACGACCAGGTCTACCCCCTGCACCGGGGGACCCTGTACCTCATTGGGGAAAACACCCTCCACCGCACCATGGCCACCGGCTTCCACGCCCGGTACGTCCTGCACATCAGCCGCCGGTCTCTGGCCCAGCTGTCCACCCCCCAGACCGACCTGACCCGGCTGGGACAGGACTCCTTCCGGCGGGCGGAGCTGCGGGGGGAGGAGATGACCGAGGTAATCGAGCTCTTCCAGGCCCTGGAGCGCAACAAGAACGACGGCTCCTTCGGCAGCGACCTGCGGCAGACCATGGCCCTGGTGCGGCTGCTCCTCCGGCTGGCCCCCGTCCTGGACGCCGCCACCGCGGGGGAGCCGGTGCGCAACAAGGATTTCCTCCGGGTGGTCCCCATTCTGGACTACATCCGGGACAACCTGTCCGAGCCCCTGTCCCTGGACCAGATCGCCGGACAGTTCTATATCAGCAAGCACTACCTCTGCCGGATCTTCAAGGCGGCCACCGGCTTCTCCGTCATGGAGTACATCATCTACAGCCGGGTGCTCCGGGCCCGCCAGCTGCTCCAGGAGGGGGTCAGCGTCCAGCGGGCGGGGGAGCTGTCCGGCTTTTCGGACAACTCCCACTTCATCCGCACCTTCGGCCACCTCACCGGACTCACCCCGGGCCGCTACGCCAAGGAGTACCAGGCCAGCGACCAGGTCATACTCCGGGAAAACCTGAAGCGCCAGCCCTGAATACGTCAAGATCGGCCAATTCCGCCTCCGGGCCGGTCTGCGTATTTGGACCTGCCCGCACTGGAGGGAGCGCCCGCTGTCCCCGCGTCCATCCCCATCCCGTATCAAAACAGGCCCGCCTGACGGCGGGCCTGTTTTGGGTGATGAGGGTTAGAAGAGGCCGGAGATGACCCCGTTTTCATCCACGTCGATTTTCTCGGCGGCGGGGACCTTGGGCAGTCCGGGCATCGTCATAATATCCCCGGTGAGGGCCACCAGGAAGCCGGCGCCGGCGCACACCTTCAGATTGCGCACCGTGACCTCAAACCCCCTGGGCGCGCCCAGCAGAGCGGGGTCGTCGGAGAAGGAATACTGGGTCTTGGCCATGCAGATGGGCAGGCCGCCAAACCCCAGGCCGGCGAGCTGCTGGGCCTGCTTCTTGGCGTTGGCGGTGAGGACCACCCCGTCCCCCCGATAGACCTTTTTGACAATATCCTCCAGCTTTTTCTCAATGGAGTCCCCGGTATCGTAGGAGAAGCGGAACTCGTTCCTCTCCCCGCACAGCCGGACCACCTCCTGAGCCAGGGCCAGACCGCCCTCGCCCCCCTTGGCCCACACCTCGGACAGGGCGGCGTTGACCCCCAGCTCCCGGCACTTGGCCTGCACCAGGTCCAGCTCCGCCCGCGTGTCGGTGGGGAAGGCGTTGACGGCCACCACGCAGGGCAGGCCGTAGACGTTTTTGATGTTGTCCACGTGCTGGAGCAGGTTGGGCAGCCCCTTCTCCAGGGCCTCCAGATTCTCCTGGCCCAGCTCCCCCTTGGCCGCGCCGCCGTGGTGCTTCAGGGCCCGGACGGTGGCCACTACCACCACCGCGTCCGGGGTCAGCCCCGCCATGCGGCACTTGATGTCCAAAAACTTCTCTGCCCCCAGGTCGGCGCCGAAGCCCGCCTCCGTGACCGCGTAGTCTCCCAGCTTGAGGGCCATGCGGGTGGCGGTCACCGAGTTGCACCCGTGGGCGATGTTGGCGAAGGGCCCGCCGTGGACCAGGGCGGGGGTCCCCTCCAGGGTCTGGACCAGGTTGGGCTTGAGGGCATCCTTCAGCAGGGCGGTCATGGCCCCCTCCGCCTTCAGGTCGTGGGCGGTGACCGGCTTTCCCTCATAGGTGTAGGCCACAATAATCCGGCCCAGCCGCTCCTTCAGGTCCAGGATGCCGTCCGACAGGCACAGCACCGCCATGATCTCGCTGGCCACCGTGATGTCGAAGCCGTCCTCCCGGGGGACCCCCTGCATCTTCCCGCCGATGCCGTCGATGATGTGCCGCAGCTGGCGGTCGTTCATGTCCACACACCGCTTCCAGGTGATCTGCTTCACGTCGATGTTCAGGGCGTTCCCCTGCTGGATGTGGTTGTCCAGCATCGCCGCCAGCAGGTTGTTGGCCGCCCCGATGGCGTGGAAGTCCCCGGTGAAGTGGAGGTTGATGTCCTCCATGGGGATGACCTGGGCGTAGCCTCCCCCGGCGGCCCCGCCCTTCACTCCAAAAACCGGACCCAGAGAGGGCTCCCGCAGGGCCACCACGGCGTTCTTCCCCAGCCGGCGCAGCCCATCGGCCAGCCCCACGGTGGTGGTGGTCTTCCCCTCCCCGGCGGGGGTGGGGGTGATGGCGGTGACCAGAATCAGCTTGCCGTCCGGGCGTGTGTTCTCCCGCAGCAGGCTCAGGTCGATCTTGGCCTTGGCGCTCCCGTACTGCTCCAGATACGCCTCGTCAATGCCCGCGGCGGCGGCGATCTCTGTAATCCGGCGGGGGGTGTGCTCCTGCGCGATCTCAATGTCCGACTTGAAACTCATTGCATCAGCCTCCTTGATGTATGTGTGTGGATGGTTCCGCCCCTATTGTACCGCATGTTCCCGGTTTCGTACAGGTTTTTATCCATATTTTTTCGGAATGTCTCAATTTTTGTAATATCGCACCCGAAAAATACCGCACGTTTTGACCTTCCGTGTCAGAATACAACAGGCTGAGACACCACACATCGTTGTGTGGTGTCTCACAGAGAGTACCGCAATTCAGCTCCATGTCCCTCTCTCCCCCGGTCTGGAACCTGGGAGGGAGCGTGACGGCTCTGAGCGGAAAACCGAAGTCCCAATTCTCTTTCATGCTCCTGCCCCGGCGGGACAGGAAAAACAAGACGCCTCGGAACACAAAGCCGAATTGGGAGATTTTCATTTCTGCCTCCGGCTACGGCACAGGGGGCCGTCTGAGCCGGGCGGCAAGGCCAGCAAGAAATACGGTGTTGGACGGCTTACGGTCCAGCGCTCCGCCCACGGTCTGGCGCAGCCGGTCCGGGTTCTCCCTCCATATGCGGGTCACGGATGCGCGGATGTTTCTCTCTACAGCGGCCGGCGTGGTGCTGTAGTGCTCCGCCACATCGGCGTAAAGATATTTGATGGCCCGGTCCAGCCTCTGCGGCGCGCTGCTGGCCAGATGGACCGCATAGGCGGTATGGAAAAAGCCGGTATAGTTCGCGGTAAGACCGAGCTGACAGAGCAAGCCGTATATCTCGACAGGCACATCGTCCACTGTCATCTCCGGAACACCTCCGCCGCTGTGGGAGCTGTGTTCAGAGCATCGAAAAAATCTTGACAGCGCTCCACAAAAATCCCCTCCTTTTGGTATACGACAGGATATAGGAAATCTATGGAATTGGGCGAACGAGCTTTCGGTTTCCCGTACAGGGCCTGTGCGGAATATCCCGCCTTCTTTTATGCGCGTACCTGGCGCCTGACAGACCATACACCGGTCTGCCTCCAGACAGCAGTCCAGTGCCGCAAGCTATAAGGTACTAACACATATTTTATCACCCCACATAGTCTTTTCCCATATTATAGCATAATCCGACAAAAAATCAACGGGATTTTTGAGCATGTCCACAACAGTCCCCGGCCGGCCGGATAAAATTTTCGGTTCCCCCTTGACAGGGAGGCCCGTTAGTGGTATGGTTAGTTACGCAAGTAATGAACCAATACACACAGACAGCAAAGGAGGGAAGCGTGTGCATGGAGCCTTGGACGGCGGGGGGATGATCTACCTCCAAATCGCTCAGATGCTGGAGAACGACATTTTACGGAACATCTACCGGGAGGAGGAGCAGGTCCCCTCCACCAACGAGCTGGCCCGGGGATACAGCATCAACCCAGCCACCGCGGCCAAGGGGATCAACCTGTTGGTTGCGGAAGGAATTCTCTACAAAAAGCGGGGCATCGGCATGTTCGTGGCCCCGGGAGCGGAGGAACGCGTGAAGCAGAAGCGAAAGGCCGCCTTTTATGACGGGTATGTCAAGCCGCTGGTGAAGGAGGGGGCGTCCCTGTCCCTCACCGGTCAGGAGCTGCTGGCCATGGTCAGCCGGGCCATTGAGGAAGGAGAGAAGCAATGAACGCGGGAATATTACAGGCGGAGGGGCTGTGCAAGTCCTACAGGGACAAGGAGGTCCTCCACAATCTGAATCTGACCATCGAGCCGGGGAAGATCTACGGGCTCATCGGGCGCAACGGGGCGGGCAAGACCACCCTGCTGGGCATCCTCACCGGACAAAACACCAAGGACAGCGGCTCGGTGACCTATGACGGACAGCCTGTGTGGGAGAACCAGCGGGCGCTGAACGACATCTGCTTCTCCCGGGAGCTCCAGGCCACTTTGTTCTCCGGACCCAACAACATGAAGGTGCGGCACTATCTGAAGGCCGCCGCCATCTACTACCCCAACTGGGACCTGGACTACGCCCTGCGCCTGCTGGACGAGTTCAAGCTGGAGACCAGGAAGAAAATTTCCCAGCTGTCCAAGGGGCAGATGTCCATGGTGACCATACTGCTCGCCCTGGCCAGCCGGGCCCCCGTCACCATCCTGGACGAGCCGGCGGCGGGGCTGGACGTGGTCATGCGGGAGCGGTTCTACCAGCTGCTGCTGGAGGATTTTTCCCAGACCAACCGCACCTTCCTGGTCTCCACCCACATCATTGAGGAGGCGGCTTCGATCTTTGAGCAGGTCATCATTCTGGACGAGGGCCGTATTCTGGAAAACACCCCCACGGACGAGCTCATCCAGCAGTTCCGCTGCATCTCGGGCCGGGAGGACGTGGTGGACCAGGTGTGCCAGGGGCTGGAGGTGCTGTCTGTCCACCAGATGGGGCGGCAGAAGACGGTGGCGGTCCGGGGGCAGGCGGTCAAGCTCGCCGCGGCCCAGGAGGCGGATGTGGACGTATCCCCCATGAGTTTGCAGCATGTCTTTGTGGCCCTGTGCGGTCACGGGGACGCGCAGTAAGGGGGCGGGCGGAATGGGACGATCCGTTCGATTTCTTCTCACCTTCTCCTGGCCCAACCTGGGAGCGATTTTCGGCTTCGCGGGCATCGTGATCGCGGGCTGCTGCGCCACCGGAGTGCCTGGAAACACGGAGCGGGGAAACCTCTTTGAGAGCTACTACGCCATGTTTCCCGTCATGATCCTGTTGTGCCTGTTCCTGTACTCCTTCGCCCTGTGTACCAACAACCTGAATCTGGGGTTGTCCATGGGGGCGCGGCGGCGGGACTTCTTCTGGGCGATCCAGGCCGATATCGGGTGCTGCGCGCTGGTCTGCTGGGCGCTCCAGCGGTTCCTGTCCGCCTTTCCCGCCCTGGCCGGCTGGGAGGAGCGGGGCCGGTGGACACTTCTGCGCATGTTCGACAGCCCGCCCTGGAGCTTCCCCCTGGCCTGCGCCGCGCTGATGGTGATGGGCTGTCTCTGCGGTCTGCTGATGGCGAGGCACAAGGTCCTGGGCACCATCTTAGTGGTCCTGTCCATCCTGGCGGCGATGATGTTGGTGGCCTTCATGCTCCTGTCGGCGGAGTCCAGACTGATGGACCTCCTCCGCGCCTCCCGGTGGGGCTGGCTGTGGAGGGGCCTGCCCGGAGTGCTGGCCGTTCTGCTGGCCGTGGGCGCAGCGGGGAGCGAGCTGCTGATGTGGCGCTTTATCCAACGGTATGCAGTGAGGTGAAACGAAATGCTGAAAAAATTGATACGCCTGAACCTGGACGACCTGCTGCTCTGGCTGGCGGTGGAGGGCGGACTATTTCTTGTAATCCAGATCATCATCGGCTGTGTGATGCGCTTCGGCCGGCCCGAGACCAGCGTGACCATATCCTGCGTGCTCTTTCCCATTGTCGGAGGGGTTTTGGGAATCATCGCAGGGAGCGTCCACATTGTGTTCAGCTTTGACCTGGCCCTCCGCTTTGGGCAGACCCGGAGGCGGGCGCTGGGGCTGGCTCTGGGGGTGATCTCCTTTGAGACGGCGTTTGCCATGGCGCTGGGCGGAGCGCTGGCCGCGCTGGAGCGGCTGCTCGCCCCCACCCTGTGGGCCCGGCTGGCGGAGCGGGACGGCTGGGCGATGGGGAACCTGATGCCCATCCCGGAAGGTATGTTGGTGAACGGCGTGCCGGTCTCCAAAAAAATCCTGCTGATTGAGGAATTTACCCTGGACTGGTGCTGGTGGCCCCTTATTTTCGGGGCGTCCATCGTAATCGGGGTCATTGTGGGGGCCCTGCTGTACCGCTTCGGCTCCAAGGGGGGCTGGGTCATCTGGGGGATCTGTGTGGCTCCCATGCTGCTGAGCCAGCTCCTCCCCAAGGGGATACTCACCGCCGGCTGGCTCATCCCCCTTCTGACCGTCCTTTTACTTGCGGCCTTCCTCTGGTCGGTCTGGTATCTGCTCCACGCGGTGGTGCGGCAGTAAACAATATCCCCCGCCTCCCAAAGACAGGAGGCGGGGGATTGATTTTGCGGGATCGGTTACGGCTGTCCGTCCGCGGGGGGCTGGCCGGACTCCTCCGGGGCGGCGGGGCTTTGGGGGAATTCCGCCTCGGGCTTCTGGGACTCCTCCGGGGCGGCGGGCGCTTCCTCCCCGTCTCCGGAGGCCTCCTCCAGGGGAGGCGCGGGGGGTTTTATTTCCTCGCTGACCATGTGGATGGCCTTGGCGGGGGGCTCGATATCCCCCTCCAGCTCCTTGGCCATCCGGGTGGACGCGTAGGCGTCCTCCACCAAAGCGGGATCTCTCCCCTCAATGATGGCCACCATCTCTCCGCCGGTGATGGTCTCCTTCTCCAGCAGGTAGGCCACTACCTTATCCATATCCTCCCGGTTTGCCTGGATGACCTCCACCGCGTCCCGGTAGCACACGTCCAGGATGGCCTTCACCGCCTTATCCATCACGGCGGCGGTGTCCTGGGCGCAGTCCAGGCCGTAGCCCCCGTCCAGGTACTGGCTGCGCACCGAACCCAGGGCCATCATGCCGAACTCCTCGCTCATGCCGTACATGGCGACCATATTCCGGGCGATGTTGGTGGCCTCCTGAATATCCTGGGAGGCCCCGTTGGTCATGGTGTCCAGCACCACCTCCTCCGCCGCCCGTCCGCCCATGGAGACGGCGATCTTGGCCATCAGCTCCTCCCGGGTACGCAGGTTGGTTTTGTCCTCCTCGGGCATCAGCAGGGTGTAGCCCAGGGAGCCCTCGGTGTGGGGGACGATGGTGATTTTCTGCACCGGCTCGGCGTTTTTCTGCTTATAGGCCACCATGGCGTGCCCCACCTCGTGGTAGGCCACCAGGCGGCGCTCGAACTGGGTGAGGACGGAATTTTTCTTCTCGCTTCCGGCGATGACAAACTCGAAGGAGGCCAGCAGGTCCTCCTGGGTGACCAGCCTTCTCCCCTTCCGCACCGCCCGGAGGGCCGCCTCGTTGACCAGGTTGGCCAGGTCCGCCCCCACGGTCCCCGCGGTAGCCAGGGCGATTTTCTTCAAATCCACGTCCTCCGCCAGCTTGATCTTCCGGGTGTGGACCTGGAGGGTGGCCAGCCGTCCCGCCAAATTGGGCCGGTCGATGGTAATCCGCCGGTCGAAGCGTCCGGGGCGGAGCAGGGCCTTGTCCAGCACCTCGGGCCGGTTGGTGGCCCCCAGGACGATGATCCCCTTGCCCGGGTCGAAGCCGTCCAGCTCGGCCAGCAGCTGGTTCAAGGTCTGCTCCCGCTCGTCATTGCCCCCCATGCGGTTGTCCCGGCTCTTGCCAATGGTGTCGATCTCGTCGATAAAGATGATGCAGGGGGCCATTTTGCTGGCCTCCTTGAACAGGTCCCGGACCCGGGAGGCGCCCACGCCCACAAACATCTCCACAAAGTCAGAGCCGGAGATGGAGTAGAAGGGGACCCCCGCCTCCCCCGCCACCGCCTTGGCCAGCAGGGTTTTGCCTGTCCCCGGAGGGCCCACCAGCAGGGCTCCCTTGGGCAGCTTGGCGCCGATCTCGGTGTACTTCTGGGGGTTGTGCAGAATGTCGATGATCTCCTCCAGGGACTCCTTGGCCTCGTCCTGGCCGGCCACGTCCCGGAAGGTGACCCGGGTCTTTTTCTCCACATAGACCTTGGCGTTGGCCTTTCCCACGCCGCCAATGCCCCCCATGCCCCCTCTTCCGCCGATGCCCCGGAAGAGGAAGACCATCGCCCCCACCATGATGACGATGGGCAGCACGGTGGTGACCAGCAGGTAGAGGATCTGGGAGGAGCTGTCCACCGGCGGGGTCTCATGGATGACGTTGTGCTCGTTCAGCAGCTCCTCCAGCCCCAGGTCGGAGATGGGAGGCGGTGTGGTGACATACTCGGTGGCCAGGTTGTTCTGCACCGGCATCCAGCCAAACAGGCCGTTGTTCTGTTGCGCCTCGTTGTCCTCCGGGATATAGGCCAAAGCCTCCTCCTCCACCCCGTCCTTCAGGGTGATGGTGAACAGGCTGCTCTCCAGCTTCACGGACTTTACCAGGTCCGCCGCCACCCACTGCCGGAAGGTGGAGTAGGGGACCTGGACCTGGTTGGAGCTGGCGTAGGAGCTGGAGCAGCTGCGGAACAGCATGGTCAGCATCAGGGCCCACAGGATCAGCGACACCAGGCCGAAGGCGTTTTTGTTGTTGTTACCTTTCTCTGGCTTCAAGGAGATTCCCTCCAATTTTTACAGTTTTGTTTGCGCGCCGCCCCGGGAGGGGGACGCCGTCTCTCTTTTCAGCCCCTGACACAGCAGGGCAAGGGGTATCATACCACATCCCGAAACCAAAAACAAGAATAACCCATGTAAACTTCCGGTAAACTTTCTGTGACAGGCTTCGGCAAGCTTCCCCGCTCCCCCGCCGGACCGCCCTTGCGGAAATTTCTGCTTCCCTCCGGAGGACAAATGTGGTAAACTACTAGTATCCTGATGGAACAAAAGGAAAGGACTGGACCGGCTATGAACAAACGCCCCCCTCTGCGCCGCTCCGCCCCGGTGGAGCAGGAGAACGACGGTATCATCGAGGGCCGCAACGCGGTCATTGAGGCTTTACGCGCCGGCATCGCCATGGACAAGATCTTCCTGGCCCGGGGGAGCGCTGACGCCGCCCTGGGACACATCGCCGCCAAGGCCCGGGAGAAGGGGATCGTGGTGGTGGACGCCGACCGGCGGAAGCTGGACAGCATGAGCCGCACCCACGCCCACCAGGGGGTCATCGCCCTGGCCGCGGTGCGGGAGTACGCCTCGGTGGAGGACATCCTGGCCGCCGCCCGGGAGAAGGGGGAGCCCCCCCTTGTCCTGGTGTGCGACGAGCTCAGCGACCCCCACAACCTGGGGGCGGTCATCCGCACCGCCGACGCCGCTGGGGCCCACGGGGTCATCATCCCCAAGCGCCGCTCCGCCGGGCTGACGGCAGTGGTGGCCAAGACCTCCGCCGGCGCGGTGGCCCATGTGCCGGTGGCCCGGGTCCCCAACCTCCCCGCCCTGCTCCGGCAGCTGAAGGAGGAGGGACTGTGGATCTTCGGGACGGCAATGGACGGCTCCACCCCCCTCTACCAGGCCGACCTCAAGGGCCCCGCCGCCATCGTCATCGGCAGCGAGGGGGAGGGGATGGGCCGTCTGGTGGGGGAGACCTGCGACTTCACCCTCTCCATCCCCATGTTTGGAAAAATCAACTCCCTGAACGCCTCCGCGGCGGCGGCCGTCCTGCTGTATGAGGCGGTGCGCCAGCGCACGGGGAACTGAGCCCCAATCTCGATCTGACCAAGGAGCCCGCCCATGAGCGACCACAAGGACCCAAAACTGAACAGCGCCGGAGACGACCTCATCGACGTCAAGGCCCTCATCCGGGACGCGGCCCCGGCGTCCTGCACCCTGGAGGACATTTTGGCGGAGTACGGCGCTACTCCCAAGCCCGCCCCCCGGCCCACCCGCCCGGGAGGGGGCAAGGTGGTGGCCTTCCCCGGAACCGCCGTCCTCCCGCCGCCGGAAGAGGAGGAACCCCGGAAAGAGTCCCCGGAGGAATCCCCCCCGGGGGAGGAGCCGGAGCCAGAGGAGCAGCAGACCTCTCCCCCGCCGCCAGACCCCCCCGCCGGGGAGGACGAGCCGGAGGAGGACGGGGAGGAGCTGTCCGCCGGGCAGGTCATCCCCTTCCCCGAGCCGGAGAGCGGCCTGAGCGCCGTTCTCAAGGACCTGAGCCGCCGGGCGGACGACTTCGCCGAGCGGATGTTTGAGGAGGACGAGAATACCGACCGGGAGGAGGTCCGCCGTCTGGAGCGCCTCATCCCCGGCACCGACCTGGAGGAGCCGGAGGAGGAGCTTGATCTCCGCAGGAGCCGTCCCCCCCGCCGGCAGGAGCCCCCGCCCCCCGACACTCCGCCCCTGAAGCTGGCCCAGCGCTATGGCCGGGGGCTGCGGGGGATGCGGGTGCGGGCCCTGCTGGTGCTGCTGCTGGCCGGAGTCTGCCTGCTCCAGACCCTTTTTCCCATGACCGGCGCGGACTGGCCCGCCCCCCTGGACCAGCCCCAAAATCAGCTCTGGCTCTCAGTGGGCCTGCTGGGGGCGGGCTGCCTGCTGGCCTTTGACCTGCTCTTTGTGGGGCTGGTCCGGGTGTTCCGCCTGCGGGTGGGGATGGACACCCTGGCTCTGCTCTCCTGCGCCTTCACCCTGGCCGACGGGGTGCAGCTCGCCCTGGCCGGAGAGGGGGGGCGTCTGCCCTATACCCTTGTGTGCCTCTTCGGCCTGTTCTTCCAGCTCCACGGCAGCTACCACAAGCGCTGCGGCCTGCGCCTGAGCTGCCGCACCGCCGGGGCCTCCGCCTCCCCCTACCGGGTCACCCTGGAGGAGGGGAAGTGGAACGGCCGGGACACCTATGCCAAGTGGCCCGGGACCCAGGAGGGCTTCGGCAGTCAGATCCAGACCGATGACGGGGTACAGCGCGTGTTCCGGGTGGTGTGCCCTCTGCTGCTGCTGGGGAGCGTGTGCTTCTCCCTGCTGGCCTCGGTAGGGAGGGAACAGCCCGACCGGCTGGTCTGGTGTCTGTCCGCCCTGTTCACCGCCTCCGCCGCCTTCGGGGGGACGCTGGCCTACGGCAGGCCCTTCCACAAGCTGGCCCGCCGCCTGTCCCAAATCGGGGCCGCCCTGGCCGGGTGGCCGGGGATGTCCGGCTCCCGGCGGGCGGACCGGGTCCTCCTCACCGACGCCGACCTGTTCCCCCCGGGCTATGTCTCCCTCAACGGCTTCCGGGTGATGCCCGACTTTCCCTCCGAGCGGGTGGTGGCCTATGCCGCCACCCTCATCCGGGACTCGGGCAGCGGGCTGGCCAAGCTGTTCCACGACCAGCTGCGCTCCATGGGCGGGCTGATGCGCCGGGCGGAGGGGCTGAAGTACTACGAGGGCGGGGGCCTGTCGGGCAACATCCGGGGGGACTCGGTGCTGGTGGGCTCCGCCGCCTTTATGAAGCTGATGGAGATCCCCCTGCCCCAGGGGCTGAACGTGAAAAACGCCGTCTTCTGCGCGGTCAACGGGGAGCTGGCCGGCATCTTCGCCCTGAATTACACCCTGCCCGACACGGTCTTCCCCGCCCTGGAGGAGCTGCTTCTGGAGCGGGTGGGGCCGGTGCTGGCCACCCGGGATTTTAACCTGATCCCCGCCATGCTCCAGCAGCGGTTCAAGCTGGCGGCGGACCGGATGGACTTCCCCAGCGTGGAGCGCCGCCGGGAGCTGTCCGACCCGGAGCAGGAGCACGGCGGCCCCCTCACCGCCCTGCTGTGCCGGGAGGGACTGCTCCCCTTTGCCGAGTCGGTCACCGCCTCCCGCCGGCTGCGGCGGGCCGCCCGGCTGGGCGCGGCGCTGTGCTGTGCCGGTTCGGCTCTGGGCCTGCTGCTGTGTGCCTATCTGACCTCGGTGGGGGCGTACACCTCCCTGTCCCCCCTGCACCTTCTGATCTACATGTTCACCTGGCTGGCTCCAGTGTGGTTTCTATCCGGCTGGGCCCACCAGTTCTGACCCTGCCCACCTGCCATCTTGAGAGGAGGAGCTTTCTTTGCGTATCGCCCTGTGCGAAGACAGTATCCCCGAGCTGGAGGAGCTCCAGCTTGCTATGGAGCAGTACCGCCGGCAGCGCGCCTCCCTCCAGATCAGCCTCACCTGCTTCCGCAGCGGGGAGGAGCTTCTGCGCTGTGCCAGTCAGACCCCCTTCCACCTGCACCTGCTGGACATTATGATGCCCGGCCTTACAGGGGTGGAGACCGCCCGGCAGCTCAAGCGGCTGGACCCGGCCGCACGGATTATTTTTCTCACCTCCTCGTCGGACTTCGCGGTGGAGGCCTTCCAGATCCGGGCCAGCCACTACCTGCTCAAGCCGCTGCGCACCGGCGCGCTGTTCGACGCCCTGGACGAGATCCTCACGGGCCAGCAGCTGCGCATGATCGAGCTGCCGGTGGAGGGCGGCGGGAGCGTGGTGCTCCCCCTGGGGAACGTCCTGTACCTGGAGTGCTCCGAGCACCGCATCCTCTACCACCTGGACGACGGGGACACGATCCGGGGCCGGACCATCCGCACCCCCTTTCTCCAGGCCGCCGGTTCGCTTCTGGAATTGGGCGTCTTTCTTCAGCCCCACCGCTCCTATCTGGTCAACGCCAGCCATATCCTCCGCCTGACCGGCCGCACGGTGGTGCTGGACAGCGGGATTGAGCTGGCCGTCTCCCAGATGAAGCTGCATACCTTTCGCCAGCAATACATGGACTATCTGTCAGGAGGAACGCCATGAGCTTATTTTGGGGGCTTCTGCCCTCCGCCGCCATCTGTCCGGTGGCGGTAGGATACTTTTTGCTGCTCAACGACAGCTGGACCATCCGGCCCTGGCTCCAGATCCTGCTGGCGCTGCTCTCCTCCCCGCTGTCCCTGCTGGTCAACGCCGCCGCCGCGCCTCTGCCCCTGCTGCTGCGGGTGCTGTGCATCTGGGCGGTCATTCTTAGCCTGTGCTGGCACTTCAGCGAGGTGCGGGACAGCCGCTTTCTCTTTGTGCTGTTCACCGGGCTGATGTTCACCTACCTCAGCACCTGCTGGAGCAACTCGGTGGCGGTCTACTTCCACATCCCCCGCATCCTGGTCCGGGCCCCGCTGGACAGCGTCCTCTTTCTGCTCACCGCCCGGCTGTTCCGCCCCAACTTCCGGAAGGTGTACCAGATCCCGGGCTGGAGCTGGCTGGTCTACTCGGTGGTTCCGCTGGTCCTGTTCTTCATCTTCTTCGGCCTGCTGATGATGCCCGACTACACCCAGCGCTACGCTCTGCCCTATGTCCAGGTCTTTATCCATCTGCTCACCGCCCTCACGCTGTCCTTTTACGGAGGCTCTCTGCACTACTTCCACCTGATGGGCCGGTGGCAGGAGGTGGAGTTAGACTGGGCGGTGCTCAACGCGCAGGTGGCCGCGCTGGCCGCCTCTACAGAGGGGCGGGAGACCAATGAGCGCCGCCGCATCCTGCGCCACGATGTACACCACTACCTGCTCATTCTGCCCCACTGCATCCAGAGCGGAAACACCGCCGCCGCGCTGGAGACCCTGTCCGCCCTGGATTCCGCTCTGGCCCAGGCGTCCAGGCAGGAGGCCCGCCATGAGTGACACCTTCTGGTACTCCGCCACCGCCGTTCTCGCGCTGCTCAACGGGGCGGTCTACGTGCTGATGCTGGTGGAGGAGTGGCGGTTCAGCTCCCGGCAGGTCTCCGCCCTGACCACCATCATCCTGTCTCTGGTGGGGATGCTCCAGGTGCTGCACTACATCATGCTCTCTCACCAGCGGGCCAGCATGGCGGCCACGGTGATGGACGCGGCCATCTTCCTCTTTCTGCCCCTTCTGTCCCCCTGGCGGAGGGGGAGGCTGCTCTTTGTCTGCGCCTCGACCTACTCCTTTACCTTTATTGTGCTGCTCTTCGCCGACCTGCTGGCCCCCGGCGTCGGTCCGGCCAACTTCACCGCCCGGGCGCTGCTGGGGTGTCTGGGCTTTGTGGTGCTCCACCGGTGGTACGCCCCCCGCCTCCATGAGCTGTTCCACACCCCAGTGGGGGGCTGGTATACGCTGTCCCTGGTCCCGCTGATGTTTGGGATAATCTTCTTTCTGATGGCCTCGGTGGTCATCGCCGACAACGACACTCCCACCGTCACCCCGCTGCTGAGTCCGAAGCTCTTTCCCGGCATCCCGGACTTCGCGGTCTATATCACCCTGCTGGTCCTGCCGCTGGTGATCTACACCATGTTCTACTGTCTGAGCTGTGATCTGCTGCGGAACTACACGGTCTCCCGGGACCACACGGTGCTCAGCGCCCAACTCACGGCCATGGCGGTCCACAAGGGGCGGGTCCGCCGTCAGGAGCGGCAGGAGGAACAGACCCTGAACCGTCTGCGGAGCAGCCTGGCCCAGGTGGAGGCCCACATCCGGCAGGGAGAGCCGGAACAGGCTCTGGCCCTGGTGCAGCAGCTGGAGGGGAACACCTCCTCGGTCCTGGGCTCCCCCATCTTCCGGCGCTACACCGGGGACCCGGTCCTGAATACGGTGCTGGGGGAGTACGCCTGCATGGCGGAGGAGTACGGCATCTCTGCCAGCTTTCAGTTCGATCTGCCCCCGCGGCCCGCGCTTAACCGGACCGCCCTGGCTGTGGTGCTGTCCAACGCCCTGGAGAACGCCGTCCACGCCTGCCGCTCCCAACCCGAGGGACGGCCCCGGGAGATTCGCCTGTTCACCCACAATACCCGGGAGCAGTTTTTTCTGCAAATCGAGAACAGCTGTGACCAGCCCGTCCGCTTCGCTCCGGATACCGGCCTTCCCCTGGTCCGGACGGAGGGCCACGGCTACGGAACCCGCAGCATCGCCGCCTTCGTCCGCCAGCACGGGGGCTCCCTCCGGCTGAGCTGGCATACCGGGACCTTCCAGCTCCAGATACTGATTTGACCGGATGATATATGGCAAGAATTATGGATAAACCCTATTGAGCTTTCAAGGGGCTACACTTTTTTAATCGCAACAGCGGCGCTCTCTTTTTGGGGAGCGCCGCTGTTTCTACATAAGATAGATTTTTTATGATTTCTTTATTTATCTTTCACAATATCTTGAATAATCAGCATAACATGGTCAGCTTGTGATGCTGTCAATTTGTTAAACTCCGATAAAACTTCTTTTGATTTCAGTGGGGCGCGGAAGTCTACATTAAAAAAATCTTGCGGCGTGATTCCAAAATATTCGCAGATATAAATAAATCCAGCCATTGATGGCAGTGTGCGTTTGTTCTCTATCTTATTGATATAGCTTTCGCTTTGGCCCAGTGATAAACTCATATCTCTGGCTGAAACACCTTTTTGTGTTCGCAATTCCGTGATTCGCGTGGGAAACCAGTTGAGATAATCCATGGCCCATCCTCCAGACTTGTAATGCACATATTATAAATCTCCTGTTACCTCATTTCAGAGAAAATAAAGATATATTCCCCTTTACATAGAGCTTTATAAGATGTATAATAAGGCTTAGAGGGATTTTATTTCCCTATCAAATGACAACATGGAGGGATACCAGTGGGAAAATTCATGGGCACAAGCGAAGCATCTGAGAAGTGGGGACATTCGCAAGCAGCAATTTCAAAAGCGTGCAGGGAAGGTAAAATCATCGGTGCAGAACAGGACGCACCAGGAAAACCCTGGAGGATTCCTGTAGATACGTCAAATCCGTTTACAAAGAAAAGGGAGGATTAAAAATGAATCGGTTAAAATTGTTGATGTTGGCATTTGTTATGTGCATTACTCTTTGTGCTTGCAAAGATACAGCACAAACAAATGATTCGTACTCTCTGCCCTCTGCTGATCAAGTATCAGACCAAGCATCGGATAATCAGACAGAAAAAAATGTACAAGGGACACGCACTAACCCTTATCACTTTAGAGAAGATATTATTTTTTCTACAATTTATAATGAAGAAATCATAACTTATACAATGAATTTTTCAGAAATACTCCAGGGATATGCAACAAGAAACCTTTGGGAAAACACAGCATCTATCGATGAAGATGATCTGATAATTAGAGCAACTATTTCAGTAACTGGGGATTTCAATAATGCTATACATATTCCAATATACCTGACACTCCTCGACGAGAATTTCAATGAATTTCCCAACGGAATGCCAGATACACCTGTTGAAACAGTAAATGGAACAAATGATAATGTACGAAATGTATATTGTGGTGGTACATATGATGTTATTTTTAAATTATTTAACAACAACAAAGGAAACACATTTTCGTATATTAAATTAGAAATTGAGGATTTGTATGTGGATGGAGAAACTGAATTCTCAGGCACACTATGGATTGCATTTCCATCCAAAGAGGAATTGTCCAGTGGACAGCTATCCTATACAGGGCGTGGTACTAATGGAGAACCGATTGTTGGTTCCTGGAGCAATGCTACAAATTCCAGTGATTGTGCGGTATTCTATGAAGATGGTACGCTTAAAATTATAAAAGGAATATACCAATATAAGGGCACTTGGGAGTATCTCGAAGAAGAAATCGAACTTAATAGTGAGGATATGTTAAATCCCCGGTCATACATTGCAACAATGGCTGATTCTAGTTTTATGGCTGTGATAGTTTTTGACAATCCCAATTTCGGGGATGGCGAAAAAGATAATATGGTGATTGTGGAAAATTCTTATTCAATTAGTTCTTATACACGAGACCAATGACGCAACGATTCACAAGGTTTGTAAAAAGCGCACAGACTTAAAATCTGTGCGCTTTTTTGACTATATTTATAGTTTTGCTATACAAATGGTCTTGTAGCTGTTTTTTAGGATATACGTTTTACGCCTTCTCAAAGACGTCCTTCCCCATGCCGCAGATGGGGCAGACCCAGCTGTCGGGGACCTGGTCCCAGGGAGTGCCGGGGGCGACGCCGTTGTCGGGGTCACCCACGGCGGGGTCGTACTCATAGCCGCAGGGGCAGACATACTTATCCATTTTGCGTTCCTCCTGAATTGTAATGAAATTGTGATGAAAGAGCTTTCCCGCCCTCTCGGGCGGGAAAGCGGGAGTGTTTTGCTTACTTGAAGTACCGCTCCAGCAGCCCCTTGAACGCCTTGCCGTGGCGGGCCTCGTCCCGGGCCATCTCGTGGACGGTGTCGTGGATGGCGTCCAGGCCCAGCTCCTTGGCCTTCTTGGCGATGGCGACCTTG
>JAAWSG010000049.1 GCA_022801435.1 Lawsonibacter sp.
TGGTCCAATAGTGGCGGTAGGCGCGGCTGATCTGGTAGACGTCCCGGTTCTCCGGGTCCAGCTCCATCAGGCGGCCCAGGTCCTTTTGGGCGATGTGCCGTTTGATTATCAGTGGGACTGCCATGCTCCTGGCCCGGAGGACCTCCACATCCACCGGTCCGCCGCCCTTGGGAGCGCACACCGAATTGTCGGTCGCATTGTACAGCTTGTAGAAAGCCGCCGCCGGGTCCCCCAGCCACCAGGCGCAGAATCCCGACAGCACGGTCAGCCGGCGGCAGAAGGGGTCTCGCTCGGGCTGGCGGATCCGGACCCGCTGCTCCTCACAGGCCATCTGCACCTCTGTGGGCGTCTGCTCCCGGAAGCGAGCCATCCCCTCCTCCTCCAGCAGCCGCCGGATGTAGGCCAGGTCCAAGGCACTGGGTAAATTCCCCAGCATGGGCACGACCCCCTCCCAGTTCTCCGGCGGGACGGGACAGGGAGGCAGTTCCCGGTCCAGGATATCCCCCAGGGTGGGCGGGGCGGGGACAGGCTCCTCCTGCTCCCCGTCAAAGGGACAGTCCAGCAAAAACAGTCCCATCCCTCAGTGCGACCCCTCAATGAGGCAGACCGCGTGGGCCGCCATCCCCTCCCCCGAGCCGGTAAAACCAAGCCCCTCCTCGGTGGTGGCCTTCACGTTGACCTGTTCGGGTCCGACCCCCATCGCCCGGGCCAGATTCTCCCGCATCCGGGGGATGTGAGGGGCCAGCTTCGGCTTTTGGGCCAGAACGGTGGCGTCCACATTTTTGATGGAAAACCCCCGCTCCCCCAGCAGCTTTGCCACGTGCTCCAGCAGCTTCAAGCTGTCCGCGCCGGCGTAGGCGGGGTCGCTGTCAGGGAAGTGTGTTCCGATATCCCCCAGCCCCGCCGCACCCAGCAGGGCGTCCATCACGGCGTGGGTGAGCACATCCGCGTCCGAGTGACCCAGCAGCCCCCGCTCCCAGGGGATGTCCACCCCGCCCAGGATCAATTTCCGGCCCTCCGCCAGCCGGTGTACGTCGTAGCCCTGTCCAATGCGCATTACAGCAGCACCTCCCCCCTCGCTCTGGCCTCCAGGATCGCCTCCCCCAGCAGCAGGTCGAAGGGGGTGGTGATTTTAATGTTCTCCCGGCTCCCTTCGGTGAGGGTGACCCGCATCCCCAGCCGCTCCACCGCGCCGCAGTCGTCGGTCAGCAGCACGCCGTCCTCCAGAGCCTTCTGGGTGGCTCCGCGGATGAGACCCGCCTCAAAGACCTGGGGGGTCTGCACCGCCCACAGGGAGGAGCGGTCCACCGTCTCCACCGTCTGGCCGTCCTCGGTGCGCTTGATGGTGTCGGTGACCGGGACGCCGGGGGCCGCCGCTCCGGTGAGGGCCGCCCGGGCGATGGTGTTCCGCAAAATTTCCTGGGAGACCAGGGGCCTTGCTCCGTCGTGGATGGCGATGAGCTCCGCCCGGGGGTCCACCTCCCGGAGGCCCGCCTGGACCGAGTGGATGCGCTCCGCCCCGCCCACCAGGACCTTTTTTACCTTGTCCAAGGCAAAGTCTTTGCAGATACGGCCCACCTCCACCAGCAGGTCCTCCCGGGTAACCACCACCACCTCATCCACGGCGGGGCAGTCCTGAAAGGCGTACAGGGTGTGGACCAGCACCGGCAGCTCTCCCAGGGCAGCCAGCATCTTGTCAATGCCCTCCATTCTCCGGGCGGACCCGGCGGCCACAATCACCGCCGAGCATCTGGGTTCCTCCGGCTTTTTCCGAAAAAGAGACAGCAGTCCCGCCATCCTTCTCCCTCCTCAATCCGCCAATTTTTTCCGCACCGCGTCCAGGATTTTTTCCTGCCATACCAGCTCCTCTGTCCAGCCGGTGTTCTCTGTGGCGCTGATACACTCAAAGCACGTCCAACCCCGGACGTTCCAGTTCACCATCCTGATGTCGTCAAACAGGTCATACTCCGGGTCTATGAGCTCGTGCATCTCCACCCAGCGATCACTGTCCCGTTCTTCCAGAGGGTGGGAGAAATCCAGAAAAACCATAGAGCCGGGGCAGGCCCAGTAGCAGCCCCAGACCGCCAGCAGGTTTGTTTTCGGGTCATAATCCGCATTGGTCCAGATGAAGGTCTCCTTCCCCATCCGGCCGTCCAGAGGCCAGGATTTTTCCGGGATGTAGTGCAGGGTTTCCCCGGTCTCCACCTCCAGGACGCTGTAGCCATATAGATCCTCCCGAAAGATCAGGTAGTGGTTTCCGTTGGCGTGGGAGATGAGGGAACAAAACTCCCCGTCGAAGTCCAGGTTGTCCCAGGTATGCACAGCCCGGCCCGCTCCATCCAGCAGGCTGTGGCGGGCGGCGCAGATCTGATAATCCAGCTGTCCCGTATAGTAGTCTGTGCGGACCGAGTATCCCTCAGCCAGCGACTGGGTCTTTCCCGGCAGGCTGGAGCGGTGCGCCTCCGAAAAGACAAAGCCGCACCTCTGGCGGTAGTCCTGGTACTGGGGGGTGTGGTAAACGTTCATAGTCCTCTCCTCATGTCTGTTGGTGGTGCATGGAGACCGTCCGGCAGTCGGGGCAAATTTCGATGTACAGCGTCCCCTCCATAAAGTCCAGCGCGTCCCACTTGATTTGGGCCAGGTACATCATGGTCTTCCCGCAGTCGGGGCAGGGGTAGTATTGGGCGTCCTGTATCCAGAAGGGGAAGCCGCCCACGGTGCAGGTGAGGCCGTCGAACTCCGCGCCGTAGAACAGGGGGACGGGGTCCGGCCCCAGGACATAGGGGTTATCCGACAGCTCCGCTTCCCAATCGCCGTCGCTCTCCTCCCCTTCCCCATAGGTGTAGGGGAACACCGCCTCGCTCCTGCCGTCCAGGGTGAAGCGGGACCAGGCCGGTTCCTCCCAGGGGACGCAGTTGGGACAGCAGGTGGCGGTGATGATGCCGTCCAGGCCCAAAAAACGCAGCCGCTCATCCCGTCCGTCCAGGGTCAGGATATCCACCACCGGGCCCTTGCAGTGGGGACAGCGCTCCTCCCGGGGACGGAACACCTGGGCGGCCTTGTCCTTGCTCCGGTCCCCCTTGATGAGCGGGTAACAGGTGTCAAAATTGAGCTGCCGCCGCTGGCCCGCTTTGTCGAACGTCCAGCCGCCGGTGTGGGCGTATACCGAGGGGTCCACATAAAGCTTTTTCCGCCAGGGCCGGGGGTGCTCCTCCAGCTCCCGGAAGACCTCCAGGGTCCGGCTGTCCCCCTGCATGGCCAGACAGCACAGCAGATTTCCCGCCCGCATGGGGTTATCCGTCTCCAGCAGGGCCTGGACCAGACCGTCCCGCACGTCCGCCGGGGCGTGGTAGTACAGCTCCGCCGGGTAATAGACCTCCGCCGCCAGCGCCGCCCGGGCCAGCTCGGGGGAGCATATCCCGTGACAGTGCAGCAGATTTTGAAAATCCCCTTCCCAGGGGGCTTTGTCCAGCCGCTCCACGTTGGCGAGCAGGCCCGCCAGCTTCTCCTGGCACTGCTTCGGGGTCCAGGCCAGCACCTCCCGGCGCTCCTGCTCCGCCTTGCACCTCCAGCAAAGTCCTTGATACCGCAGCTCCCGCCCGCAGTCCGGACAGTGGTACATCTCGCCCATTCCGTTCCCATCCTTTCCCAGTATACAAAATATGGCGGCCTTTTCATTCCCATTCGGAACAAAAAAGCCGCCCGGACCTCTCCGCCATACTCATGCCAGCGCGGTGTTCAGCTCCGCCTCCGCCGACTCGTAGCTCACGCTTTTGGACAGCACCAGCTCGGAAATCAAAATCTGCTTGGCGGAGTGGAGCATCTTCCGCTCCCCCGTGGACAGTCCCCGCCGGGCGTCCCGGGCCGTCAGACCCTTGATGACCCAGGCTACTTCATAGAGGTCTCCGCTCTTCATGCGCTCCAAATTCTCCCGGTAGCGGTGGTTCCAGTTGGCGGTCATCTCCACCTGGATCTCTGGAATCGCTGCCAGGACCCGATCCGCCTGTTCCCGGTCCACCACCGGACGCACCCCGATCTCTTCACTGCTGTCTGTGGGGACCATGACGACCATTGAGCGGTTAGGCAGCTTCAAAATGTAGTAATCCCGCTCCACCCCGTCAACCTGTTTCTGGACGATACTGTCCACTATGCCCGCCCCGTACATGGGGTGGACGACCTTATCCCCGACCTGAAACACCTGTTACCTCACTTTCTGTCGTATCATCTGCTTCGTTCCGCGTGCTTCTTTTCATCCAGGTACAGTATATCAAATTTCTTCCAGTTTTGCAAGGGGATTTGTAAGAATTTCTCAAAATTTTTCCGCAAAATTCACTCTTCCCCGCCTCGCTGCACCTCCCCAAAGACGCGGACCCGCCCCCGATAATCGCTGTAGGGACGCGGCAAGTTGTGTCCCTGCATTTGGCAGATATCTGGAGGCGGTCCGGTACATTTGGACAAAAAAAGAACCGGCCGCGGCGTTTTGCCGCGGCCGGATTTGCAAATTACTCCTCCTCGAACTCCTCCGTCTCTTCAGCGGAGCCGTCCAGCAGGGCGCGGATGGACAGGGAGATTTTCTTGTTCTCCATATCCACATCGGTGATCTTCACGTCCACCATATCCCCCTCGGCCACCACGTCGCCGGGCTTCTCCACCCGGTGTCCGGCCAGCTGGGAGATGTGGATCAAGCCGTCCACTCCGGGGACCACCTCGGCAAAGGCGCCGAAGGTCATCAGCTTGACGATGCGCACATTGGCGGTGTCCCCCACCTGATAGGTGCTGATGAACTCGCTCCAGGGGTCCTTGCCGTGGTCCTTCATGCCCAGGGAGATTTTTTTCTTCTCCTTGTCGGCGGAGATTACGAACACCTCCACCGTGTCCCCCACCTTGACCACCTCAGAGGGGTGCTTGATGCGGCTCCAGGACAGCTCGGAGATGTGGACCATGCCGTCCACCCCCCCGATGTCCACAAAAGCGCCGTAGGAGGTCAGGGACTTCACAGTACCGGTATAGCGCTTTCCGTCCTCGATCTCGGCCCAAACCTTCTCGGCGGCGGCGGCCCGCTCGGCGCGGGTGACCCGGCTGATGGAGCCCACCACACGGCGGCGGGCGCGGTTGACCTCTGTGATGACCAGACGGACCTTCTGCTTGAGCAGCTCGCTCATCGGGGTCTCCCGGGGCAGTCCGGTCTGGGAGGCGGGCACGAACACCCGCACGCCCTTGACGGAGACCACCACGCCGCCCTTGTTGTCCTCGGTGACGAAGCCCTCCATCACCGTCTCATCCTCCCGGGCGGCCTCGATGGCCTCCCAGCCCTTGTTGATGTCCAGGCGGCGCTTGGACAGCTTGACCAGGCAGTCACGATCACTGACCTGCATAACGATAGACTCGATCTCGTCCCCAACCTTCACAATGTCCTCCACCTTGGCGGTGGGGTCATCGCTCAGCTCGGTGAGGGCGATGTAGCCGGGGTATTTGATCCCCAGCTCCACCTGGACTTCGGTGGGCGTAATTGCCACAACGGTACCGGTGACCCTGTCTCCATTATTCAAAGTTTTGATCGACTCCTCCAGCAGCTCCGCAAAGGATTTTTCGATCTCCATGATTTCCTCGCTCATTTTGTCATAGACCTCCTTTATTACCCACGCAGGCGTTGAAGCGCCCGCCGTGATGCCGACCATATCCGTCCGGGAGACCATGCTCAGGTCCAGCTCCTCCGCCCGCTGGATCAGCAGGACACGGGGACAGACCTCCGCACAGATCTCTGCCAGCCGCTTGGTGTTGGAGCTGTGCCGGTCACCGACCACCACCATTGTACCACATTGGACGGCCAAATGGCGGGCCTCCTCCTGACGTTTAGATGTCGCTCCACATATTGTATCAAAAAATTCTGCGTTTGTACATTCTTTTTTTGCTTTTTTCACGCACTCCTCCCAAATTTTCTTTGTGGAGGTTGTCTGTGAAACGAAGGTGAGGGGCAAATTTTGTCGGAAATCCCTGTCAGACAGCCATTTTTCCAAATCTTTCGCCCCAGAAACTACCACCGGAGCTTTGCACCAGCCGGCGATGGCCAGGACCTCCGGATGGTCGGGTGTGCCCACGATGACAGGCTGCCGCCCCCGTTTTTCCGCCTCGGAGACGATATTATGTATCCTTGTCACGTTAGGGCAGGTGGCGTCCAGAACCCGCAGGCCCCGGCGCCGGGCCTCCTCGTGGACCGCCCGGCTCTCCCCGTGGGAGCGGATGATTACCCCGCAGCCGTCGGGGACCTGGTCCAGGCTGTCCGCGACCCCCAGCCCCTGCCGGGTGAGGCGGCCCACCACGTCCATATTGTGGATGATGGGGCCCAGCATCACGCAGGGGAGCTCTCCCCGAGCCGCGGTCTCGTCCGCCAGCTCCACCGCCCGGCGCACCCCGTAGCAGAAGCCGGCGGACTGGGCCAGCACCACCCTCATGACGCCGCCTCCTTCAAGGCGTGGACCCTGTCCATCAGCTCCTGGGTGATGGCGTCCAGCTCCTCCGCTGTGGGCTTCCGGCCGGCGAAGTTCGGGTAGTAGGGCTCGCCGATGACCACCACGCTCCGGGAGAAGGCCCGCTTCTGCTGCCGTATATACACCGGGAGCAGAGGAGCCCCCGTCCGGGTGGCGAACATAGCCGCGCCCGTCTTGGCCGCCACGTCCTCCCCGCCCCGGACCCGGGTCCCCTCGGGGAAGAGGAGCAGTTTATTGCCGTTTTTCAGCACGCCCAGGGCAGTTTTAACCGCTTTCACGTCGGTCTTGTCCCGGTCCACCCCGAAAACCCCCGCCTTTCCCAGAATCCAGCCCACGAAGGGCAGACGCATCAGCTGGACCTTGGCCATGGCCCGCATGGGGTACTTCCACCCGAAGGCGTAGACCACGTGGAAGGGGTCCCGGTTGCTGGAGTGGTTGGGACAGATGACGGCGGGTCCGTCGGGGATGTGCTCCCGCCCTACAGCCCGCACAGGCCGGAGGATGTTATAGATGGGCCAGATGATCAGATACAGCAGATGGAACCAGAAGTCCATCCGGCGGTCCTCCCGGCTCTGTTCTCTGGCCGCTTGCTCGGTTTTCACGCAGTGATCCGCTCCTTTACAATGGCCAGCAGCGCCTCCAAGCTCCCCTCCAGGTCCAGGCGGGTGGTGTCCAGCAGAACAGCATCCTCTGCCTGTCTGAGGGGGGCGGCGGCGCGGTGCTCGTCCTGGTCGTCCCGCTGGCGGATGTCCCGGAGGACGGTCTCAAGGTCCGCCTGCTGGCCCCGCTGCTCCAGTTCCCTCCAGCGGCGCTCCGCCCGGGCCTCGGGGGAGGCGGTGAGGAAAATTTTCACATCCGCCTGGGGGAGGACCACCGTGCCGATGTCCCGCCCGTCCATGACCACGCTGTGCTCCTCCGCCAGCCGCCGCTGAACGTCCAGCAGGAAGGCCCGCACCTCGGGGATGGCGGACACCTTGGAGGTTATCCCGGAGACCTGGTGCTCCCGGATGGCTTGGGATACGTCCTCCCCCTCCAGGAACATCCGCTGCTCCCCCTCGGGGCTGTAGTCCATCCCGATGTCCAGACCCGCCAGCAGAGGGACTACCTGGCTCGGGTCCCCGGGGTCCGCCCCTGCCCGCAGCGCTTTCAGGGCTACCGTGCGGTAGATGGCCCCCGTGTCCACGTACAAAAAGCCCAGCCTCCCGGCCAGACGGCGGGCCAGCGTGCTCTTTCCCGCTCCAGCCGGCCCGTCAATGGCAATGCTCTTCATTTTATCACTCCTTCTCCCGCCCCAGCAGGTCATCAGTGGTTACACCAAAATAGCCGGCAACAAAGTTCAGTGCCCCGCAAGGACAGCGGACACAATAAATCGTGTCCCGACATTCATAACCGGCCCGTATGCTAGGAATTCCCGGGGGAAACAAAATACCTGGGCGCCACCTCTTCACACAGCCACACCCCGTTTTCCGACCGGTAAAAAAGGATGCCGTCTTCCGCCATGGCCCGGGCGTCTACCGTAAGCACCACCGGGATGCCGTGCCGTTTCCCCACCGCCGCGGCGGTATCCCAGTCCCCGGAGAGGTGGACATACTGGCGGCTCATGCTCCGGATGCCCTCCCGCTGGATTTTGGGCAAAAACCGGCTGGCCGTCCCGTGGTAGAGGTATCGGGGCGGTTCCGTCGGTTTCAGCTCCACGTCCACCTGGAGCGAGTGCCCCTGATTGGCCCGGATTTTGGTGTGGTCCTCGTTAAAGGCGTACCGCTGCTTGTTATTTTCCCGGACGATGCGCTCCAGGGTATTTTTGTCGATGCGCCGTCCGGTGCGGTTCACTCCGGCCAGCAGCTCCTCCACGTCCGCCCAGCCGTGCCCGTCCAGGGAAATTCCCGCCGCCCCCGGATTATGGCGCAGAACCAGACTCAAAAACCGACCCAGCTTCACATCCGCGCCGCTCTGTTCCCCCATAAAAACACATCTCCTCACAGCGATTTGACATATTCCGCGGCCCCCTCCCCGGCGGAGCGCCCCGTGGCCCAGGCGATCTGGAGGTTGAACCCCCCGGTATAGCCGTCCAGGTCCAGCAGCTCCCCCGCAAAGAAAAGTCCAGAAACCTTTTTTGACTCCATGGTCCTGGGCTCCACCTCGGACAGCCTGACCCCGCCGGCGGTGACAATGGCCTCCTCGATGGGCCGGGGGCCGGATACCGCTACCGAAAACCCCTTCATCAGCTCCAGCAGGCGGCGGCGCTCCCCCTTCGTCAGGTCGTGGGCCTTTGTTTCCTGGGAAATGCCCGCCCGCTCCAGCACCACCGGGACCATCAGCCGGGGCAGCAGCGCCCCCATCAGATTGCCCATATCCCGGTTGGCTCCGGCGGTCAGCTCCCGCACCAGCCGGGCGTCCAGGGTCTCCTCATCCAGGGCAGGTTTCAGGTCGATGCGGCAGGTGTACCCCACAAAATCCCCCATGTGGGCGCTGGCTGAGAGCACCAGGGGGCCGGACAGGCCGAAGTGGGTAAACAGCAGCTCCCCTTGTTCCTGGAAGACCGGCTTCTTCTTTTGTCCCTGCACGGTGAGCACCACGTTTTTCAGGGATAACCCCTGCATCCGCCTGCAGGCCGGGTCGGGGGACTCCAGGGGGACAAGGGAGGGCCTCAGACTTGTCACCGTGTGGCCCAGCTCCTCCGCCATCCGGTGGCCGTCCCCGGTGGAGCCGGTGGCGGGGTAGGACAGCCCCCCGGTGGCAAGGACAACCGCTTTACAGGGAATCCCGCTCATGGTCCGGCAGTCCTCCCCCATCTCCACGGCGCACACCCTCCCCTCCTGGAGGCAGATACGGGAAACGCGTCCGTTCACCACCCGCACCCCCAGCCGTTTCAGCTGGAAAAACAGCCCATCGATGACGTCGGCGGCCCTGTCCGAGGCGGGAAAAACCCGGTTCCCCCGCTCCACCTTCAAAGGGACCCCCAGCTCCGTAAAAAACTCCTCCACCCAGGCGGGCGGGGTGTGCTCCAGAGCACTGTAAAGGAATTTTCCATTACGGGGAATATTGGCCCGGACCTCCTCCGGGGCGCAGTGGTTGGTCAGGTTGCACCGGCCCTTCCCCGTGATGTACAGCTTCCGCCCCACCTTTGGGTTGCGCTCCAGGAGGGTGACCGCCGCCCCCTCCCCCGCCGCGCAGATGGCCGCCATCATCCCCGCGGCCCCGCCCCCCACCACAACGATATCGGGCCAGCTCATTCCGACACCTTCGTATACACCCCGTACTCGTCCCAGATTTTTTCCAGGGTCTGGAAGGTGTGGTCCAGACTGTCGTTTTTCCTCCGGCTCACCGCCACCAGCAGGGCGTTGACCAGGGAGAGAGGGGCCACCAGGGAGTCCACAAAGGAGGCCATATCGCTGCGGGCTTTCAGGGTGTAGGTGGAGATGGGGGCCAGCGGGGAAGCGTCGCTGTCCGTGATGGCCACCGTGGCGGCTCCCCGGTCCCGGGCGAAGTTCATGGCCTGCACCGTGCGGCTGGAATACCGGGGGAAACTGGCTCCGATGACCACGTCCCCCTCCCCCACCCAGAACAGGCTCTCAAAGACCTCGCTGGCGGTGTTGGCGGACACCAGGGTCACGTTGTTCATAATCAGCTTCAAATAGAAGGAGAGGAAAGTGGCAATGGCGGCGGCGGAGCGCACCCCGATGATGTAAATTTTCCGCGCCTCCACAATGGCGTCCACCGCCCGCTCGAAGCTCTCCCGGTCCAGCTCCTCCAGGGTGAGGCGTATCTTCTCCATATCGGACTGGAGCACCATAGGCAGCAGCTCCTGTTCCCCCAGGCGGTCGTTGGTCACCTCGATGCGCTGCACGGAGGTCAGACGGCTGCGGATCATCTTCTGGAGGGAGCGCTGCATATCCGGATAGCCCTCGAAGCCCAGCTCGGCGGCGAAGCGGACCACGGTGGACTCGCTGACCCCCACCTTCTTGCCCAGCCGGCTGGCCGTCATGAAGGCCGCCTTGTCGTAGGACTCCAGGATATAGCTGGCAATTTTTTTCTGTCCCTTGGAAAAGGTGTGTCCATTTTCCTGAATCAGCGCCAAAATATCTTGGTTCATCTTCCATTTCCTCTCTGTCGCCCGCGGCCCGCTCCCATCGGCCCGCGCTGCTTAACAGATAGTATCATACTCGTTTTCCCGCCAAAATGCAAGAGATTTTCAAGGAAATTTCATATTCCCCGAAAATCTCTTCTAATAGATTCCTCAAAATCCTCCGCCCCGACGCATTCCTCGCGCATGGGACGATGATGAGAGCGTAGACGTGTTAAGTTATTTCCCTTTACTCCTCTTTGGAGCTCAGCTCCCGAGTCAGCAGCAGCAGCTCCGCCTGGGTCAGCGGCCTCCACTGTCCCGGGCGCAGGGTCCGGTCCAGGAACAGCTCCCCCTCCCGGATACGCTTGAGACGCAGCACGGTCAGACCCGCCTGAGCGCACATCCTCCGCACCTGGCGGTTCTTCCCCTGGTGGATGGTCACCGACAGCTGGTGTACCCCGCCTGTAGTCCGACCCCTCCGCACCTTGGCGGGGGACAGCCGCGCTCCGTCCAGCTCCATAGGGGAGGACAGAACCGGCAGGGCTTTTTCCACATTGCCCGTGACCCAGACCAGGTACTCCTTCTCCACCTCGTGGCTGGGGTGGAGCAGCTGATGGGTCAGGGCCCCGTCGTCGGTGAGAAGGAGCAGCCCCTCTGAGTCCATATCCAGCCGTCCCACCGGCCACACACGAACCCCGCAGTCCTCCACCAGCTGGGCCGCCGTCCGCCTTCCCCGCTCATCGGACAGGGTGGTCACGCAGCCCCGGGGCTTGTTGAGCATCAGGTAGGTCCGGCCGCCTCCCGGGCGCAGAGGGGTCCCGTCCACCAGCACCTCATCCCGGTCCAGGTCCGCCCGGTCCCCCAGCTGGGCCCGCACTCCGTTGACCTGTACCCGGCCCGCGGTAATCCAGCCCTCCGCCGCCCGCCGGGAACCCAGTCCGCAGGCGGAGATCAATTTTTGAAGACGCTCCTCCACAGAGACAAAAACCCTCCCTCCGGGGCGGTCTGGTCCGGGACAGCCCGGGCGGTCACTAAGGGGATTTTGGCCAGCTCCTCCTGTCCCAGGGTGTATACCAGCTCTCCCACCGGGGTCCCCTCCCGGACCGGGGCCTCCAGGGCGGTCACAGACAGCTCCAAAATCCCCTCCGCCTGCTCTCCAGGGGCCAGGGCAATGGAAAATCCCTCCGCCGCCTGAATGGGGCAGACCGGCAGCAGACCCCCGGCAACGGGCAGCTGTCCCACCTCCTCCCCCGCCTGGATCTGGGGGGCCGGGGTGTAGTGCTCGAACCCCCAGTCGAACAGGGCGGCGTGGTCCTTCCAGTCGCAGGGGTCGTTGAGGGTGACGCAGATCAAGGTCATGCCGTCCCGCTCCGCCGCCGAGACCAGGGTCCGGCCCGCCCGCTGGGTGTAGCCGGTTTTTAGGCCGATGCAGCCCTCATACTGCCAGAGCAGCTTGTTGTGGTTCACAAAACTCCGCCCCTCCAGAGTGATGGACCTGGTGGAGACCATTTGGGCCAGGGTTTCATCTGTGAGACAGGCCCGGGCCAGCAGAGCCATATCGTAGGCGGTGGACCAGTGCCCCTCGTCGTTCAGCCCGCTGGGGTTGGCGAAGCGGCTGTTTTCCATCCCCAGGCGGGCGGCGTTCCGGTTCATCTCCGCCACGAAGTCCTCCACGCTTTCCGCGCAGAAGCCCGCCACCGCCGTGGCCGCGTCGTTCCCCGAGCGGAGCAGCATTCCATACAGCAAAGTCTCCAGCCGCACCTCCTCCCCCGCCCGCAGGTAGAGGGAGGAGCCCTCCACCCCTGTCCAGGCTGGGTCGATGGTGACGGTCTCCTCCAGACCGTGCCCCGACTCCAGGGCGGTGAGGGCGGTCATCAGCTTGGTGATGCTGGCAATGAGCCGCCGCTCGTGGGGGTTGGACTGGTAGAGCACCCGCCCGCTGTCCCCGTCCATCAGTACAACGGAGGAGGCGGAGGTGCTCACCGCCTCCGCCGCCGGTATTTGGAGCAGCAGCGCGGCGGCCAGGACCCCGCAGCACAGACCCTTCATACAAACACACCCTCTCATCCCGCAAGGGGCAATCTCCAGTGCGCTTAGTATGCGGCGGGAAACGGCAGGTTATCGGGGGGAATTTTTTGCAGTTTTTTTAATCGGCGAAATTGCCCTCGGCGGCCTTTTTCGCCTTCTTCTCCTGCTGACTCTCAATAAAGCCGGTGACCTTGTCCACCACCTCGGGGACGGTCTCAATCACCCGGTCCACCGTGGTGGCGGGAGGCGGAGCCACAGGGAGGAGCTTTACACTGCCGTCCTCCCGGATAACCAGAAAGGCCACCGGCTCCAGCTTGGCGCTGGCGCCGCTGCCCCCGCCGAAGCTGTTGTCCGTCCGGTTTTTGGGGGAAAACTCACTGCCGCCCCCCGCCACTCCGAAGGACATCCGGGACACGGGAATGAGGGTCACCCCCTCCGCCTGGATGGGGGTCCCGATGATGGCGTTGGCGTCCGCCATGGCCTTGACGTGCTCCATGGTGGTTTTCATCAGCTCGCTGAGGGGGGTCTTCTTCTCCTGTTCCATTGCTTAGGCCGCCTTTCTCTGCTTTCTCTTCCGCCGCTTCCTGACGGCGAGCGCGCGTTTGAGTCCTTGTATGCCGTTGACCAGGGCGATGCGCGTCAGACACCCGATCCGGATGGACACAGCCGCCCGGCCATACACCGTGAGCCTGTCCGCGTCGAAGTCCATCCGCACCCGGGCGCTCCCGTCCTTCACCCGGAGGGCCCGGGTCAGGGGCAGCCAGAGGGCCCCCAGGGCGGCGTTGGCCTGTCCGTAGACCAGGGCGGCGTCCCCCGGGTCGGAGGCTCCGGCGGTGAGCTCCAGCTCCAGCCGGTCCACCCGCAGGCCCCGCCACACCCCGCCCGCCGCGTCCAGGACCACAGGCAGCAGCGCCTGGGCGTACTCCAGCGCTCCTCCCGCACGGCGGACGAGGGGTGAAAGGGATTTTGTTTTGTCCTCTCCGCGGGGGGGCGGCTGGTCCTGTCCGTTTTTTTTTGGGGGGGAGCTTTGGGGCTTGTTGGGGGGCTTTGCTTTTTTGGAAGGCTTTGCTTTTTTGGGGCGCTTTTGATGATTCCAGGGGACCACCTGGAGCCGGAACCTCCCCAGCCGCGCCCAGACCAGCAGTCCCTGGTCGGAGAACTCCGCCTGACCGCCCACCCGCACCTGCCCCAGCAGGAGGAACAGAAGAAGAACAGCGGCCAGGACCGCCAGAGCGCTCATGGATGTTCCTCCGCGGGCTGGGCCGGAGCGTCCGGAACCTCCCCGCCCTCCTCCGCCTTCCGCAGGCGGGCCAGGCTGGCCTCCAGCTCTATGGCGAGCCGCGCCCCCTCCTGGGAGGTGTTGGGCAGCTCGGGCAGCTCATCCAGGCTGGACAGCCCAAAGGCCCGCAGGAAAGTTTTTGTGGTGCGGAACTGCATGGGCCGCCCGGGGACGGACAGACGGCCCGCCTCCTCAATGAGCTCCCGCTCCAGCAGCAGCCCCATGGTGTAGGAGCTGTCCACCCCCCGCACCTGGTCCACATAGGCCCGGGTCACCGGCTGGTAGTAGGCGATGACCGCCAGCACCTCCAGGGCGGGCTGGGACAGGCGGGCGGGCTTGCGGCTCTCCAGAGTCTGGCGGATGATTTGGGCGTACTCCGGGGCGGAGCACAGCTGGTAGCTGGTATCCAGCCGCAGCAGCCGGATGCCCCGCCGGTCATAGCTGTACTGGTCCATCAGCTTCTGGGCCACCGCGTCCAGAGTGGGCCGGTCCACCTCCAGCCCCAGACACAGCCGCTCCACCGGCACCGGCTCCCCAGAGGCGAACAGCACCCCCTCCAGAGCGCACTCCAATTCCTTCCAATCCATGCGGGGGTCCCTCCTCTCTGGCCGCTCACCGGCCCGGGTCTGCTGGCGTCAGCCGGGTATGGCCTCGCCGGCCGGGCGTTCCTTTCTTGTAAGAAAGGAACCGAAAGAACTTTGCAAAAAACTTCGTTTTTCGTCCCGTGAAACCGGCACGTCCCAAAAATGCGTGCCTCTACACATGTCATCGGGGGCGGCAGTTTTTTATTCCGTTTCCGCGGTAAGTTCCAGCGGGCCGCTGGAGGACTCCTGAGTACAGGCCACGGTACAATTCTCCTCAGTCCCGGTCAGACGCAGGCGGCTGGCCTTACACAGCTCCAGCACCGCCAGGAAGGTAGCCACCACCTCTGACCGGCTCTGACTCCCCCGGAACAGGGCGCGGAAGCTGGTGATCCCCAGGCGGACCAGGCGTCGGATAATCTCCCCGGCCTTATCCGCCACCGGGTAGGGCTCCCGTCCCACGATACCCTGAAAGGCGGACACCGGCGGAGGCAGCTTGCTCCCAGAGCGGCGGAGCACCTCGGTAATGGCCTTCAGCAGGTCCTCCTTCTGGTGGACGTAGCGGTAGGCGCGGTCGTGCCGCAGAGGCTCGGGGGTCTTGGTGATGCAGTCCTGGCCCACCTGATGCCGCCCCTCCAGTTCGGGGACGATGTCCTTGATTTTCAGATAATTCTCATTGCGCTGGTGGGCTTCCAGGGTGGCGATGAGCTGTTCCATCTCGCTCATGGCCTCCTCGTCGTGGATGGAGAGCAGCATCCGGGTCTTGATGTAGACCAGGTGGGAGGCCATGGAAACAAAATCGCTGGCCACCTCCAGATCCAGCTCCCTGCGCTGGGCCATCCACTCCAGGTACTGGTCCAGAATTAGGGCGATCTGGATATCCTTGATCTCCATTTTGTTCTTGCTCAGCAGATGGAGGATCAGGTCCAGCGGGCCCACAAAATCCTCCATGCTCTCCTCCTTCGCCTTCACCACCCCCTCCAGGTGGTAAATGGGAGCCTCCAAGGATCCACCTCCCCACTATAGGATTATCCTCTTCCCTATTATACCAGCCGAACGGGAAAAACACAAGGGAAAATCCCAATCCTTCTTGACGCTCCTGATTTGCTCTGTTGGCGCAATTGGGTTTATGCGCTCAGAAGATTTGGACGATGGAGTGCGTACTCCCGCTGATGCTATCATTGCCATGCAAAATAGACAGTCCCGCTTGATTCCTCTTTATGAATCTGACGGTACAACTGTAATTGGCTCATTCAAAATCTCCGCATAATCATAATGTAATTTTTAAGCAAACAGACCCCACTGAAAAGTGGAGTCTGTTTCTATCATAAGATTTGCCTTGACTTCTCTTCTTGTTTATGGTAAACTTTTAAAGAAAGATATGAAAGGAGCGGTTCCCTATGAAGCTAAAGTGGTTCGGCGCGGGTTTTCTGTCCGCCTGTGTCTCTGCTGTGTTCTGGCCTATCAGTCCCTCAACACCCCGCCCAAGCCGGACCTCCCCACCCAGGAATATGTACGGGAACACGGCTACCCGGTCAACGAGAGCGGCGAGACCTACGGACCGAATGTGGAGGGTTTTGACGCGCCGGATTTGATCCTGGCACATCCCCAGGGCAAACTTCAGGGCTACCTCAAGGAATCGGAGGACCCCCATTGGTCTGTTTCCCATGTCCTGTCAGGCCTGCGGATTTAATATGGATGGAGCACAGGCCAGTGCATTTCGTGTAACGGAATCTTCATAACCTCAGCAGACCTTTTCAACAAACGAAGACCGGGACTCATACTGGGTCCCGGTCTTTTGCTTGGGTCAAGGAAATCGCTCAATCCAATTTTTTCAGCTCGGCAATCATGCCCAGCACATCTGATTCCCACAGCCGGTCAATGTTAAGCTTGGCGAACCCCCCCGCTAAGAAGTGCTTTCGCAGCTCCACCTCATTGGCCACTGAGGCCTCCGCCTTGGCCAGGGCCTCCTCATAGCCGTCAGGAGGCAGAACAATGACCCCGTCCGCGTCCCCGAAGACGATATCCCCAGGACGGACAACAGCACCGCCACAGCTGATCTCCACGCCCACCTCTCCGGAAACTCCGATCACATTGGTGGTGACGGCGGACAGACCGGCACAGAACACGGGGAAGCCCAACTCCTCAATGGCCAGCGAGTCGGTGGCTGGACCGTCCACCACAATCCCGGCAAACCCGCTGCACTGGCTGAGCAGAGCCACCATCTCTCCCACGCAGGCATAAGTATTGTCGCCGCAGCGGTCAACCACCAGAACAGATCCCTACAACCAAAAAGCCGATGAAAAGTTTCCGCTCTTGCATTCCTCGCCAATCTATGCGACAATACGTTTGGCAGCCGCGGGAGACACAATGTGTTATCCTGATTCCATCCCTAGAATTGAGGTGTTGATATGTGGGAATATGACGGAACGGTCTTCCTCTGCATTTCCCGCTCGGACCGGGAGCGCAGGCTCACCCTCTGCTCTATTTCCGCCGCCGGGGCAACGGTTCCTCTCCCCATATGAGCGCGTTCATGGATTTCTGGATGGAAAGGAGACAAAAATATATGACATTTGAACATAGTGTAAAAAGCGCCATACTTGGCCTTGTCGTGGGGGATGCCTTGGGTGTGCCGGTGGAATTTCAGTCCCGAGAGGAGCTGGAACAGGACCCTGTAACCGGGATGCGGGCCTACGGAACCCACCACCAGCCCGCAGGGACCTGGTCGGACGATTCCTCCATGGCCCTGTGCCTGCTGGAGAGCCTAAGCTGTGGTGTCGATTATGATGACATGATGGCCCGCTTCCTGCGTTGGGCAGAGGAAGGCTATATGACCGCCCACGGCGATGTTTTCGATATGGGCATCGCCACCCGGCAGGCATTAGTCAAATACGCCAAGGGTACTCCCCCACTGGAATGCGGCGGTATCGGGATCTATGACAACGGCAACGGCTCCCTCATGCGCATTCTGCCGCTGGCGCTCTATCTGCACCGCACCATGGGGCCGGAATTTCCCAGCAAGCAGGAGGCCTGTCTGAACATACACAACGCCTCCGCCCTGACCCATGCCCACCCCATCAGCCTGATCGCCTGCGATATCTACTGCTCCGTAGCAAACGAACTTCTCTGCGGCAGGAACCGTCCGGCGGACATCCAGCGCGGTATTTTATCGGCCAAGGAGATGTGCGCTTCCCTGCCGGACACTGCTCCATGTCTGGCAGAGTTCAAACGGGTGGATGTTGATGTGCTTCAGTCCCTTCCAAAATCGGAGATCCGCGGCAGCGGCTATGTGGTGCATACTCTGGAGGCCGCGCTGTGGAGTCTGCTCCATACAGACAGCTGCCGGAATTGTGTGCTGGAGGCCGTCAATCTTGGGGAGGATACTGACACAGTGGGTGCTGTAGTTGGAGGCCTGGCCGGGATACAATACGGCATGGCAGATATACCGGAGGAATGGCTCGCCGTTCTTGCAAAACGGTCCAAGATTGAAGCGCTTTGCCAAGCTTTTGCGCAAAGTCTATAAAAAAGGACAGCGGGACTATTCTGCGCCAACATCGCCTTGGCGTGAGGGTCGATTTCAAGGCGGGCTTTCTTGCACTTGGAGATTTGACGCTTACCATGCTTTTTCAAGGTGGTATGCAATTGAGCGTTTACAAAATGAGGGCCGGGACCCGTGACGGGTCCCGGCCTTTTGCGCGGGTTGAGGGAAATTGCTTAGTCCTCGTTGTCCTTCTTCTTCAGGAGAGAAGCAACCGCCAGAGCGGTCGCGGACAGAAAGGCCATGGCGTACCAGGTCAGGGAGCTGTCGCCCGTCTCAGGTACGTCAGCCAGAGGCACATCCGGGTC
>JAAWSG010000050.1 GCA_022801435.1 Lawsonibacter sp.
TTGGCGATCAGGCCTATGGCACGAAGGACATCCTCGTGTATATTCAGGAACACGGGGCGACTGTCGTGATTCCTCCCAAAAGCAATACAAAACAGCCGTGGGCTGTAGATTATTACCTGTACAAAGAACGTGACCTCGTTGAATGCTTCTTTCAGACAATCAAATAGTATCGCAGAGTTGCTACAAGATTTGATAAACTGGACAAATCTTTTCTTGCTTTTGTTTATATGGCCGCTATCATGATTTGGTTGCTTTGAACTGCTTAATGTATTTTTTAAACAAGGCCTAGGCTGAACGAGAAAAGCAAGCAGGTACTCCAGTCTGTTGTGCTTTTGGAGCAGCAGGTCCGGGATCTGGAAAACATGACTGATATACACTGATAGTGAAATTAGCACAATAGGTTCATATTCAACAATAAAATCACGATGAAAAAGTACGGCCGGGGGCCGTACTTTTTGTATATGAGGAAGCCGCGAACTCTGCGGACCGCAGCACATATGTGGAACAGCGGTCCCGATTCCGGTCATCCAAGGAATAAGAGCCGGGGTATGTTTTGAAAAACAGCGGGCTAAAATAGTAGTGAATTTCAGGGGAAGTCCTGGTTTTTTTTGTGCTGTTTGACGGGTTTGGAGGGCGAGTCCGCCCTGCAAATCGTTCATAAAACACGATAACAGATAGTTGAAATATGTATAAACGCTCCAGCGGTTTTTCTGGTATAGTATAAGCAACGGGGATAGACGGCCTGTATCCCCGAAACAGACGGTACACATTCAGGCCAGAGTTTTGAAAGAAAGGTGAATGGATATGAAGAAAAGACGACTGCTTGCATCCGCTCTTGCGCTGATTATGCTGACGGCCAGCTTGGCTGGCTGCGGAGGCGGGGACGGCTCCAAATCCCCCGAAAACGGAAGCGGCTCAGGTGCGGGGGCCAAAAAGGACACCTTGACTGTAGCCTTCACCAGTGAGCCCCCCTCTCTGACCACCTGTGAGCACGACTCCCTGATTGCGGTTGGTTTCAACATGATGACCTACAACGGCCTGACCCGCATTGACAACGCCACTCTGGAGCCGGTGCTGGACCTGGCCTCCGACTACCGAATTGAGAACGAGGTGGACTGGATCTTCACCTTGAAGGAGGGGGTCAAGTTCCACAACGGGGAGGAGCTGACCTCCGCGGACGTGGCAGCTTCCCTGGAGGCGGCCAAGGCCAACCCCTCCTCGGTCAACTACACCAAGAACTGGCAGAGCATTGAGGCGGTGGACCCCTACACAGTGAAGATCACCACCCCCGAGCCCTACGCCAACGTGCTGGAGGACCTGGGCTACCACTTCAACTGGATTCTGCCCAAATCCCTTTTGGACAGCGGCCACAACTTCAATGAGGAGCCCATCGGGACTGGTCCCTATACCCTGACTGACTGGACCTCCGGGACCAGCCTGACCTTCACCGCCTTCCCGGACTACTTCGACACGGAGCGGGCCGCCAAGATCAAGACGGTGGAGTTCCGCATCATTCCCGAGGGTGCTTCCCGCACCATGGCCCTGGAGGCGGGCGAGGTGGACTTCATCTGGGAGCTCAACGCCGCCGACGCTGCCAACATCCTAGCCAACCCGGATATCAAGATGGAGGAGGTCCACTCGGTGGACAACGTGATGCTCTTCCTCAACAACGACAAATACACGGACGTGAATCTCCGCCGGGCCATTGCCGCCGCCATCAACCGGCAGGACATCATTGACGGGGCACTGCGAGGCTACGGCGTGCTTAACTGCACCTCCATCTCCCAGGGCTACCCCGGCTCCACCACCCAGGACCAGATCGAGTACGATTTGGACAAGGCCAAGGAGTATCTGGCCGCCTGGGGAGGAGACCCGGCCAGCGTCACCATTGAGATCCTCGGCTCCAACGAGACCCGCACCGCCATCGCTACCATCCTCCAGGCCAACCTAGCTCAGATCGGCATCAACGTCCAGGTGACCCAGCTGGATACCGCTACCTACTTCGACCGCTGGGAGACCGGGAACTATGACGCGGTGTTGGCCTCCTGGTCCCCCGCCAACGACCTGACCTATATCAACCGGTATTCCGTGACCCGCCGCCAGCAGTACCCTGGCTCCTACAACAACCCGGACATGGATGCCCTTATCGCCCAGGCCGCCAGCACCTTAGACAAGGAGGACCGGATAGAGCTGATCCAGAACATCGTGTCCATCGTCAACCAGGACGCGCCCCAGATTTCCCTGTATCAGTCGGTGTGGCTGCGTCCCCACGATGCCAAGCTCCAGGGGGTTACCCTCAGCGGAACGGGCTACACCGCCTGGAATGAGATGTACTGGGCAGACTGAGCGTTCCTGCTTCGGAGTGCCCTCCGCCCCTCCCGGATGGGAGCGGCGGGGGCTCCGGAGGACCATCATTTTGGAGCTTTGTCTCCATGGCTTCAGGAGATAAAACATGCTGAAATATATTACAAAACGGCTGCTTGCCATGATCCCTGTGGTGATTGGGATCACGCTCCTGGTATTTTTCATCATGCAGCTGGCCCCGGGGGACCCGGTACGCCAGATCCTGGGGGACAGCGCCACAGAGGAGGCCATCCAGGCCAAGCGGGAGGAGCTGGGGCTGAACGACCCGCTCCTGGTGCAGTACGGCCGGTACATGGTGGGGCTGGTCCGGGGGGATATGGGGACCTCCTATGTCAACAACCGCCCGGTCTCGGACGAGGTGTTCAGCCGTCTGCCCGCCACCCTCAAGTTGGCCCTGGTCTCTGCGGCGGTCTCCATTCTGCTGGCCATTCCCCTGGGCATCCTGGCCGCCGTCAAGCAGAATACCCTCTTTGACCACACCAGTATGGCGGTTTCCCTGGTGGGCATCTCCATGCCCGCCTTCTGGCTGGCCCTGATGCTGATTTTGCTCTTCTCGGTCAAGCTGGGCTGGTTCCCCGTCCAGGGTGCCAAGGACGGCTGGCGCTCCTATGTGCTGCCCGCCATCGCCATCGGGTTCATGAACATGGCCGCCATCGCCCGGACCACCCGCTCCTCCATGCTGGATACCATCCGCCAGGACTACATCCGCACCGCCCGTTCCAAGGGCATCTCAGAGCAGGAGGTCATCTTCCACCACTCCTTCCGCAACGCCCTCATCCCCACCGTCACCGTCATCGGGGTGCAGCTGGGAGGGCTCATCGGCGGTGCAGTGCTCACCGAAACGGTCTTCGCCTGGCCCGGCCTGGGGCGGTACATCGTCCAGTCGGTCAACGGGCGGGACACTCCGGCGGTCATGGGCTGCATCATTGTGCTGGCGGTGGGCTTCTCCCTGGTGAATCTGCTTGTGGACCTGCTCTACGGGTTTATCGACCCCCGGGTCAGGTCTATGTACCAATAAAAGGAGGCGGAGCTGTGAAAAAGACCCGGCATATCGAGATCGAGGGGCTGCCCAAAAGCAGTCTCGCCTACGACACCTGGCTGCGCCTGTTGAGCAACAAGGCCGCGGTATTCGGCGGTGTGGTCATGATTTTGATTATCCTTATGGCCATCTTCGCGGACTTCCTCTACGACTACAACACCCAGGTCATCGCCCAAAACATCCCGGACAGCCTGATGGCCCCCTGCCGGGAGCACCCCTTCGGCACGGACGAGTTCGGCCGGGACCTGCTGGCCCGGATCGTCCACGGGAGCCGGATGTCCCTCATCGTCAGCTTCTCCTCGGTGGCCATCGCCCTGCTGGTGGGGGGGCTGCTGGGGGCGGTTTCCGGCTACTTCGGCGGGGTGATCGACGATGTGCTCATGCGCCTGACCGATATTCTGCTGGCCATTCCCATGACCCTCTTTGCCATCGTCATTGTCGCCGCCCTGGGGGCCAATACCCGGAATCTGGCCATTGCCCTGGCGGCCTCCTCGGTCCCCATCTTCGCCCGCATCGTGCGCAGCGCGGTGCTCACCGTCCGGGATGTGGAGTATGTGGAGGCGGCCCGGGCCATCGGGGCGGGGCATAAGACCATCCTGCTGCGGTACATTCTGCCCAACTGCCTCAGCCCCATCATCGTGCAGGTGACCCTGCGCATCGCCACCGCGATCTACAACACCGCCGCCCTCTCCTTCCTGGGCATGGGGGTGCAGGCTCCCGCCCCGGAGTGGGGGGGACTGCTGGCCGGAGGGCGCACCTATATCCAAAATTACAGCTACCTGTCCATCATCCCCGGTCTGGCCATCATGCTGACCGTCCTGGCGCTGAATCTGCTGGGGGACGGACTGCGGGACGCGCTGGACCCCCGGCTGAAATAAGGAGGCGAGTACATGAGCGCACACGAACCGAATATCCCGTTGGACATCAAGGACCTGCATGTGGAGTTCCGCACCCGGGACAGCGTGGTCAAGGCGGTCAACGGCCTGGACCTGCGCATCCGGCGGGGCAAAGCCTTGGGCCTGGTGGGGGAGACGGGGGCGGGCAAAACCACCACGGGTCTGGCCGTTCTGGGGCTCATCCCCTCTCCCCCCGGGGTGGTGACCGGAGGGGAAATTTACCTCAACGGGGAGAACCTGCTGCAAAAGGGTGCCCGCGCCCTGCGGTCCATCCGGGGCAAGCAGGTATCCATGATCTTCCAGGATCCTATGACCTCTCTGAACCCGGTCCTGCCCGTCAATGAGCAGATCGCGGAGGTCATCCGCACCCACAACAAGGGCATGAAGGCCAAGGAGGCGGCGGAGAAGGCGGGGGACATGCTGGAGCTGGTGGGCATCCCCCGAGAGCGAGGCGGGGAGTACCCCCACCAGTTCTCCGGCGGCATGAAGCAGCGGGTGGTCATCGCCATTGCCCTGGCCTGCCAGCCCGACGTGCTCATCGCGGACGAGCCCACCACCGCCCTGGACGTGACCATTCAGGCCCAGGTGCTGGAGATGATGAAGGAACTGAAGGACCGGTACGGGACCTCCATGCTGATGATCACCCACGATCTGGGCATTGTGGCGGACATCTGTGACGAGGTGTCGGTCATCTATGCCGGCCGGGTGGTGGAGCACGGGACCCTGGAGGACGTGTTCGACCACACCCTGCACCCCTACACCATCGGCCTGTTTGGCTCTCTGCCCAATATGGAGGACCGCTCCCAGCGACTCAAGCCCATCAAGGGGCTGATGCCGGACCCCAGCGATCTGCCCAAGGGCTGCGCCTTCTGTCCCCGCTGCGATCGGGCCACCGGGCGGTGTGAGACCGAGAAGCCTGGTCGGGTATGGACCAGCGACACCCACTTTGTGGAGTGCCACCTCTATACAGAGTGCCAGCTCCCGGGAGAGGAGGCGGACAGCCATGCGTGAACCCATGCTTGCGGAGCGCCCGAAGGAGGGGAAGGCCCTGCTGTCGGTGGAGCATCTGGTCAAGCACTTTGCCACCAAAAAGGGGAACCTCCATGCGGTGGACGATGTGACCTTCTCCATCCACAGAGGACGGACCCTTGGGATGGTAGGGGAATCGGGCTGCGGGAAATCCACCACAGGCCGGGCCATCCTGAGGCTGATCGAGCCTACCTCCGGCAAGGTCCGGTTCGACGGGGTGGATGTCAGCACGCTGGGAGACCTGGATATGCGGAAAATGCGGACCCGGATGCAGATCGTCTTCCAGGACCCCTTCTCCTCCCTCAACCCCCGGATGACCGTCTCTCAGGCCATTGAGGAGCCCATCAAGCTCCACAACATCATTCAGGACCCCGGCGAGCGGGTGAAGCGGGTGTTGGAGCTGATGGACACGGTTGGGCTGGCCTCCCGGCTGTATAACACCTACCCCCACGAGCTGGACGGAGGCCGCCGCCAACGCATCGGCATCGCCCGGGCTTTGGCGGTCGATCCGGAGTTCATCGTCTGTGATGAGCCGGTCTCCGCCCTGGACGTGTCCATCCAGGCCCAGATCCTCAATCTGCTGGAGGACCTTCAGGACTCCCTCGGGCTGACCTACCTGTTCATCACCCACGACCTGTCGGTGGTACACCACTTCTCGGACGAGATCGCTGTGATGTATCTGGGCAAGCTCATTGAAAAGGCCCCCTCGGACCAGCTGTTCCAGAACCCCATGCACCCCTACACCCAGGCCCTGCTCTCCGCCATTCCCGTCCCCTCCCTACATAACCGCAGGGAGCGGATCCTGATGAAAGGGGAGATTACGTCCCCTATCGACCCGCCCAGGGCTTGCCGCTTCGCCAGCCGCTGTCCCCACGCGTTCCAGCGCTGCTTCCAGGAGGAGCCCCCTCTGCTGGACAGAGGGGAGGAGCATCAGGCGGCTTGTTTCCTATGCGGTGCATAACCATTTGGAGGTGTTTGTCATGAATACGATCCAGGAGATCCCCCTGCAAAACCAGCAGGATTTCTGGTCCATGCTCTATCTCTCTCTGGGCAAAAGCGTCATGGAGATCTGCGGACGCCGGGGAGAGGCGGCCATCCGCACGGCTCTCCAGAGCATCGCGGAGGAGGAGGGACACCGCTTCCGGGCGTACTGCCTGGAGCGGGGCGGAAGACCCAACCTGTCCGCGCTCTATCAGATGGGGTGCGGCTGCGCCAGGGACCCCCGGATGCGCTCCGCCGTGCTGGAGGACCAGGAGCAGATGCGCATTTGGGAGGTCTACACCTGCCCCATGGCCAACCTATGGCTGGACGCCGGCCAGAGCTTTTTGGCCAACCTGTACTGTGAGGAGAACCAGCTGGGGCTGATGGCCGCCTACACCGGGGGGAAGGGGCAGTTCCATCTTACGAAAAAGCTCACCTGCCGCCGGGACAACGGCTGCCGGGCGGACAACTACTGCCGGTTCTCCGCCTACTACCGAGCGGCCAACGTGGACGAGGCCCAGCGGGCAGAGTGCTTCTCCCCGGAGGGGGAGGTCCAGCCCCCCCTGTTCCCCCTGGAGAGCCCGGAGGAGGCTTTGGCCCGGAAGAGCGTCCAGCTGGTCTGCCGGCTGGCGGAGAAGGCCAAAGCGCTCTTTGGGCAGGAGGGGCTGTGCGCGGTGTCCCAGGGCCTGCGGGCGCTGGTCCAGCCCACGGCGGAGCTGCTGATGCACAACGCGGCGATGACCCTGAGCGGGGATCTGGAGCGCTTTGTGGAGGTCAACCTCCCGGCGGTGCTGGACCCGGAGGGGGACGCCTGGGCCAGATACGGCAGCGAGGAGGGCCGGGCGCTCTTCCAGTGCTGCTTCGCCGTACCGCTGAAGCAGCGGCTGGGACTTTGACCGACGGACGGCACAGGGAAGGAAGGGATCAACATGTTTGATTACAAGGAAAAATGTCTCATGTACCTCAGCGACGCCTACACCCTGATGTACGGCTTTGTGGGCAAGAGCCTGGTGAACCGGCTGGGACTCCCCGGGGAGGCGGCCCTGCGGGAGGCGTCCCGACAGTATGGCTATGACCGGGCGGAGACCTCCCGGAAAAAGCACCAGGAGGTCAACGCGAAGATCAATATGCTCAACCTCTTCACCCTTTTCCACGACCTGCCCAACGACCCCCGCTTCCGCCGGGAGCTTCAGGAGATCAACCCCCAGGAGCGGGTCAGCCACACCCTAGTGTGCCCCATGGCGGATGTGTGGGCCAAGTACGGGCAGCGGGAGATCGGGCGCATCTACTGCGAGGAGTTCCACCCCGCCTGCTACCAGCACTATGCCTTTGATCTGCCCCAGGTGAACCTGTCCAAAACATTGACCCAGGAGGGGGACGAGTACTGTGACTTCAACGTCATCCTTCGGCCGGAGAAGGTCCCCGATGCGCTGAAGCCCATGTGCTTTGCCGAGTATGACCCCCTCTATGTGCAGCCGGACATCCAAAATCCTCCCACCGACGGCAAGCGGGGCTTTGCCAGCCTGTCCGCCAAGCTGATCTACTACATCTTCCGGCAGGCCGCCCAGGATCTGGGGGAGGAGGGGGTCCAGGCGGTCCGGGCGGGGCTGACCCAGTGGGCCCAGGCCATGGCGGAGTTTTATACCAACACCGCGCGGGAGAGCCAGCTCCCCCTGGACCGCAAGTACATCCGAGACAACCTTCCCCTGGACCTGGACACCGCAGGAGAGGACGGGGCATACTGGGCGGATTATGAGGACGAGTACCACGTGAAGGACGAGGTGCAGGCGCACTTCTGCGTCCCCCTGGCCAAAGCCCTGGGGCTTTAAGAGGACAACAAGGACAAGCTCTGCTTTTTCAGGGAGAAATTCCGGAAAAACAGAGCTTGTGTCCATATTTTAAACCGAACAGAGAGGAGAGACAGGAATGGAACAGGAGCGTTTTCTCATCCGCGGCGGGATGGTCATAGACGGGAGCGGCAGTCCTCCCCGGCGGGCGGACGTGCGGGTGGCCGGGGAGCGGGTGCGGCAGATTTCTCCCGGTCTGGCCCCCGTGGAGGGGGAGCGGGTGCTCCCGGCGGAGGGGGCGGTGGTCTGCCCTGGGTTCATTGACGCCCACTGTCACACGGATATGTACGCCTGGGATGTACCCGACACCTGCGGCAAGGTGATGCAGGGGGTGACCACCGATGTGTGCGGCCTGTGCGGGGACAGTCCGGCCCCCATCGGGAGCGGCAGTCTGGAGGAGTTCCGCCGTCGCAGGGAGTACCAGCTGCCCGGAGGCCAGGCCCTGCGGGCGGTGACCTTTTCGGAATACGCCTCCGCCATGGACCGACGGGGGTGCTCTACCAACATGGCCCTCTTTGTGGGGAACAGCAACCTGCGCATCCACGCTGTGGGCTACGAGGAGCGCCCGGCCACCGCCAGGGAGCTGGACATCATGGGCGGGATGCTGGCGGAGAGCGTGGCGGCAGGGGCCTTTGGGCTGTCCACCGGGCTGACCTATTACCCCAGTCAGTGCGCCTCCACCCAGGAGCTGACCGCCCTGTGCCGCGCCATGGCCCCCCTGGGGGGGATTTATAACTCCCACATGCGAAATGAGAGCGGACATATCCTGCAGGCCATCCAGGAGGTCATCGACATCGCCCGGGACAGCGGCTGTCGAGGACACATCTCCCATTTGAAGGTGTCCGGCCGGCGCAACCACGGGCGGGCGGATCAGTGCTTGGAGCAGATCCACAGAGCCCAGGACCAGGGGGTGGACATCACCTTTGACGTGTACCCCTACACGGCGGGCTCCTGCGGCCTGCGCACCTTGCTGCCGCTGGAAATTCTGGAGCGGGGCTTTGAGCGCTCCCACCTGCTGGCGGCGGACACCCTGGCCCAATGCCGCCAAAGGCTGCTGGACTCGGACTGGGACAATCTGCTACTGTCCTGCGGAGGGGAGAACATCATCATCGCCAGTGGGCCAGAGGGGACGCAGGGCCAGAGCATCGCCCGCCTGATGGAGTGGTCGGGGCTGGACGGGGCGGAGCTGCTGTGCCGCCTGCTGTGCCGGACCGGAGGGCAGGGGAGCATCCTCTACCACGCCTTGGCGGAGGAGGACCTGCGGAGCTTCATGAAGGACCCGCTGTGCTCCATCGGCACGGACGCCTTCGCCCGGAACTACACCGGACCCACGGCGGCGGGAATGCCCCACCCCCGAAACTATGGGGCCTTTCCTAGGTGGTTCCGGCACTATGTTTTGGACGAAAGGATCTTTTCCATAGAGGAGGGGGTGCGCAAGGTCACCGCCATCCCCGCCGCCCAGTTCGGGCTGTCCGGGCTGGGGCGGCTGGAGGAGGGGGAGAGGGCGGACATCACCGTCTTCTGCCCTGACACCATCCGGGAGATGGGGGACTTTTTACACCCGAACCGCCCGCCGGAGGGAATCCGCTATGTGATGCTCCGGGGGCGGCTGGCGGTGGACCAGGGGGAGTTTCAGCCGGTCGGCGCGGGGGGTGTTGTGCGTTCGCAGGGGGTCAGGAGCTGATAAAACAGATCGACTAGCTCCTGCTGGAGCGGGTTGAGCCCCTCTCCGCAGCGGGAGATCCACCCCAGGTTGTTCCGCACGGAGCAGTCCTTGAGCAGCAGGCCCCGGCGGGAGAGATACTCCACATCGGGGTACAGGGAGAAGACAGGGCAGTTTCGGTAGTCTGAGTTGAGGTAGTAGGCGTCAGAGAAGGAGACCACCTCATACAGTGCGGCCCGGGAGTCGGAGTAGATGTGGTCGGAGCTTTTCAGACCGATCCGCTTGACGATGTCGGAGAAGGGACCGGCGTCCATATAGCCGTACATGGCGGCGGGGTAGGGGGAGAGCATGTCCGGGGTGATCCAGTCCTCCCGCCGGGTGTAAAGAGGGTTTTTCGGCCCCACCATGGCGCACAGGCCCAACTCCGCCAGCTTGTGAAACTCCAGATGCCGTGCCCGGAGCTGGGCGGTATAGGCCGGCATGTGGAAGTCGTAGATGCAGGCCAGCCCGATGTCCGCCAGATTGTGGGTCAGCTCCTCCATGACGGCGATGCTGGAGTTTTCGTGCAAACTGATCTGGATGTGCTCGTTGGGGTGGCGCTGGCGGATTGTGATCAGTATCCGGTTGAGAAAGTTGAAGCCGTTGGATACGATGGATAAAATCTGGTCAGTGCTCTGCCCGCGCTGATAGAGAAAATTGTCCAGCAGAGAGAGCTGGTGTTCAATGGGGGTGATATAGGAGATGAATGCTTTGCCGAAGGCGGTGGGCTTGATCCCTTTTGTGGTGCGGATGAAGAGACTACGTCCCAGCTCGGCCTCCAGGTTCTTGATGGAGGTGGACAGTACGGACTGAGAGACAAACAGCTGGCTGGCCGCCTGATTGATAGAGCCCGCCTCCGCCGCCTTGATGACATATTCAAGCTGATTCAGGGTCATAACAATACCTCCCGCGTGGATGAAGAGAAGGGATTTTATTATTTTACCACACTTTGCTCCATTTGTGAATGCGGGTCCTGCTCCGGGCACAAGAAAGCAGCGCCGGACGAGCGGCGCTGCTTGTGGCTGGGCAGGATTCGGCTCTATTTCCCGGGAAGAACCAGGACCTGTCCGACCTGGATCTGATTCGGGTTGCGGATGCTATCGCGGTTCAGCTGGTAGATCTCCTCCCAGCGGGAGCCGCTGCCCAGCTCGGACCGGGCGATGTTCCACAGGCAGTCACCGGTCTTGACGGTGTAGGTCCCGGCGGCGGGCTTGGTGGTGTCAGGCTCGGTGGTGTCGGGCTCAGTGGTATCGGGCTCAGTGGTGTCAGGCTCAGTGGTGTCGGGCTCGGTGGTGTCGGGCTCTGTGGTGTCAGGCTCGGTGGTGTCGGGCTCGGTGGTATCGGGCTCGGTGCTCACCAGAGTGGTGCGCGGGTCATCGCCAATGTAGCGGTAGAGGGGGAAGTCCTTGGCGGTCTCGTCATAGGTGACGATGCCGTACTGGACCAGCGTGCCGTCGTAGCCGTTGGAGTCGTTGACATCGGGCTCCATAGTCATGGCGATGACATTCCCGGCCACCTGGTCCATGGGGATGACATAAGCGCCCTGCTCGAAGGTGACGGTCTGAACGTCCCGCAGGCCGGCGGTGAAGCCCAGCTCCCGCTCGTTGTAGGTGTACGCGTCCTCGTAGAAGTACTGGGCCAGCTCGGCGGAGGAGCTGGGGGCCAGCTCATAGTATTCCGCCCCCTGGTTGTCCAGGATATAGAGGATCTTGTCCAGGTTGGGGATGTCCTTGGGGATGACGTAGGCGGTGGGACGGGTGCGGCTGCGGACCACGGTGTCATTCATGGACAGGGCCGCGGCGGAGGTCTTGGTCTCTCCAACGCCGTCCAGGCTGAACTGGTAGCGGGTCAGCTCCCGGGGGGACATGGTCTTGCCGGAGGCTGTCTGATGGAGCACCACCACATCGTCCTCACGGTAGGAGGCGCCCTTCTCGATGACCTCGGCCCGGGCGGCGGCCACCGTGGACTTGATCTCACTGGCGTTGGCGATGGAGGCGTCGATGATGGAGTGGGTGGTCTGCTGCTGGGAGAAGACCCGGCGGGCGAAGTTCTGGGAGCCGCCGCTGATGCCCCGGGTCTCGATGAGGATGGAGATGGAGTTATATAGCCCGTAGTAGGCCCGGCCGATGGGGTTGTTGACCGTGAAGCCGTAGTGATAGGTGCGCAGGCCCGCCTCGGTGGTGTTCACATGGACGGCGTCCACCACCTCCTCGGCCAGCTTATTCACGGCGGCGCTGTTGTTCAGGCTGCTGGCGGGGGTGACCTCCAGGTCGTCCGCGTTGCGCATATAGCCGTCCTCCACGCCGTAGAAGCCGAACTCGTGTCCGTCCGCCACCACCTCGGGCATGAAGTAGCGGTAGGCGGTGTGGAGGTAGGCCAGCTCCGGGGCTTTCAGGGCCATGTGGTCCCGGTTCATGTCGAAGCCCTGGTAGGTGGTGCGGGTGAAGAGGTAAGAGCCGTCGGGATTGATGCGGGGGATGACCAGGATGTTGGCGTCCTTCAGCACCTGCTCCCCATAGGAGCCGGTCAGGTCATCGATCAGGGCCAGCGCGCCCTCACCGGCGGCGGGCTCGTTGGGGTGGATCTGGCACTGAATCCAGATGTTCAGCTTGCCGTTGGCCCGGACCAGCTCGCCCGCCTGCTCCAGGGTGGAGGCGGAGGACAGGTCGGTCTGGGTGAAGACGGCGATGGGCATCTGAAAGTGATAAGCGGGAGTGCTGCCCAGGATGTAAGTATACATATCCCCGCAGGCGGCGGACTTTTCGGTGAGGAAGGCCATCATCTCGTCCTGGGAGGTGAACTCATGCTGGGCCCGCTCGTTGGTGAAGAAGGGGGTCTTGAACTCCGAAAAGCCCTTGAGGGAGCTGGTGGTGAAGTTGGCCAGGATCTCGTCCGGCCAGAGCATGATGACCGCGTCAGAGGGCTGGCTGTAGCCGTCGGGCACGTCCGCCAGATCGGGGCTGCTGGGCTCATAGCCGTTGTAGGCCATCCTGCTGGTCTTGAGGGTCAGCTCCTTGACGCCCGCGGCGGCGTCGGCCTCGGTGACGTTGAAGAGCTGGCACACATTGTAAAATCCGTCCCCCCGGACCCAGCAGCTGTATGTGCCGGCTTCGGGCAGGACCAGACTGCCGTCCTCCGCGGGGGTGAGGGCCTCCATCTCCTCCAGCTGGGCGGCGGCGTTGCTGTAGCTGGTGGGATAGCCCTGGTAGACGGTGACGGTGACCGACTCCTGGGGGACGTCCTCGGGGTAGACCAGGTCCAGTTGGATGCCCGAGGGGGCGGCGGAGGCGCATGTGATAAGCATACTGGCCGCCATGGACAGAGCCAGCAGGATAGACGTGAGCTTTCTTGCTCCTTTGGTAGCTTTCATCTGCTTTGTCTCCTCTCTATTTGCGGATGTTCGGTGCGGGGTGTCTGGTTCCGGAGGATATTTATCCCAAAGCACCTCTTTCTGACCTCCGAAACGGCCTGCGGTCCAACGGGCGGGCCGGGGGAGGGTCCCGCCGGCTGGCCTGTGGACCGCCCATCTGTTTCTCATTATAGCACGAGGAGGTAAAAATGTCAAAATAAAACCGGAAAATTTTGGAGTGTTTCGTAAAAAATGTATAGACGGCCTGGAGGCTTGTGCGGGGGGCGGTCTGCTATACTGGGGACCATGCGGATGCGGAAGGAGGAGCGGCACATGCCGGAAATCGTATGTAGAGAGCGCCGCCGGGGGGCATGACCCTTGCCATGGGGCGAAGGACGTGCCCCGGAGTTTGACCTCTGGGGCACGTCCTTGTTCTGGCTGCGCAGGGATGGGATCAGGGAACCATGATTTCCATATACCGTTTCAGCATCGCCGCCGCCTGGGCCCGGGTGGTCTGGCCGTCGGGAGCGAGGGTCCCGTCTCCGAAGCCGCTCAAGATGCCGTTTTCCACCGCCCAGCGCATGGCCTCCCGGGCGTAGCCGCTGACCTGGTCCGCGTCTGCAAAGTTCAGCTCCTTCTCCGTGGCGGCGGGGTTGCCCGCGTAGCGGTAGAGCATGGAGACGAACTGCTCCCGGGTGGCGAGCTGGCCGGGGTTCTTGCCGTCGCTGATGCCGTGGGCCACCGCCCAGTTCAGGCCGTTCTCATACCAGACCGCTCCGCCCGCCGTGTCCACTCCGTCCAGCTGGGCCAGAACGGTGGTGACCATGGCGCGGGTCATGGGGGAGTCGGGCGCGAAGGAGGAGGGAGTTTTGCCGGAAAACAGCTCCCGGGCGGAGACGAAGTCGATGGCGTCCTTGGCCCAGTGGCTTCCAGTGTCCCCAAAATCCTTGCGGTTGTCTACCAGCTTCACGGTGGCCCCGTCGGGGATGGAGGCCAAAATGCCCCGTTCGGTGGGGATGGAGGTCCGGACCACGGTCTGCGTGCCGTCCGGGTGGACCAGGACCGCCACCGCGCCGGGCAGGGGCTGGGCGGGGATCTCCACCTTGACGGGCTGGCCGCTGCCCGTGTGGACCGAGACGGTAGAGGTGGTCTCCCGGCTCAGGGGAAGCGGGGGGATGGGCAGGGACACCGCCGCCCCGGTATGCTGGGCGCTGTCCACCCGCTGGGAGGAGAGGGTGACCACCGCCTCAGTCCGGCCGTCCCGCTCCCTCCGGATGTCCGCGGAGGAGCCGTCCGCCTGCCGGACAGAGGTCTCGCTGGAGCCGTCCGGCTTTTCGGTGGTTTTGACGGTGGAGCCGTCCGCCGCCTTCTCGGTGGTGGTGACTGTGCCGTCCTTCTGTGTCTCGATGATGGTTTGGGAGCCGTCCGGTCTTCTGGTGGTGTCGGTGACCGCGCCGGTGGAGTGGTTGGTGCTGGTGGAGGTAGTGGAGCCGTCGGGGTGGCTGACCGTGCCGCCAGAGGAACCGCTGTCGGAGCTCCCGCCGGAGGAGGAGCCGCCCGAGCTTCCGCCGGAGGAACCGTTATCGCCGGAGCCGTTATCCCCGGAACCGTTATCGCCGGAGCCGTTGTCCCCGGAACCGTTGTCTCCGGAGCCGTTGTCTCCGGAACCGTTGTCGCCGGAGTCGTTGTCGCCGGAGCCGTTGTCTCCGGAGCCGTTATCCCCAGAGCTGTCCCCGCTGGAGCCGCCGGTGGCAGGAATAGTATCCCGGGCCATCTCCCGGCCGCACACCACGCAGGCCTGATACCGGCTGCCGCTCTGGGTGGCGGTGGCCTCCTGGTCCACGATCCACTCCCCGGCGGTGTGCGGGGCGTAGCCGTCCTTTTGGCTGTTCTCCACAATGGGGCACTGGTCCGCGCCGCAGCTGTGCCAGTGGGCGGAGGCGTCCATGTCCCATGTCTCGCTCCAGAGGTGGCTGTGGCCGGGGACGGGGGGCTCGGGGGTCTGGGCGGCGGTGATTTGAATGGTGTAGGCGGCGGATTGGCCCTCGTACCAGATGGTCAGGGTCTGGCGCTCCGCGGGCTGGCTGGAGTCGAAGCCGCTGACCATATCCGCCGTGACCGGAAGGGTCTCCCGCTCCCCGTTGGAATAGAGCGCCTCAATGGTAAGTCCGGACACGTCCAGCGCCTCGCCCACCGTGTAATCCGTTTTGTGCCCCGTGCTGCTGACCTGGATGGAGTTGACCGCGGGGCTGGCGATGCTCCAAAGGATCTGCTTGGGCGCAGTCGTGCCGTCCACCCAGCAGTATCCGCTGTCCAGGGTGGCGGTTGCCGTGTAAGTGCCCGCGCTGGTCCCCGTGTGCCCGGTGAGGGTGTAGCCCATCCCCTCATGCACGCCGGTCTGTTCCTCCCCGGTGTAAATCAGGCCGGAGACCGCTTCCGGAATGGGGATGGGGGTGAGGGAGGGGTCGGGAGGTGTACTGTCGCCGGAGACGGTCAGGGCAGCGGTGTCTGACAGGGTTTTGCCCCCTGCCACCGCGTCCCGGGGCAGCGAGACGGAAATGGTAAAGGCCCCGCACTCGGCCGAGGTGATGCACAGGGTGTTGTCGGCAACATAGGCATAAAATTCACCAAGGTTATCCTGGTAAATATATTCATAAATTCCATCTGGGTCCGCCCTGGGGGTGAGAGTGGTGCTCCAATTTATGGTGATGGACAGACATAGATAGTCTAAGTAACTATAATCTCCGTTCTCAATAAACGCTTCCATCTCAAATGCCGCCTCCTCGCCAGGAGAGGAAGCGATTTGTTTGTCCACAAAGCGGAAGCTTGTGATCAGCTTGTCGTCCCCGCTGGAAGTGCCGCCGGTGACCGTCCAATTTCCGCTGCTGTCCCGGACCAGACTGGCGTTGGGGGAATTGCTGTGGGGCAGGAGCTGGAAGGAGGTGTCGGTGGACTGGGGCGCTTGGAGGTAGGTATGTCCGTCTATGGGTCTACTGGAGGAGGCGTTGTTGGAAAATCCGCCAGTGGCCACCCCGGTCTGCCCCTCCACTTGGCCGGAGATGGTCAGGCACTGGTCCAGGCCCAGAGCGATGGAGCCGCCGCCCTGGAAGGAGCTGGCCGTCAGGTCGCAGTTCAGTCCGGCGAGGTTCAGCTTGGCCCCGCTGTTGACCGAGAGCGCGGGGGCGTCCCGGAAGCTGCTGCCGGGTTCCAGGTTCAGGTGGCCCGTCTCCACGGTCAGCTGGGAGATGCCGCTCCAGGTTTTTGAGGCCAGATACGCGTTGCCCTGATAGACGATGTTGGTCGCGCCGGAGCCGAAGCCATCCACGCTGGGGATTTTTGCCCCCTCTATGGTGACTGTGCCGCTGACAGTGTAGTTGTCAGGGTCGGGGGTGGTCTGCTTGCCGCCTGCTGCACCAACCGGGATACGCTGCTGTGCCCCGCCGGCATAGATTTGACCCAGAGGGAGAACGCCGCTGCCAGGGTCGCCATGATTTTCGATTCGGATGCGGGCGTTACCAGAGAACTGGTTGGGTGCGCCGTTGTGCTCTGGTTTGTTGTGCGCTTCATCCGTCCCGCCTATGCAGAGGTTGCCCGCGTAGATGTTCCCCATACCATAGGAGTCTTTGCCTTGCAGGCAGGTATTTCCTTGAATGATGATCTCACCCATGGAACCGGGGGCGGGAACTGTAAACTGCCCCTCTTCGTGTCCCAGGATCAGCCCGCCGCAAAAGAGATTGAAGGAGAAGTTGCTGGTGGTGACCCCATCCAGCACCAGTGTATGCCCGTTTGCCATGATCGCGTTGCGCATACTTGTGGTAAAATCAATTGTGGTGTTGCGGAAGGTCACATCGGCATCCAGCACAATGCCGCCGCGGTGGACAGTAAGGGTCCCGCCCTCAATGGTCACATTTTTGTCAATGACCCAGGGGGCGTCTGTTCCATCCGATGTGCCGACCGAAATCAGTCCGGAGCATTGGATGGTGTCTCCGTTTGAGGCGGATGCCAGAGCGGTCAGCAGTTCATTGCCGTCCGTGAGAATGTGGGTGGTTCTGCCCGCAGCCAGTCCTGTCGGGGGGAAGCAGGTGGCAGTAAAGCAGAATACCAGTAAGGCTGCAATCAGTCTTAAAGTTTTTTTCACGTACAATCTCCTTTTCTTGTTTGGCCCGTGCCTCCCCCAAACCCGCGGGGAGCGGGAGGCGGCGTGTCTGTTACAACCTCATCATATCATGGCCCGGTCGAATTGACAAGAATTTTTTGCGGAGGGGACAGGACTTTGCGGCGCGGGCCAGGAGCGGCTGGCTGTTTTTGCAGGGAAGCGGTTGCCTGCGGAGTCCCAATATGGTATAGCGAAAACCGGCGAAATGCGGTGATGTGTCTGGACAGTGAATACTGCTCCCGCACCGCCTTCTGCCAGCCGTACAGCGCATCCACCGGGACCCCCAGTTCCTTTGCAGCCCTACCTGCTCCAATCTCCTGGGCCAGCTTCACCGCCTGTACTTTATACCCTTTCTCGTATTTCCTTTGTCCCATTTTTTCACCCTCCTTTTCCTTTTGTTGTACTACTTTTCTGTGAGTTGAAGATGCCAACTTTATTTGTACCACATCAGAACAGAGCCGGCGTCAGCACTTGACATCGGCTTTGTGTATTTTAGTGTCGAAAATTTTTACATAGCCGCTCCCATCCGCTAAAATGGACGTAACATTTTACGGATGGGGGATTTATTATGGATAAACGAGTCAAAACAGCGGAGCAGATAAAGGGATTTCGCGGCTATTTACAGTTGGAGGAGCGAGAACCCAGTACAATCGAGAAGTACCTTCGGGAGATTAGAGCTTTCCTGATTTGGGCAGGGGAGCGGGAGGTGAACAAAGACCTGACCACCGCCTGGAAGGAGTACCTGAAATCCCAGCATTTCCAGCCGGAGACGGTGA
>JAAWSG010000051.1 GCA_022801435.1 Lawsonibacter sp.
CCCTCGTCGAAGTTGTAGGGCATACAGGGGTAGAAGATGGCGTCCACCCCCGCCTCCACCAGGGCCTCCCCGTGGCCGTGGAGGAGCTTTGCGGGGTAGCACACCGTGTCGGAGGGGATGGTGCGCTGGCCCTTGAGGTAGAGCTTCCGGGAGGACTCGGGGGAGAGGACCACCTCAAAGTTCAGACGGGTGAACAGCTCGAACCAGAAGGGGAGGTTTTCGTACATATTCAGCCCGAAGGGGATGCCGATCCTCCCCCGGGAGCCGTCCCCCTGGCCCCTGCCCTGGAGGGACCGGAGCTTTGCGTATTTATACCGCATCAGGTCGGGCAGGCGGCTGGGCTCCTCGCCTAACGGGCGGGAGCAGCGGTTGCCTGACACGAACCGCCGCCCGCCGTCAAAAGAGTTCACCGTCAGGGAACAGTGGTTGGTACACAGGCCGCAGGTGGCGGGCTTGGCGGTGTGGGAAAAGCTCTCCAGGGCCTGGGGGGACAGCAGGGCGGACCGCTCCAGACCCAGGTCCCGGGCGGCCAGGGCGGCTCCGAAGGCCCCCATGCTGCCGGCGATGACCGGGCGGGTGACCTCCCGTCTGATCTCCTGCTCAAAGGCCCGGAGCACCGCGTCGTTATAGAAGGTCCCGCCCTGGACCACGATGTGTTGGCCCAGGTCTTCAGCGGAGGCGGCCCGGATCACCTTATAGATGGCGTTTTTTACAATGGAGATGGACAGCCCGGCGGAGATGTCCTCCACGCTGGCCCCGTCCTTCTGGGCCTGCTTCACCGAGGAGTTCATGAACACGGTACACCGGGAACCCAGGTTCACCGGCTTTTGGGTAAAAAGGCCCAGCCTGGCGAAGTCCGCGATGCCGTACCCCAGAGCCTTAGCGAAGGTCTCGATAAAGGACCCGCACCCGGAGGAGCACGCCTCATTGAGCATAATGGAGTCCACCGCGCCGTTTCGGATCTTGAAGCACTTCATGTCCTGGCCGCCGATGTCGATAATAAAATCCACATCGGGCTGGAAGTGGGCGGCGGCCTTGTAGTGGGCCATAGTCTCCACCAGACCCAGGTCGCAGGAGAAGGCGTTTTGAATCAGCTCCTCCCCGTAGCCGGTGACAGCGGCCCCTCTGACCTGGACCCGGTCCCCGCACAGGCGGTAAATCTCCCGCAGCTGCTCCAGCACGATGGCCACCGGGTTGCCCTGGTTGGAGTGGTAGTAGTTGTAGAGCAGCCCGCCCTCCGGGGAGATGAGCACGATTTTTGTGGTGGTGGAGCCGGCATCGATGCCCAGATAGGCGGGGCCGGCGTATGTACCGATGTCCGCCTCTGGGGGACGGCTGGCGTTGTGCCGGGCAAGGAAGGCGCCGTACTCCTCCCGGCTGGCGAACAGAGGAGGCATGGTGTCCACCAGGGTGGCGGCTCCGGCGCTGTCCTCCAGCTTCTTCATCACTTCCTCAAAGGGGATGGCCTCATAGTCGGTGGCGCACAGGGCGGCCCCCATGGCGGCAAAGCAGTCCCCGTCCTCCGGGAAGACGGCGTGGTCCCCGTCCAGCTTCAGGGTCTCCACAAACCGCTGCCGCAGGCCCATAAGGAAGTGCAGCGGGCCGCCCAGAAAGACGATTTTCCCCTTCAGCTCCCGCCCCTGGGTCAGACCGGCCACCGTCTGGTCCACCACCGCCTGGAAGATGGAGGCGGCCACGTCCTCCTTCCGGCCCCCCTGGTTGAGGATGGGCTGGATATCGCTCTTGGCAAAGACCCCGCAGCGGGAGGCGATGGGGTATATCTTCTCGTGCCGCAGGCTCAGCTCGTCCAGCTCGCTGACGGTGAGGTTCATCAGGGTGGCCATCTGGTCAATGAAAGCCCCCGTCCCCCCGGCGCAGGAGCCGTTCATCCGCTCCTCCAGGGCCCCGCCGAAGAAGATGATCTTGGCGTCCTCCCCGCCCAGCTCGATCACCGCGTCGGTGTCCGGCACGTAGGTGCTGACCGCGGCGGCGGTGGCGTAGACCTCCTGAACAAAGTCGATGCCGGCGGCGGAGGCCACCCCCAGTCCGGCGGAGCCTGTGATGGTGAGCTTGATCCGCTGTCCGGCCAGCATATCCCGGATGGCGCGCAAGGTCTCCAGCGCCCGCTCCCGGGTTTTGGAAAAATGCCTCTCGTAGGAGCGGAACAGCAGCTTGTCCTGTTCACTGAGCACCACGACCTTGACCGTGGTGGAGCCAATATCAATTCCAACGCGCAGACTCATAAATTGTATCCCTGCCTTGATCCTTTCAGCTGATTTTCACCTCATCATACAGATTTTTTGTCGGAAATACAACAGATTTAACGGCTTTTTAACAGGACCGTCAAAAACAAAAGCGGGATATTAACAGCCAGCTCCTCCCTCTGACCGGGAGAGGTCCGGCATTTGCAGCGCCCGGAGCGTTTGCGGCTCATCACCCCAGGCCAGCCTTGCAATTTTCCTGCCCAGGGGGTATCATAAATCGTACAGCCGCCGCGCAGTCCAGGAAAAAATCTGCCCCGGACGGATATGACAATCAGGATTTGAGGGGGTTTTGAGCATGATTGAAACAGAGAGCCTTGTGTTGGAGAAGGCCAAGTTCTCGGACTGGACAGACATGTACCGCACGGTCTGGTCCCAGCCGGAGAGCGCAAGATATATGGAGTGGAGCATCACCACCAGTGACGAAGACGCTCAAATCAGGATGGTGAAAACCATCGCCTTCCAGAAGGAACACGACACCTATTTGGTTTATGAAAAATCAAGCGGGAAAGCGATTGGGTTTGCCGGCGTTGAAAAGCTCGGGCCGCACACCTGTCAGGAGGCGGGGATCTGTCTGGGGCCCAAATATGTGGGAAAAGGGTTTGGCAGGCAGATCCTCCAGGGCTTGATGCAATATTGCAGGGAACAATATGGCGCGACAGAGTTTATTTATTCCACGAGAGATGAAAACACGGCCTCGAACCGGCTGGCAAAATCATGCGGCTTTTCGCTGATTTCCTCCACAGCCAAAACCGACAGCAAGGATGGACATCCCTATCGCCTGCTGCAATATAAGCGGTCAGTCACAGCTTGACCATGGGAGGCGAACCAACTCGAACCCGTTTGGGGCTGTAATCCCGTTCACTTCCGGTTTGACAGCCCACACCCGCCATGATATAATAGCCATAATTGCCAAAACTCCGCTTTAAGGGGGAGCGCCCATGCAGAAAAACGTCCTTGAATACCTGGAGCACACGGCGGACCGGTTCCCGGACAAGCTGGCCTTTTCCGACGGGGAGGAGGATTTTACCTTCTCCCGCCTGCTCCGCTGTGCCCAGGGGCTGGGGACCGCCCTGGCCCGGGTGACGGAGCGGCACAACGCCCCCGTCTGCGTCCTGGTCCAGCGCTCCGCCGCCTCTGTCGCGGGTCTGCTGGGGGCGCTGTACGCGGGGTGCTTCTATGTGCCCCTGGACAGTCAGATGCCCCTGCCCCGGATGGAGGCCATTCTCACCCGTCTGGACCCCGCCGCCCTCCTCTGTCCCGCCGGACTGGAGGAGACCGCCAAAACGCTCTCCCCCCGCTGCCCCATCCTGGAGCTGGAGTCCGCCGCCCGCACCCCGCCCGGCCCGGACCTTCTCGCCCGGCGGCGGGACAGGGTGCTGGACATCGACCCGGCCTATGTCATCTTCACCTCGGGCTCCACGGGAATCCCCAAGGGCATCGTCATCTGCCACCGCAGCGTCATCGACTTCACCGAGTGGTTCGTCTCCGCCGGAGGGTTCACCCAGGAGGACGTGCTGGCCAACCAGGCCCCCTTCTACTTCGACCTGTCGGTGAAGGACATCTATACCGCCCTGAAGACCGGGGCCACCGTCCACATCATCCCTCAGAAGCTCTTCCTCTTCCCCCTGCCCCTGGTGCGCTTTCTGGAGGAGAAGCGGATCACTGCCCTGGCGTGGGCCACCTCCGCCTTCCACCTCCTGGCCGCCTCCGGGGCCCTGGAGCGGGAGGCCCCCACCCATCTGCGCACCGTTCTTCTGGGAGGGGAGGCGCTCCAGGCCAAGTACCTCAACCGCTGGCGCCGGGCCCTGCCCCAGGTGCGCTATGTCAACCTCTACGGCCCCACCGAGGTGACGGTGGACTGCACCTGGTATCCCATTGAGCGGGACTTCGCCGACCACGAGGCCATCCCCATCGGCCGGCCCTGCCCCAACAAGGAGATCGTTCTGCTGGACGAGCAGCTCCGCCCCGTCCCCCCCGGCCAGCCGGGGGAAATCTGCGTCCGGGGGATGGGTCTGACCCGGGGCTACTTCGGGGAGTGGGACAAGACCCGGTCCGCCCTCATTCAGGACCCCCGGAACCCCCACTACCCCGACCTGCTCTACCGCACCGGAGATCTGGCGGTGATGGACGGCGACGGGGTGCTCACCTTCCTGTCCCGGCGGGACGGGCAGATCAAGCACATGGGCTACCGCATCGAGCTGGGGGAGATTGAGACCGCCCTCACCTCCCTCCCCCAGGTGGAGGAGGCGGTGTGCCTCTTCGATAGGGAGCGGGACAAAATTTTGTGCGTCTACAGCGGGGAGGAGAGCCCCCAGGTGGCCCGGCAGGCCCGCTCCCTCCTGCCCCGGTACATGGTCCCCAACCTGTACCACTGGCGAAAAGCGCTGCCCCACAACCCCAACGGGAAGATCGACCGGGCGGCCCTGAGAGAGGAGTTCCTGTCATGACCCCGGTCCAGCGCTACGAGGACTTGTCCCCCCTCCTCTCCGCCCAGCTGCGCCGGGGAGTTTTGACCAACTGCTTCCTGGGCCGGGAGGCGCTGGAGGGGCTCATCCAGAACGGGGCGCTCCTGGTCCAGACCCTCCCCCGCGGCCTGCTGCTGGCGGTGGAACGGCCCGGGTTCTTCCGGCTGCACTTCTATCTCACTGAGCTGTCCTCCCCCCTGGCGCTGGAGCTGCCCGGACCGGTGGTGTGCGAGATCCCCTTCCGCCCCCGGGACACGGGCCTGCGGGAGGCGGTACACTACCTGGAGGGGCAGGGGTTTTTTCAAAAACTCTCCCGGGTGCGCCTGAGCCGGCCCGGAGGGGAGGTCCCGGAAGTTGATTTTCCCCTGGACGCCCCGAGGGAGGGGGAGCGGGCCGAGCTGCTGGCCTTTCTGCGCGCCCACTTCGACCCCCTCACCGGCTGTCTGCCCACCCGGGAGGAGCTTTCCAAGTGCCTGTGCCGGAGGGCGGACGGGGCGCTGTCCGGCCTGATCCACTTTACAAACACCCGCCGGGGCGGAGAGATACGCCATCTGGCCCTTCGTCCCCAGGACCGGGGGCGGGGGCTGTCCCGGGCCCTCATCGCCGGCTGCCTCCGGGCCCTGGAGGGAGGGGCCTGTACCGTCTGGACCGGAGCGGACAACCGCCCCGCCCTGGGGGCCTACCAGTCCATGGGCTTCCAGGCGGACGGGTGGCGGAGCGCCGTCCTGATCCGGCCATAACCAAAAGAAAGGAAACGAGGAAATTCTATGAACGAGCTGATGCGCATTTTGGAGGAGACCTGCCCCGGCGTGGACTTTACCGATGGGACCGCCCTCATTGACGACGGCATTCTGACCTCCCTGGACATCGTGACCATCGTGTCCGAGCTGATGGAGGTCTTTGAGGTGGAGATTTCTGTGGACGACCTGGTCCCCGAGAATTTCAATACTGTCCAGGCCATTTGGGACCTGATCAACGCCCGGAGAGGATAAACGATGGCCTTTACCTCCCTGTCCTTTCTGGCCCTCACGGGAGTCGGGCTGTGTCTGTACTGTCTGGCCCCGGCGGGGGGGCGGTGGCTGGTCCTCCTGGGGGCCAGTCTGGTCTTCTACTGCTCCGGCGGGGGGTGGACGGTGGGCTATGTGCTCTATACCACCCTGACCGTCTACCTGTCCGGACTGCTCCTGGGCTGGCTCAATGAGCGAAAGCGCGCCGCCCCCCCGGAGCGGAAAAAAGAGGCCGCCGCCCGGTACAAAACCTGCCGCCGTCTGGTGGTGCTGGCCGCCTGCCTGCTGAACTTCGGCCTGCTCTATGTGCTGAAATACTGGAACTTCACCGCCCAGCTCCTCCAGCCCCTGGCGGACCGGCTGGCGGGAGGGGCGCGGCTCCCCCTGTCCAGCCTGCTGCTCCCCCTGGGGGTCTCCTTTTTCATGTTCCAGTCGGTGGGCTACGTCATCGACGTGTACCGGGCCAAGTATCCCCCCGAGCGGAATTTCGCGAAGCTGCTCCTCTTTGTCTCCTTCTTCCCCCAGATGGTCCAGGGCCCCATCAGCCGGTTCGGCCAGCTGGCCCCCCAGCTGCTGAAGAAGGAGCGGCCCAGCTGTGACGACGTGAAGTACGGCATCCAGCTGGCCCTGTGGGGCTATCTGAAAAAGCTGGTCCTGGCCGACCGGGCCGCGGTGCTGGTGAACACGGTGATGGACGGACCCTGGCGCTTCGGCGGCGCGGTGCAGGGGACGGCCATCCTGTTTTACTGCGTCCAGCTCTACTGCGACTTCTCCGGGGGCATCGACATCACCCGGGGTGCCGCCCAGATGTTCGGCATCCACATGGCGGAAAATTTCCGCAGGCCCCTCTTCGCCGCCTCCCTGACCGACTTCTGGCGGCGGTGGCATATCACCCTGGGGGGCTGGATGCGGGACTACCTGTTCTATCCCCTCTCCCTGTCAAAACCCTTCGGGCGGCTGGGGAAGTGGTCCCGAAAGCACATCGGCGGGACGCTTGGAAAAATCCTGCCCACCTCCCTGGCCACCTTCCTGGTCTACTTCGTCATCGGCGTGTGGCACGGGGCCAACTGGCGGTATATCGCCTTCGGGTTCTGGAACGGGACGCTCATCACTCTGGCCCTGCTGATGGCCCCCTGGTTCCAGCGCTGGAAAACCGCTCTGCACATCCAGGAAACCGCCCCCTGGTACAGGCTCTTCCAAATCGCCCGCACCTGCTTCCTGGTCTTTCTGGGCCGGTATCTCACCCGGGCCCCCCGCCTGCTCACCGGCCTGTGGATGGTGAAGCAGACCTTCCTCCACCCCCGGCTTTCCGAGCTGTGGGACGGGACCCTCCTCACCCTGGGGCTGGGGGGCTTCGACCTGGCGGTGATCGGGCTGGGCACGGCGGTGCTGGTGGGGGTGGAGTGGTTCCAGGAGCGGGGCGGCCAGGTGCGCAAAACCCTGGAGCGGCAGAGTTTCCTTGTCCAGTGGCTGGCTTTGTTCCTCCCCCTGGCGGCGCTGCTCTGCCTGGGTATCCTGCGGGCGGAGTATATCTCCTCCGGCTTCCTCTATCAACAGTACTAGGGGGTGGGCTCCATGTCCTCCAAAAAATGGCTTGTGACCTTCTTCGCCACCGTGGCCCTCATGGCGGGGGCGGTGGTGGGGCTCAACTATCTGGCCGACCCCTTCGGCGTGTTCCCCGGGAGGTTCCTGGAGTGGCCCGGCTATGAGATGACCATCAACCCCCGGGCCGCCAAGCTCACCTATCTGAAGACCCGCTCCCAGGAGTACGACTCCTACCTCATCGGCTGCTCCTCCACCAGCTCCTACCCGGTGGAGAAGCTCAACCAGTATCTGGACGCCCGCTTCTACAACATGATTATGTACGGGGCGGATATGCTGGACGTGGAGCAGATCGCCCGCCGGCTCATTGAGACCACCGAGGTCAAAAATCTGGTGGTCAACCTCTATATCGACAACGCCATCCACTACGACACCCTCCCCGACCCCCGCTCCTTTGCCGTTCCCCCGGAGGCCACCGGGGAGGACCCGCTGCAATTTTACAGCCGCTTCCTCCTCATGGACCCCCGCCACGCCCTGGACAAGCTGTCCGCCATGGCCCGGGACACCTACACCACTCAGGCCTTCGACGTGTTCGACCCGGTCACCGGGGCCTATGACAAGAAGGAGCGGGACGCGGAGTTTATCGGGGATATGGACGCCTACCTCCAGGCCTACCCCGTCTTCGCCGCCTATCCGGAGGGCTACCGCATCATGAACGAGGAGGCGGTCTTGGGCACGCTGGACTCCCTGGCGCGCATCCGGGACCTGTGCCAAGAGCGGGACATCAACTTCCTGGTGCTGTTCGCCCCGGTGTACCACGAGTATTGGAATTTTTTTGACCGGGCCCAGGTGGAGGCGTTCTGCACCCGGCTGGCCCAGGTCACCCCCTACTGGGATTTCTCCCTCTCCAGCGTCAGCTTCGACCCCCGGTATTTTTACGATGAGACCCACTTCCGCAACTGCGTGGGGGAGATGGCCCTGGCCCGGATCTTCGGGGACGGGAGTGTCTATGTGCCCCCGGATTTCGGCTTCTGCGTGACGGCGGACAGCGTGGAGGCCCACCTGGCCGGACTGCGGGACCTCCAGCCCCCGGACACGGAGGGGTACACCGCCCAGGTCCCGGTGTTTATGTACCACCACGTCTCCCCCGAGGGGGACCCCTCCACCAACATCAGCGCCGGACGGCTGGAGGAGCACCTGGCCGCCCTGGTCCGGGAGGGCTATACGGCGGTGACGCTGGACCAGCTGGAGGGCTACGTCCGCCGCGGGGAGCCGCTGCCGGAGAAGCCGGTGGTCCTCACCTTTGACGACGGCTACCTCAGCAATTACGAGCTGGCCTACCCCCTCCTCCTCCAATACGGAACCCCCGCCGTCATCTTCGCCGTAGGGTCGGACATGGGGCGGACGGAGCACTACAAGGACACCCAGTTCCCCATCACCCCCCGCTTCTCCCTGGAGCAGGCGGCGGAGATGGAGGCGTCCGGGCTGGTCCGCGTCCAGAGCCACACCTACGACATGCACCAGTGGCCCGCCTTCGAGGAGGGCCGGGCCCGGGAAAATATCCTGCGCTGGGCGGACGAGGGGGAGCTGGACTACCGCGCCGCCCTCACCCAAGACTGCCAGCGGCTCCGGGCGCGGCTGGAGGAGGAGGGGGGGCTGGCGCGGGTCCACGCCCTGGCCTTCCCCAACGGGCAGTGGGACACCCTGGCCCAAGTGGTGCTGCTGGAAAACGGCTTTGACATCACCTTCACCACCCAGCCCGGGACCAACACCCTGGTGCGCGGCCTGCCCCAGTCCCTGCTCGGGCTGAAGCGGTACACCGTGGGGGAGGACACCACCCCCGAGGCGCTGCTGGCCCTGGCGTCCGGGGCACGGGGTTAGGAGGCCCGCGATGGCATATTTCCCCTTTTTCATCGAGCTTACAGGCAAACGGGGGCTCATCGTGGGGGGCGGCCCGGTGGCCCTGCGGAAAGCGGAGACCCTGCTGCCCTACGGCCCCGCCCTGACCGCGGTCTCCCCCCAATTCGTCCCCGGGTTCCAGGAGCTGTCCGGCCTCACCCTCCTGCGCCAGCCCTTCTCGGAGGAGGCGCTGGAGGGGGCGTATTTCGCCGTGGCCGCCTCGGGGGACCGGGCGCTGAACCGCTGGGTCTCCGCCCTGTGCCGGGCGCGGGGCATTCTGGTCAACGCCGCGGACGACCGGGAGAACTGCACCTTCCTCTTCCCCGCCCTGGTGCGGGAGGGGTCCTTCTCGGCGGGGATCTCCACGGGGGGGAGCAGTCCCAGCGCCGCGGTGTGGGTCCGGGAGCGGCTGGAGGAGCTGCTGCCCCGGGACCTCGGCCCCCTGCTGGAGGAGCTGGAGGGCCTGCGCCCCAGGGTCAAGGCCGCCATCCCGGACCAGCGCCGGAGGGAGGCCGTCTTCAAAGCCCTCTTCACCGCCCGGCTGGCGGCGGGGCGGCCCCTGGAGGAGCGGGAGCTCCAGGCGCTCATCCACACAGTGTAACACACAGCGCCTCCGTCCCGCGGGCGGAGGCGCTGGCATGGAAAGGAGTACGGGCTATGGAGGGCAAGCCGGGCTGTGTCTATCTGGTGGGGGCGGGCTGCGGGGAGGCGGACCTCATCACCCTGCGGGGCCTGTCCCTGCTGCGCCGGTGCGGCGTGGTGGTCTACGACGACCTCATCGCGGCGGAGCTTCTGGAGGAGGTCCCCCGGGAGGCGGAAGCCATCTATGCGGGCAAGCGCAGCGGACGCCGGGTCATGGCCCAGGAGGACATCTCCGCCCTGCTGGTCCGGAAGGCTCAGGAGGGCCGGGTGGTGGTGCGCCTCAAGGGCGGGGACCCCTTCGTCTTCGGCCGGGGGGGCGAGGAGGCGCTGGCCCTCCAGGCGGCGGGGGTGCTCTGGGAGGCGGTCCCCGGCGTCTCCTCCGCCATCGCCATCCCGGGGCAGGCGGGCATCCCCGTCACCCACCGGGGGGTGAGCCAGGGGGTCCACATCGTCACCGCCCACACCGCCGGGACGCCGGACGGACTGCCGGAGGAGTTTGACCGCCTGGCCTCCCTCCCCGGAACCCTGGTGCTCCTCATGGGGCTGGCCCGTCTGGACACCATCGTCCGGCGGCTCCTCCAGGCGGGTATGTCCCCCCAGACCCCCGCCGCCGTCCTCTCCGGGGGAAACGCCCCCCGTCCCATGGCGGTGCGGGGGACCCTTGCGGACATCTCCTCCCGCTGCCGGGAGGTCCTCCCCCCTGCCGTGATCGTGGTGGGGGAGGCGGCGGCGCTGGAGCTGGACCGGGGCCGGCCCCTCCACGGGGTCACGGTGGGTCTGACCGGCACCGAGCGGACGGCGGACCGGCTGCGCCCCGGCCTGCGCCTGCTGGGGGCGGAGGTGTTCCGGGCCCAGCGCTCCCGGGTGGAGGAGCTGGAGACCCCCATCCCCTGGAACCTTCTGGGGGACCACCAAAACCGCTGGCTTGTCTTCACCAGCGGAAACGGGGTGGAGCGCTTCTTCCGCCGGGCACAGCGGGAGCGGGTGGACCTGCGCCGTCTGTCCCGCTGCCGCCTGGCCGCCGTGGGACCCGCCACCGGGGAGGCGCTGGAGGCACACGGTTTTTTCCCCGACCTCGTCCCCGCCGGGCACACCACCCGGGACCTGGCCAGGGCACTGTCTGAGGCGCTCTCCCCCCAGGAGGAGGTCTGGCTGCTCCGCTCCGCCCTGGGGAGCCCCGCGCTGGCGGAGGCGCTGGGGCGGTGCGCTCCCCTCCGGGAGTTCCCCCTCTACACCCTGCGCCCCGACCCGGAGTCCGCCCGGAGGGCCCAGGGGCGGCGGATGGACTACCTGGTCTTCTCCAGCGCCAGCGGGGTGGAGTTTTTCTTCCAAGCCTGGAGGGATCTGCCCGCCGGGACTGTCCCGGTGTGCATCGGTCCGGTCACCGCCGCCGCCCTGAAGACGCGCTGCGCCCGCCCCTTCCTCACCGCCCCGGATATCTCCGCCCAGGGACTGCTCCGGGCCATTCTGGGGGACCGGCCCCCTCCGCCCATGTAGGCACACGACTTGCGCGTCCCCGCAAACGGCGTCGGAACCCGGCCGCACCCACAAAAAATACCGCGTCCCACAGCACGGGACGCGGTACATTTTCAGCTCTCCTCCTCCACCACCCGGACCTGGATCTCCAGCGCCCGGCGGTGCTCCACCTGGGTGACGGTGACCTCCAGCCCCTCGGCGGTGAAGGAGTCCCCCTCCTCCGGGACCCGGCCCACCTGCTCCATCACCCAGCCGGACACGGTGGCCGCGCTGCACTCGCCGCGCACGGAAAACAGGTCGTACATGTCGTCCAGGCCGGCGGAGCAGGCGATGAGGTAGCTTCCGTCGGGCTGCTTGCGGAAGGTCTCGATGACCTCGTCGTGCTCATCCCAGATCTCCCCCACCAGCTCCTCCAGGATGTCCTCCAGGGTACAGATGCCCTGGGTCCCGCCGTACTCGTCCACCACCACCGCCATATGGGCCTTGCTCCTCTGAAGGATGCGCAGCAGCTCCGAGACCTTGGTGTTCCCCGTGGTGTAGAGCACCGGGGTGCGCAGGCGGCCGGCCTGGGTCTCCCCCCGGTAGCGGGCGGCGTAGAAGTCCTTCTCGTGGATGACCCCCACGATGTTGTCGATGTTGTCCTGGTAGATGGGCAGACGGGAGTAGCCGCTCTCCGCGAAGAGGGCCGCCAGCTCCTCCATGGTGCAGTCCGTCCCGGCGGCGGCCAGGTCCACCCGGGGGGTGAGGATCTCGGACACCTCCAGGTCGTTGAACTCGATGGCGTTGCGGATGAGGTCGCTCTCGTGCTGGTCCAGCCCGCCCTCGTTCTCCGCCTGGTCCACCATCCCCACCAGCTCCTCCTCGGTGATGCCGTCCCCGCCCTTGCTGTGGAAGACCCGGCTGAGCAGGCGCTTCCACTGCTGGAACAGGAAGTTGGCCGGGGTGAGCACCACCATAAGCAGGCGCAGCAGGGGGGCGGCGAACATGGCCCAGGTCTCGGGGGACTCCTTGGCCAAGCTCTTGGGGGACACCTCCCCGAACACCAGGATAATCACCGTGAGGGAGGCGGTGGACACCGTGGGCCCGTACTGGTGGAACCACTTGGTACACAGGACGGTGGCCACGGTGGTGGCGGTGATGTTGACGATGTTGTTGCCAATCAGGATGGTGGACAAAAGCTTGTCGTACTCCTCCGCCAGCTCCAGGGTCTTTGCCGCCCGGCGGCTTCCGTTGTCCGCCTTGGTTTTCAGGCGGATGTGGTTGAGGGAGGTGAAGGCGGTCTCGGTGGCGGAGAAGTAGGCGGAAAAGGCCACCAGGACCGCCAGGGCGATGAGCATCCCGATACTGGCACTGTCTAAGTCCATGGGGAGAGGATCAACTCCATTTTCATTCAATAGATTCCGCGTCTGTTTCCCAGGCCGCGGTTTAGTTTCGGGCCATTGGGAAATACTCTCAACAGGCCTGTTGAGTCAGGAGTATATCACACCCCGCCGGGAAATGCAATCATGTTTTGCCGGAGCGCCTGAATTTTGTAGGGTTTTCCTCCCCCGGAGGGCGGACGCGGAGCGCTTTTTGAAGAAAAGCTGAAAAAAGCCTTGACGGCGGCGGCGGTTTGTGGTATATTGGCTCTACCTGTGAAGAGGGGCTTTTTCTGCTGCCCGGATACGGTGTCCGGACGGCCGACCCCTCCCCCGCTGCAAGGACACAGGGAGGCAACTGCCGCTTTCCACCGTAGCCCTGGACGTGCTGATACGTCCTTTGCGCGCTGGATTCGGCAAATGCAGGCCGTGTCCGGCGTTTTTCTGTCTCTGCCCACGTCTCAGAGGAGGAAGCACCGGACGGCGTGTAAACAAATACAAGGAGGTGCCGAACACATGGCAGCAAAAGCCGGTGCGCGCATTAAGATCACCCTGCGGTGCTCTGAGTGCAAGCAGAGAAACTACAACACATTCAAGAACAAGAAAAACACTCCCGACCGTCTGGAGATGAACAAGTACTGCCCCTTCTGCCGGAAACACACCGTTCACAACGAGACGAAGTGATGGCGGGCAGAAAGGAAAGAAGGGTATCACATGGCTGACAACGAAAAGGTAGAGCAGGCCGTTCAGGCCAAAAAGGACAAGAAGGACAAAAAGCCCGACAAAAATGCCAAGCCTGGCTTCTTTGCCCGGGTCGGCAAGTATTTTCGGGAGATGAAAAGCGAGCTGAAAAAGGTCCAGTGGCCCACCCGCAAGCAGACCATTAACAACACCCTGATCGTTATCGCCTGCGTCCTCGTAGTGGGCGTCTTTATCTGGCTGTTCGACTTTATAGCCAACAACGGGATCAGGCTGCTGATGTCCCTGCTGGGTTAAGGGTGAGCAGATGGCTGACAGCGCAAATTGGTATGTGGTGCACACCTATTCCGGCTATGAGAATACGGTAAAGGCCACCATCGAAAAGTACGTGGAAAACCGCAGTATGCAGGACCTGATCCACGAGATCAGCATCCCGCTGGAGACCGTCACCGAGATTACGGACAATGGCCCCAAGGACGTGGAGCGCAAGGTGTTCCCCGGCTATGTCCTGGTCAAGATGGTGATGAACGATGAGACCTGGCACGTGGTGCGCAACATCCGGGGGGTCACCGGCTTCCTGGGTGAGGGCAACAAGGCCATCCCCCTGAGCGAGGCTGACGTGGCCGCCCTGGGGGTGGAAAAGCGCGAGATCGTGGTCAGCTATCAGGAGGGGGACTCGGTGCGCATCACCGACGGCGCCCTGGAGTCCTTCCTGGGCATCGTGGAGGAGTTGGACCTGGAGCACAACAAGGTCCGGGTCATGGTGTCCATGTTCGGGAGGGAGACCCCCGTGGAGCTGGAGCTGGACCAGGTGGAGCCCGCCAACGCCTAAGGGCAGGACCGGCAGCCTGCAGGGACACGGCTTGTCGTGTCCGGCGGATTTGCGGACCGCCCCGGCACACCGTCTCCCCCAGGCCGCACGCTGAATCCACCGAAGCAATACACGCAAAAGACCAAAGTGGGAGGAGCCCCGTGCTCCGCCAGACAACCACATTCTCAAATGGAGGTGCTCTTTCGTGGCACAGAAAGTAACTGGATACGTAAAATTACAGATCCCCGCCGGCAAGGCGACTCCCGCCCCCCCGGTGGGTCCCGCCCTGGGCCAGCACGGCGTGAACATCGCCGCCTTCACCAAGGAGTTCAACGAGCGGACCAAGAACGACGTGGGCATGATTATCCCGGTCATCATCACCGTCTACGCCGACCGCTCCTTCACCTTTATCACCAAAACTCCCCCCGCCCCTGTGCTGATTAAAAAGGCCTGCGGCATTGACAAGGCCTCCGGCGTGCCCAACAAGAACAAGGTCGCCACCATCAGCAAGGAGGACGTGCGCAAGATCGCGGAGACCAAGATGCCCGATCTGAACGCCGCCTCCATCGAAGCCGCCATGAGCATGATCGCCGGTACCGCCCGCTCCATGGGCATCCTGGTGGGCGAGTAAGGAGGGACGCGAAATGTTTAGAGGGAAAAAGTATCAGGAAAGCGCAAAGAAGATTGACAGAGCCACCCAGTACGACACCGCCGACGCCATGAAGCTGGTGGTGGAGACCGCTACCGCCAAGTTTGACGAGACGGTGGAGCTGCACGTCAAGCTGGGTGTGGACTCCCGCCACGCCGACCAGCAGGTCCGGGGCGCCATCGTGCTGCCCCACGGGACCGGCCGGAGCCAGCGGGTACTGGTGTTCGCCAAGGCCGGCAAGGCGGATGAGGCCCGGGCCGCCGGCGCCGACTTCGTGGGCGAGATGGACATGGTGGAGAAGATCCAGAAGGAGAACTGGTTCGACTTTGACGTAGTGGTCGCCACCCCCGACATGATGGGCGTGGTGGGCCGTCTGGGTAAGGTGCTGGGCCCCAAGGGTCTGATGCCCTCCCCCAAGGCCGGGACCGTCACCATGGACGTGACCAAGGCCGTCCAGGAGATCAAGGCCGGTAAGGTGGAGTACCGCCTGGACAAGACCAACATCATCCACTGCCCCATCGGCAAGGTCTCCTTCGGCGTGGAGAAGCTCAGCGAGAACTTCAACGCCCTGATGGGAGCCATCATCAAGGCCAAGCCCGCCGCCGCCAAGGGTCAGTATATCAAGAGCTGCACCGTGGCCGCCACCATGGGCCCCGGCATCAAGGTCAACAGCGCCAAGCTGGCCTGATCCCCATACACAAAAAGGACGGAGATGTGACCCATCTCCGTCTTTTTTTCTGCATATTGGGAGTGCCCCGGGCATAGGATGTCCAATGGGGAATCCCATACGCAGGATAAGGAGTGATCGGGAATGAGGAGAAGCCGCCTGAGCCGCGCCGTGCGGCGGGGAGTCGCCCTGGGACTGGCCCTGGTGGCGCTGTGGGGGATATGGCTGACGGCGGGGGGGCTGGCAGGCGAGCGGCTGTCCGCCCTGGGAGAGCGCCCCGGCCTGGCGGTAGCCCTCCTGTCCCACGCCCTGCGCACCCCGTCCAGCCGCCCCCGGGCCCTGAACGGATGGGGCCGCCTGCTGCTGGACCACGTCCCTCTGCTGGCCGCCGGGGAGGAGCGGGTCCTGGCGCTGCGGGCCGCCCAGGGGGAGGGCGAGGACAGCAGCCCCCCTGTGCCCGACCCCTCCGACGGGGACGATGAGAGCCTGCCCGACCTCCAGCCCCCCGACCAGGAGGAGGGCATCCTTGAGATGACAGGCGCGGGCAAGGAGGGGGGGAGCTACCTCTCCGACGGGGCGGTCTACCTCTACAACCGGACCCGGCTGGAGCTGGACGAGTCCCTCTTCCAGGCGGGCCGGGTGGATGTGACCATGGGGGAGGGGCCTCAGATCCTCATTGTCCACACCCACGGCAGCGAGAGCTACTCCATGACCGACGGGGACCGCTATGAGGAGAGCGACCCCTACCGCACCACGGACTGCACCCACAACGTGGTCAAGGTGGGGGAGGAGATGGCTACCGTCTTCCGGGCCCACGGCTTCCAGGTGATTCACGACCCCACCCTCTTCGACTACCCCTCCTACAACGGGGCCTATGACCGCTCCAAGGCGGCGGTGGAGCAGTGGCTGGCCCAGTACCCCACCATCCAGGTGGTGCTGGATGTCCACCGGGACGCCCTGGTGGGGAGCGAGGGAGAGGTATACAAGATGGTCTCCCAGGAGGCGGGCAAGAAGGTGGCTCAGGTCATGATGGTGCTGGGGACGGACGGCGGCGGCGCGGAGCATCCCCGGTGGCGGGACAATCTGGCCTTCGCCCTGCTGCTCCAGCGGAACCTGGTCCGGGGCTACACCAGCCTGGTCCGGCCCACCGTCCTGCGCAACAGCCGGTACAACCAGCAGCTCCTGCCTGGCTCCATTCTGGTGGAGGTGGGGGGACACGGCAATACCCTGTCCGAGGCCATCGCCGGGGCCCGGCTGTGGGCGGACAACACGGCCCGGACCCTGCTGACCCTCCGGCCCGCGTCCTAGGCCCTCAAAAAATGTGCGGAAGATTTAATTCTTTTGTAACAATTCAGGGTGACTTTCTTAATATCTTTTTTCTATTATAATACTCGCAAGAGCAAGAGACAGTTCATTTCATTTCAATCCTCTTTTTCAACGAAGATCCCGGACGCCTCCAGGTGTCCGGGATTTTCGTATCCTTTTGCCCATTCCATTTTGCGTATTCAATATCCCTCGATGCCGGTAGGGCGGAAGACCGCCGCGCTGTCCTTGAGATACTGGATGAAAAACGCGGCAGGCACGATGGCAACGACCCCGATCACCAGAGCCAGCACGAGCAAAAGGGTCATATCCTCCGCCAGCACGACCAGCAGCGCGCCGAGCACGATGGAGAGCACACAGGCGATGAGCTGGAGCATGAACACCTTCCGGCCCTGCTGGACCTTATCCTCCCGGCCCTCCTGAGACAAGAAGCTGTTGGTGGCACGTATGAAGAAATAGATCTCCCCCAGGGAGCAGACGCTCTGGACCACGCTGAGGACCACAGAGGCCCCGCCGCCGGAGACGGCCCGCTCGATCAGATTGCAGGCGAGGCTCGCAATCAGCAGGACCAGGGCGGTCTGGTAGTCCCGGTGCTCCCGGCTCAGGCGGAAGCTGGCCACAAGGGACATGATGCCTCCCACCAGGGCGGCCAACAGGACGACCAGCCCCAGGATCAGTCCGATGACGGGGATAAACAGGACGAAGATACCGACGATCAGACCCACCAAAGCAATCAGCTCTCCCCGATACATCAGGTCCAGCCCTTTATGTAACGTATCGCTGTGATATCCCATAAAAACCCTCCTCACAGAATAGCGCACAGCCCCACCCGCCAGAGCTGGCGGCTGGGGCGTGCAGTTTGCCCAAAGGGCGGGCCGAGGCCCGCCCGTTTGGGGATGTGATAAAATTACTCGTTGATGCCGATGACCACGCCGGAACCCACGGTACGGCCGCCCTCACGGATGGCGAAGCGCAGGCCGTTCTCGATGGCGATGGGGGTGATCAGCTCCACGTCCATGTCCACGTTGTCGCCGGGCATACACATCTCAGTGCCCTCAGGCAGGGTGATGATGCCGGTCACGTCGGTGGTACGGAAGTAGAACTGGGGCCGGTAGTTGTTGAAGAAGGGGGTGTGACGGCCGCCCTCGTCCTTGGACAGGACG
>JAAWSG010000052.1 GCA_022801435.1 Lawsonibacter sp.
CGCTTCACGCGCCATCACGCGTGCCCGATGGATAACGGGTGGGTCCCCGTCGGCATCTACTTGGTCTCCCGTTCAAGCCGCCCTCGAAAGTCCATTCGCCCGGCCGCGCCCCGCCCTGATCCCACCACCCAGGGCTCTCTGAAGGTTTGCCGCACCAGCTACTTCTCTTTCTCACAGGTTTCATTGCTGTTTGATTGTTATGGGTATTATAGCGGCTCCGCCCATCTTTGTCAACCCCCAATTTTTAGATTGGGAAAAGCTCTGTATTGGGGCATAGAGCCGGGGCGTCCGCCTTGCGGCAGACGCCCCAGGGTCTGTTCGGGATTTTGGGAGATTCAGCGGGGAGCGGCCTCTGTTTTGTTTACGGCTTCACGCCCGCGGCGGCCAGCTTGCTGAAGGCCGCCTCATCCACCACCAGCACGGCGTCCCGATGGAGCCGGAGGACGGAGGCGGGGCACTGAGGACCGATGGGACCCTGAACCGTCTGATACACGGCCTCCGCCTTGTCCTCCCCGCTGGCCACGAGCAGGATGCGCTTCGCCCCCATGATGGCCCCGATGCCCATGCTGATGGCCTGCTTGGGCACATCCTCCCGGGAGGCAAAGAAGCGGGAGTTGGCCTCAATGGTGCTCTCTGTCAGGTCCACCACATGGGTCTCCGCGACAAAACAGCTGCCCGGCTCGTTAAACCCAATGTGCCCGTTGCGGCCAATGCCCAGCAGCTGAAGGTCCATATACCCCAGGGAGCGGATGTAAGCGTCATACTCTGCGCACTCTCGGTCCGGGTCGGCGGCCAGGCCGTTGGGCACTCTGGTGTTCTCCGGGAGGATGTCGATATGGTCAAACAGGTTGCTCTGCATAAAATAGCGGTAGCTCTGGTCGTGCTCCGGGGACAGCCCCTTATACTCGTCCAGATTGACGCTGCGCACCGTCTTGAAGCTGAGCGTGCCCGCCTTGTACCACTCCGTCAGGCACTGGTAGGTCCCCACGGGTGTGGAGCCTGTGGCCAACCCCAGCACGCAGGCGGGATTATGTACCACCTCCGCGGCAATAATCTGGGCGGCCCGGCGGCTCATGGCGGCGTAGTCCTTTTCACAAAAAATCTGCATTACAAACACCCCTTCTCAAAATAATCCCTGATTCACTTCTGTATCTTGGTTATAGCATATGAAATTCCAGGCGATTTGTCAAGTCCCAATTTCGATTGCCCCCTCCCCCTTATGCAGATGTACCATTCCATATGCGAAACAAGAAGGGCCAGCTCAACCGAGCTGACCCTGTTGGGTTATAGTGGCGCGAGGGTAACTTTTGCAGACACCCTCTGTCTTTCCATCTGCCTTTCCGTCTGTCTTTCCGTTCAGCCAGTCAAATCCGTCTTGATGGTGGAGGCGGATTTCCCCACGCCTGGATATAGAGGGCGGTCAGGTGCTTTCCGCTGGTCACTGGCCGCTTTCTTTCCAGCAGAGCGGTCCGGGAGGAATTTTGTCTATTGGGGCGGCCGGCAGGGCACATCCAGCAGCCGGGCTTCACCCAGGAGCAGCTCCGCCGTCCCCGCGGTCAGGTCCAGGACCCGGGCGGCGAATTCCTCCGTCCGCTCCTCGGGCAGGAGGACGGAGAGCACCACGTCCGCGCCGTAGTCCGTCTCCTCCACCGCTCCGCCGAAGGAGAGCACCTCCCGGCGCATGGACTCGAACTGGGCGTAGGTGCAGGCCAGTTCCCCGGACATCCACCGCCGCACCACCGAGAGCCCGGCGGCGTCCAGCGCGTCCTTGGCCCCCTGGGTGTAGGCCCGGACCAGCCCTCCCGCCCCCAGCAGAATACCGCCAAAGTACCGGGTGACCACGCACACCACATCGGCGACCTCCTCCCGCTGGAAGACGTTGAGCATGGGCTGTCCCGCCGTCCCCTGGGGCTCGCCGTCATCGGAGTACCGCTCCACGCCTCCCTCCCGCAGGCGGTAGCACCAGCAGTTGTGGCGGGCGTCATAGAACCGTTTCCGGGTCTCCTCAATCCGCGCCCGGGCCTCCTCCTCCGAGCCCACCCGCCACACCTGGCCGATGAACCGGGAGCGCTTCTCCACCAGCTCAGTCTCGCTGTGGCCGGTGGGGATGTAATACTCGGTCATGGGGCTCAGTGGTGGAACAGCCGGATACCGGTGAAGGCCATGACCATGCCGTACTTGTCGGCGGTTTCGATGACCTGGTCGTCCCGGATGGAGCCGCCGGGCTGGGCGATATACTGCACCCCCGACTGTCTGGCCCGTTCCACGTTGTCGCCGAAGGGGAAGAAGGCGTCCGAGCCCAGGGTGACGCCGGTGAGGCACTGGGCGATCCACTCCTCCTTGACGGCGGGCGTCAGGTCCTTGGGGCAGGTCTTGAAAAACTGCTTCCAGACGCCGCCCCGGGTGAGGGCCGTAAAGTCCGCGATGTACTGATCGATGGCGTTGTCCCGCTCCGGACGGCGCAGCGAGTCCAGGAAGTCCAGTTCCAGGACCCAGGGGTGCTGCCGCAGCCACCAGATGTCCGCCTTGTTCCCCGCCAGCCGGGTGCAGTGGATGCGGCTCTGCTGGCCCGCCCCCACCCCCAGGGTCTGGCCGCCCTTCACGTAGCACACCGAGTTGGATTGGGTGTACTTCAGGGTGATGAGGGCCAGCAGCATGTCGTGCCTGGCCTGCTGGGGGAGGTCCTTGTTTTGGGTGACGATGTTTTGCAGCATGGACTCGTCAATGGCCAGGTCGTTGTACCCCTGCTCAAAGGTGATGCCGAAGATGCTCCGCCGCTCGATGGGGGCGGGGGCGTAGTCCGGGTCGATTTTGACCACGTTGTAGCCGCCCTTGCGCTTGGTTTTCAGGATCTCCAGGGCCTCCGGGGTGTAGTCCGGGGCGATGACCCCGTCGGACACCTCCAGAGCCAGGAAGCGGGCGGTGTCCCCGTCGCAGGTGTCGCTGAGAGCCGCCCAGTCCCCGAAGGAGCACAGCCGGTCGGTTCCCCGGGCCCGGATGTAGGCGCAGGCGATGGGGGAGAGCTCCCCCTCCGGCGCGAAGTAGCTGCTCCGCTCCACATCGGACAGGGGCAGGCCCAGGGCGGCTCCGGCGGGGGAGACGTGCTTGAAGGAGGCCGCCGCAGGCAGTCCGGTGGCCTGTTTCAGGGCCTTCACCAGCTGCCAGGAGTTCAGCGCGTCCATAAAGTTGATGTACCCCGGCCTGCCGTTGAGCACCTCCAGGGGGAGCTCACCCGCCTCCATAAAGATGCGGGCCGGCTTCTGGTTGGGGTTGCAGCCGTATTTCAGTTCCAGTTCGGTCATGTTGCGCACCTCGTTTCGTGTCTGTTTGTGTCTGCTCGTGTCTATATTTGTGATGTTTTTCTCTTCTTTTTCTTGAAAGAAAAAGAAGCAAAAAGAACTTTGGAAAAAACTTCGTTTTTTCTCGTTTTCCCTTTATTCCTCCAGAGTGTCCTCATTGATGAAGGAGTAGTCCTGGTCGATGAGCATTTGCAGGTACTCGTCAAAGCTGTCCGCCACAATCACCAGCTCGTCCGGGTCGTGGAGAAAGCGCAGGACCTGTCCCTTTTTGCCCTTGGCGGAGGGGGAGAAGTCAAGGAACAGCTGAGAGGTGCCGCCATTGTTCATGCAGTCCGAGAAGTGGAGAAAATTCAGCTGGTCCATGTCGTCACAGATCCCCTCGTCCACCTGGATATCGTCAAAATCCCGGTCGATGAGGTAGTCCCCCACTGGCGGAACTGGTCCCAGGTCTCCTGACCGCCGCAGCGGCAGCAGGCCGCTTTCAGGCCGTTGTAGTAGGCGGCTGCCAGCTCCTTTTCGGTTGACATAATGTTAATCCTCCTCCGGTGTGAACGGCTCGGCGTGGAATTTTCCGTCCTCCCCTCGGGCGTAGGCCGTACCCACGGGGGCGCTGAGCAGGGGGAGAATGTCCGGGTCGTAGTTGCAGATGGTGTTCAGGTCGTAGACCTCGGTATTTTGGGGGTCGTTGATGTAGTCCTCAGACTCCTCCCCGGAGAAGAACCGCCAGCCGCTGTCCGGGTAGCCGTCACTGGGCTGTTCCCGGTAACACCAGCACACCCGCTTGCCCAGGACGGTGATGTGGTCGGTGGCGAAGCAGCCGCTGGGTCCCTCCCAGTCGGGGAGGTAGAGCTTCATTTGAGGGGGCCACAGCTTGTACGCCTTCTCCCGCTCCGGCACGTACCACAGCCCGCTGGCCCAGGCGGCGCCGTCGTTCAGGAGGGTGGTCACCAGCCTGGTCCACAGCTCCAGCCCCCTGTTCAGCTCGGGCAGCTTGGAGCCGTGGCGGAAGTCCCAGTACAGCTCGCCGCACACCAGGCTGACGGCGAAGTCGGTCCAGTCCGCAAAAATCTGGGCCTGGGTGATCCAGTGCTCCGCCATCTCGTCCAGCTCTTCGCGGGACAGCAGGCCGCAGGCGTACCCCGCCCGCAGGTGGCCCACGCACTCGCTGATGTCCCAGGCCAGGTAGCCCCTGTGGCCCACGATGGGGTAGAACTGGGCGGAGAAGTCCCGGGCGGCCTTGAAGAATTCCAGGGCGTTGGGATTTTTTTGCCCCAGCTCCTCCAGGGAGAAGGGGGGACGGCCCTCCCAGAAGCCCTCGAAGTCCAGATAGTTGTTGTGGCAGCGGATCTCCTGGGTGCAGAAGTCCACCATGGACTGCTTGTCCGTGATGCCGAAGATCTTGGCCAGGTGCTCCCGGCAGGCGGCTTCATCCTCGGGTCCGGCGCATTTGGGCAGGGTGATGAAGCAGTTGGGCCCGGACTCGCTGGGGCCGGGGATGCCGGGGGTCTTCCGCAGAGCGGCGATGCCGGCCAGAAGAGCGATAAACTGGTCTCGGTCACAGCTCCGGCGGCTGTTGGTGTTCAGCTTCCGCAGGTCCGCCTCCAGAGCCCGAATCGACTCCGCCAGCCCGGTGTCGTAGGGGTGGAAGTCGATCAGGCTGGTCTCTGGGCCGGCGGCTGACTGCTTGGGTTCGGGGTCTGGCTCCGATTTCTTGAAGCGGTCAAAGAGACCCATTGCAATCCCCCTCTTTCAGCAGTTCTGATTGATGATATAGCTGTCCGGTCCGCCGCCCGCCAGGTCGATCAGCCGGACATAGAGTGACACCTTGTTGTCCTCATTCAGGCTGTCCCACAGCAGTTCGGCCAGCTCGCAGGACTCGGTCAAAGCGCCAAGCTCCACCGCCCGGGGCTCGCCCTGGAAGGAGGGGAGTGGGTCGCCGTCGCTCTGGTAGGTGTGGATAAAGTGGCCCACCCCGGGGATGGGGCTGTCGTACTCGAAGAAGTACCGGCAGCAGCAGGCGGGGTCCCCGTCCAGGCTCTTGAGGATGGACAGGTTATAGCTCCCGTCGGGCTTCATCACTCCCGAGATGCGGGGGGTCCAGTTGGGGCCGTCCGGCTCGAACTTCCGCTGTGTAAGGGCGTGGCGGTAGCAGTGGCCCTGGGCGATGTGGTCCCGGATGGTGTCCGTCTGGTCCCCGTTGGTCACCACCAGCAGGCCGTTGGGCAGCAGCCGGACGGGGTGGTAGATGATGAGAGAGGGGTCGGTCATTTTGGCCTCGTCAAAGGCTTTTGTGCGGATGCCGTCTTCGGTGCTCTCAAAGACCCGGTTGCGGCTGTTCTCGCTCCGGCCCATGATGAAGTAGGCCGCCACCGCCTTGCCGTTGGCCGTGCGGCCCATGAGAATGCCCCGGCCGGGGTAGGGGTTCTCTCTCAGCAGCTGAAACAGATTTTGCGGCTTCATATTAACCCTCCTCAAAGGCGCGGTCCATCCAGTCCCAGAGCGGGCCGCTGGCGCCGCACTCCGGACAGGTGCAGGTTCCGTAGAGATAGGGCAGCCGGGGCAGCAGCTCCCGGTCGCCGATGGCGGTGAGCAGCTTCTGGAGCCAGAGTCCCTCCTGGTCCAGCTCTCCTGGGGTCATGCACTGCGGCTCCTCCTCCAGAGAGAGGTCCATGCACTCCTCGTACCAGTCACACTCCGGGCACATGGCGGGGAGCTCGTCCCAGGGGGCCCAGAGGAAGAGGTGGTAGGCGTGCTTCCGGTCCCACAGCAGGGCCAGGGCGGAGTTGGCAAAGAACAGAGGCAGGTCCTTGGGGAGCGCCTTGACCAGATCCATGTGGTGCTCCAAGAGTTCCCGGGTCTCCTGAGCCAGGGGAGCCAGCCCCTCCTGGAACTCCCGGTATGCCTCGGTGTCCGGGGAGAGGGACACCTGGGACTCGGCGGCGATGGCCGGGCCGATCTGGGCGATCAGATAGAGCTTGTCCTCCACACTCAGCCTTTCACACAGCCGGGCCAGGTGGGGCAGGACGTAGGAAGTGGCGTCATACCAGCTGAGCTGGTGGGACAGATTTTCGGCCAGCACATCCATATTTTCCCGAAAATCCCCCTCACCCGCCAACAGGCGGCGCAGCTGCTGGTCCACATGGCCGCTCGCTCCGTGGACCGTTTTCCAGATGGGGTTGTTCAAATCAATCATACAATCACACGTCCTCCTATGATTTTTACGGTGCGCCCCTCCACCTTCAGATTGTCCCGGCACAGCAGGTCAACCGCCTTAGGGAGAAGCTGCCACTCGCACTGTTCCATCACCCGCCGCTGGAGGCTTTCCGGGGTGTCGTCCGGGAGGACCTCCACCGCCTTTTGGAGCACAATGGGGCCTCCGTCGGGCTCGGCGGTGACGAAGTGGACGGTGGCTCCGGTGACCTTCACCCCGTAGGCCAGGGCCTGCTCGTGGACCCGAAGCCCGTAGGCCCCCTTCCCGCAGAAGGAGGGGATGAGGGCGGGGTGGACGTTGAGGATGCGGTTGGGGTAGGCCGCTACGACCTGGGGGCTGAGGATGGAGAGATAGCCCGCCAGTACCACCAGGTCGATATTCTTTTCCGCCAGAGTTTCCAAAATGGCGGCGTCAAATTGCTCCTGGGAGTCAAAGACCTTTCGGGGGATAATGGCGGCGGGGATGTCCGCCCGTTCCGCCCGCTCCAGGGCGTAGGCCTTGGGGGAGGAGGAGACCACCAGGGCGATTTTTCCGCCCGTGATCTCCCCCCGGGCCTGGGCGTCAATGAGGGCCTGCAAATTGGTCCCGCCCCCGGACACGAATACAGCGATGTTTTTCATCATACCAGCTCCACGCCGGTCTCCCCGGCCGCGACCTCGCCGATGACCTGCACGCTGTGCATCCCGTTTTCCCGGAGGGCGGCGATGGCCTTGTCCCCGTCCTCCCTGTCCACCACCAGGACCATCCCCGTGCCCATGTTGAAGGTGTTGAACATGTCGTGCTCCGGGATATCCCCCATCCGCTGGAGCATATGGAAGACAGGGGGGATGAGCAGAGCGGATTTTTCGATTTTCGCCCGAAGCCCCTGGGGCAGGCAGCGGGGGATGTTTTCATAAAAACCGCCGCCGGTGATGTGGCTGACCCCGTGGACCCGGGCGGCCTGGATGGCGGCCAGGACGGGTTTGACATAGATGGCGGTGGGGGTGAGCAGACCGGCCCCCAGCTCGCAGCCCAGCTCCTCCGACCAGGCGGTCAGGTCGGCGTGCTCGATGTCAAATACCTTTCGGACCAGGGAGAAGCCGTTGGAGTGGATGCCGGTGGAGGGCAGGGACAAAATCACGTCTCCCGCCTTCATCTGTGCGGGGTCGAGCATCCTCTCTTTGTCTGCGATACCTACGGCAAACCCCGCCAAATCGTAGTCGTCGGGGGACATGATGCCGGGGTGCTCGGCGGTCTCCCCTCCGATGAGGGCGCAGCCGGCCTGGACGCAGCCCTCCGCCACCCCGGAGACGATAGAGGCCACCTTTTCCGGCTCGTTTCTGCCGATGGCGATGTAGTCCAGGAAGAACAGGGGCCGTGCGCCGCAGCAGATGATGTCGTTGACGCACATGGCCACGCAGTCGATGCCGATGGTGTCGTGCTTGTCCAGCAGCTGGGCGATGCGGATCTTGGTGCCCACGCCGTCCGTGCCCGAGACCAGCACCGGCTCCTTCATCCCGGCCAGGTCGGGGGCGAAGAGGCCGCCGAAGCCGCCGATGCCGCTGACTACCCCGGGGATCATGGTCCGGGCCACGTGCTGCTTCATCAGCTGTACGCCCTTGTACCCGGCCTCAATGTCCACCCCGGCGGCGGCGTAGGATGGGGAATGGGAATTTTCCATAGGGAAAAACCTCCAAAAACATTATTCTTTTCCCGACCAGCAGTAGGTACACACCTTGCTCCGGTCGATGCCGATCGCCTCCAGCAGGCCGTCCAGGGACTGGTAGCCCAGGGAGTCGAAGCCGAATTTTTCACAGATGGCCTTCAGCATACACTGGCCCCGCTGGGTACTGACATCGGCGTACTCGTCCAGGTGCTGCTGGCCCTCGTCTCCCTCCAGCTCCTGGACGGTTCTGCGGGCCAGCAGCTCCATGTCCGAGTTGCTGCTGGAGAAGTTCAGATATTTGCAGCCGTACATGATGGGGGGACAGGCGGAGCGCATATGGACCTCCTCCGCCCCGGAGGCGTAGAGGAACTCCACCGTCTCCCGCAGCTGGGTCCCCCGGACAATGGAGTCGTCCACGAAGAGCAGCTTTTTGCCCTCAATGAGCTCGGGGACGGGGATCTGCTTCATCTTGGCCACCTGATTGCGCACGTCCTGGTTGGTGGGCATAAAGGACCGGGGCCAGGTGGGGGTATATTTGACAAAGGGCCGGGCAAAAAACTTGCCGCTGCGGTTGGCGTATCCGATGGCGTGGGGGACCCCCGAGTCGGGGACCCCGGCCACATAGTCCACCTTGGGCAGCTGTCCCCGAAGAATTTCGTCCCGGGCCATGATCTCCCCGTTGAGATACCGTATGACCTCCACGTTTTTCCCCTCGTAGTTGGAGTTGGGATAGCCGTAGTAGGTCCACAGGAAGGCGCAGATCCGCATCTCCTCTCCCGGGGGGGAGAGGGTCTGGAAGCCGTCGGGGGTGATATGTACAATCTCCCGGGGGCCCAGCTCATAGGCGTCCTCATACCCCAGCTTGTGGTAGGCGAAGGACTCGAAAGAGACACAGTGCCCGTCCTCCTTCTTCCCCAGCAGGACAGGGAGCCGTCCCAGCTTGTCCCGGGCGGCGATGATGCCCTCCGGGGTGAGGATGAGGATGGTGGAGGAGCCGTCAATCATCTCCTGAGCGTGGAGGATGCCGGACACCAGGTCGTCCTTCTGGTTGATGAGCGCGGCGGTGAGTTCGGTGGCGTTGACCTTGCCCGAGCTCATGGCCATGAACTGGTGGCCGTGGTCAGAGAAGTACTTGTCCACCAGAGCGTCCGCGTTGTTGATGATGCCCACCGTGGTGATGGCGTACAGCCCCAGGTGGGACCGGACCAGCAGGGGCTGGGGGTCAGTGTCGCTGATGCAGCCGATGCCCTGCCGCCCCCGGAATTTGGTCAGGTCCTTTTCAAACTTGGTGCGGAAGGGGGTGTTTTCAATGGAGTGGATCTGCCGCTGAAAGCCCCCCTTTTCGTCCCAGAGCACCATACCGCCCCGGCGGGTGCCCAGGTGGGAGTGGTAGTCCACCCCGAAAAAAATGTCAAGCGTCGCGTCCTTTTTGGAGACGGCGCCGAAAAAACCGCCCATATCGAGCCTCCTTATTTTTTACGTCCGCGCAGGAAAAGCCACGCCGCCAGACCCAGCAAAGCCGCGGCCAGCAGCATGAGGGTCAGACCGGCGGGGTCCCCTCCCACGAGCAAGGCGGTGGGTCCGTCCGCGCCGCCGATGATGCCCAGGTCCATTACTTGCCCATCAGGCGGCGGGCCATCTCCTGATAGGCCCCCTCCACGTTGCCCAGGTCCCGGCGGAAGCGGTCCTTGTCCAGCTTCTCCCCGGTCTTGATGTCCCAGAAGCGGCAGGTGTCCGGAGAAATCTCGTCGGCCAGAACGATGGTCCCGTCCTCTGTTTTGCCGAACTCCAGCTTGAAGTCCACCAGGTTGACCCCGCACTCCGCCAGAGTCTTTTTCAGAAAATCGTTGATCTGGAAGGCGTACTTCTTGATGAGGTCGATCTCCTCCCAGGTGGCCAGCTTCAGGGCCGCAGCGTGGTAGTCGTTGATGAGGGGGTCGTGGAGGTCGTCGTCTTTGTAAGAGAACTCGATGGTGGGGGCGTCAAAGACGATGCCCTCCTCCACGCCGTACCGCTTGGCGAAGGAACCGGCGGAGATGTTGCGGATGATGACCTCCAGGGGGATGATGGTCACCTTTTTCACCACGGTCTCCCGCTCGTTCAGCTCCTCCACAAAGTGGGTGGGCACGCCGGCCTTCTCCAGCTGCTGCATCAGGAAGTTGGTCATCTGGTTGTTGACCGTCCCCTTGCCGGTGATGGTCCCCTTTTTCAGCCCGTCAAAGGCGGTGGCGTCGTCCTTGTAGGAGACGATGACCAGGTTGGGGTCCTCAGTGGCGAAGACCTTCTTGGCCTTGCCCTCATAGAGCTGCTCCAGTTTGTTCATAACAGTTCATCCTTTCCAATACTTTTAGTAATATACAGGCGGGAGATTACTGCGCCCCCGTCATGGCCAGCTTTTTGTTGGCGTTGTCAATTTTTTTCGCCATTTCCTCCCGCTGTCCGGTGAGGGCGCGGGCCAGCTCCGTGTTCTCCACCGCCAAAATCTGGGCGGCCAGGACGGCGGCGTTTTTTGCCCCGTTGATGGCGACAGTGGCTACCGGGATGCCGCTGGGCATCTGGACGGTGGCCAGCAGAGCGTCCAGCCCCCCCATAGCGCCTCCGTCCAGGGGGACCCCGATGACGGGCAGGATGGTCTGTCCGGCAAAAGCCCCTGCCAGGTGGGCGGCCATGCCCGCGGCGCAGATGATGACCCCGTAGCCGTTGTCCCGGGCGGTGCGGGCGAACTCCGCGGCGGCGGCGGGGGTGCGGTGGGCGCTGAGAATGTGGACGGTGTGGGGGATGCCGAACTCCTTCAGCTGCTCCGCCGCCCCCTGCATCTTGCCCATGTCCGAGGGGGAGCCCATGATTACGGCGACCTTTTTCATGTCAAACACTCCTTTTTAAAGCTTCTCCCAGCCGCTCCGGCGTCCTCCGGTCAGGGAGGCGGTCCCTGCGGGGCAATTGGGAGCCAAAAAATCGCAGGCTATCTGCGGGTATACAGATAGCCTGACAGGATATTGGCGGTTTTGCCCGGAATGGGGCTGCGCAGGGGACGGAGCTCTACAAAATACAGCATGGTATTCCCTCCGTGACAAAGACCTTTTTCAAGTGCGCGGATACCGGTCCATTCCCCCGCTGGGAGAGGGGGCGGAAAAATAATTCTCTATTCTATTCTATCGAAACAGGGGTGGTTTTGCAAGGGGGGATTGGATTTTTGTAAATTATTACAAGTCCGGCGGAGCAAAACTGGCACAAATTGTCTAAAGCAGTCCGGCGGTGGTCAGAATGCGCTGGACCTGCGCCGACCGGTCGGACCAGCCGGCGTGGGCGGCGTGGTCCATGCGGCGCTGCTCGGCGAAGCCGGGGGCCTCCTCCAGGGCGTGGCGGCACAGGCGAAGGAAGTCCTCCTCGTCATGGGCGGCGTACATCACATCGGGGAAGCGCTCCACCTGGCCGGGCCAGAGCATGGACACCACAGGCCGTCCGGTGGCGAAGTACTCGTACAGCCGGGAGGTGACCACATCGTCATAGGGCCGGTCCTCCCGGAGCAGGTCCAGCAGCACGTCACAGCGGTACAGCCAGTCGGGGACCTCGTCGGCGGGGCAGGGGCCGGGGAGGAGGACGTTGGGCAGGCGGCTCAGCCGGGGCAGCAGGGGGTTGTCCCCCCGCCGGCCCAGGAGGACAAAGGTCCAGCCGGGCTCGGACTGGGCGGCGCAGAGCACAGGGGACAGGTCCAGCTCCCGCCGCAGGGTTCCCGTCCAGCCCAGAACGGGTCCCCGGACGCGGGGCAGGGGATCAGCCCGGCGGACATCGGGGGAGAACAGGGGCCGGTTGAGACCGTTGGGAATGAGGGCGATGTTGGCGCTGCACGGGGACAGCCGGTCGGACAGCTGGGGGGAGGCGGCAAAGACCACGTCCGCGGCGTGGGCCAGGCTCCCCTCCCAGGGCGGAGGGGTTTGGTCCCACTCCCGGCCGCAGTCATAGACCAGCCCGCTGTACTCCAGGTGGTCCAGCAGGTGGACGTGGGAGGGGTGGGTGGTCCAGAGCAGAGGGGCGCGGAAGCGATGCCGGGCGGCCCGGCGGGCAATGTACTCCGCCCGGCGGCGCTGCTGGAGCTGAAAGAGAAAGCGGTAGGACTCATTCACCGGCAGCAGGGGGGCGGGCAGGGGGTAGACGGTGATATTGGGCCGCACCTTCCGGCCCTTCAGGTCCCAGCGCAGGGGAGCGCGGCCTGAGCTGGGGGCGAAATACAGCACTTGGGCGTCCCGCAGCCGGGAGACCAGCTGCTGGGTCCGGTGGGGGTGCTTGCTCCACGGCTCGTTGGAGAGACAGAGGATTTGCTTCAAGGGGGAGACCTCCCGAAAATGGCATTGACTTGCGGATGATTTTCTTCTATTATAATATGGACGGCACGGGCCGTCAAGCTGGAGAAATTTTCCCGGTCCCGGCCGGGAGGCGGGAGGAATGCGGATGGAGACACTGCTGAACTTGGACGGCGGGCTTCTGCTCGCCATACAGGAGCTGCACCAGCCCTGGCTGGACCCCATTGTGTCCGGCTTCACCAAGCTGGGAGACATGGGGCTGTTGTGGATTGTGCTGTCCCTGGGGATGCTGTGCTGGCGGCCCACCCGGAAGGCGGGGGCGCTGGCGCTGGCGGCGCTGGTGCTGGGGAGCCTGTGTACCAATGTGTTCCTCAAGCACTTGGTGGCCCGGCCCCGTCCCTGGCTGAGCCTGCCCCTGGTCCCGCTGGTGGCGGAGCGCGACCCCAACTCCTTCCCCTCGGGCCACACCTGCGCGGCCTTCGCGGCGGGGATGTCCTGGCTCTGGGCCCTGCCCGGGCGCTGGAGATGGTTCGCTTTGGTCCTGGCGGTGTGCATGGGGCTCTCCCGGCTGTATGTGGGGGTACACTACCCCTCCGATGTACTGGCGGGGGCGGCGGTGGGGACCCTGTGCGCCTGGGCGGTGAGGCGGATGTACTGTCCCCGGGAGGGGATCGTGCGCAAGCACTGAAAAAACGAAAAAAGGAGCGGTAAATGATGTGGAAAAATGTCGGCTATTACAACGGTGAGATCGGCCCCCTGGAGGAGATGAAGGTCCCTATGGGGGATCGGGCGCTGTACTTCGGGGACGGCATCTATGAGGCCACCTGCGCGGCCAACCGGGTCCCCTTCGCCATTGAGGACCACCTGGACCGGATGTACAACAGCCTGCGCCTGCTGGAGATCCCCTTCCGGATGGAGCGGGAGGCGGTGAAGGTGGAGCTGCAAAAGGTGCTGGACGCGGCGGAGGACTCCCCGGTACACTTTTTGTACTGGCAGGTCACCCGGGGCAACGCGCCCAGAAACCACCCCTTCCCCCCGGCGGAGGTGGAGCCATCCCTGATGATCTTTGTCAAGCCCCACAGGATGAAGTCCATGGAGATCCCCTACAAGCTGATCTCCCTGGAGGACATCCGCTTTCAGCTGTGTAATATCAAGACCCTCAACCTTATTCCCAGCGTGCTGGCCAACCAGAGGGCGGTGGAGCAGGGCTGTGACGAGGCGGTCCTCCACCGGGGCAGCCGGGTCACCGAGTGCGCCCACAGCAACATCTCCATCCTCAAGGACGGGGTTCTGCGCACCGCCCCCACCGATGAGCTGATCCTCCCCGGCATCACCCGCAAGCACCTGCTGGCCCTGGCCAAGGACCACGGCATCCCGGTTTTGGAGGAGCCCTTCTCTATGGTGGAGCTGATGAACGCCGATGAGGTCATCGTCACCAGCAGCAGCGCCCTGTGTATGCAGGCGGCCTCCGTGGACGGAATCCCCGTGGGCGGGAAGGACCCCCAGCGGCTCAAGCTGCTCCAAAGCGCCTATTTGGAGAAATTCCAGCAGGAGACCCAGCCCAGATAACAGCCCCCCAATCAGAACAGGAAAAGACGGGCCATACCACCAAGACTGGCGGTATGGCCCGTTTCACGTTGGGCCAGATTTTGATGCCGCAGGGCAATGATATTTATTCCCACTCGACAAATCCTATTATGTGGGGCTTTGTTTTCTATGCTTTCACAGGGAGGAAGTAATGCTCTCAGGGCATGATCAGGAAGCAGGATTCACCGGCCAGAGGCTCTGCCGCTCCATAGGAATATCGGTACTCCCGTATATGGTGGCAAGGCACGCTGTCGCTCATAAAGTCAATCCCCGTAAACTTCCGCATGGCGTAGCCGGCATCCTCGGTTCCGGAATGGGTACATATAAATCCGAATGGTCCATAGGCGTCTTTCCAAGGGAGTCCGACGCCGGTGTGCACACGCAAACTTCCTTCCTGTTCCAATTTCTTTCAATCCACGCTCCCGGGAGGGGAGGACAAATTTTGTCAGACATCCAGCTCCAGGAGGACGGGACAGTGGTCGCTGCCCTCCACACCGGAGAGAATCTCCGCCCGCCTGATTTTGCCGGCCAGCCGGTCGGAGACGATGAAGTAGTCGATACGCCACCCTGCGTTGTTCTTCCGGGCGTTGAAGCGGTAGGACCACCAGGAGTATGCCCCGGTGCGGTCGGGGTAGAGGTGGCGGAAGGTGTCGGTGAATCCGGAGGAGAGCAGCGTGGTCATCTTCTCCCGCTCCTGGTCGGAGAAACCGGCGTTCCCCCGGTTGGTTTTGGGGTTTTTCAGGTCGATCTCCTGGTGGGCCACGTTCAGGTCCCCGCAGTAGATCACCGGCTTGAACCGGTCCAGGGACATGAGGTAGGCCCGCAACTCGTCCTCCCAGGCTATGCGGAAATCCAGCCGTTTCAGCCCGTCCTGGGCGTTTGGGGTGTAGCAGCACACCAGATAGAAGCCCTCATACTCCAGGGTAATCAGCCGCCCCTCGTGGTCGTAGGGTTCCCGGTCCATCCCCAGGGCGCAGGCCATGGGGGAGTGGGGGGTGAAGACGGCGGTCCCGGAGTAGCCCTTCTTCTCCGCCGGGTTCCAGAACTCCAAAATCCCCTCGCCCAGCGCCAGCTCCGCCTGCCCCTGTTCCATCTTGGTCTCCTGGAGGCAGAGGAAGTCCGGGGCCTCCTGCTGCCAGAACTCCAAAAACCCCTTTTTCAGACAGGCCCGCAGACCGTTTACATTCCAGGAAATAAATTTCATCGTGTGCTCCTCCTTGTGTGCTGCATGTTTTCCCCATTATACACGGAGGGGGCCGCCCTTGCAAGGGAGAAAAACACGACAGAACGCATCTTCCCCTCCGGAGCACGAGGTTCCGGAGGGGAAGAGTGTTTATTCAGGGAAAGCTTGGGGTTAATCCTTACACTGTTTCTTGATCCGCAGCAGGATGCCCGCCGCCAGCAGTGCCACTGCCCCTCCGGCCACCGCCAGGATGTGGGGTTCTCTCAGGGGCAGGGGCAGAATCTCCATCACGGTAGGGGTCTCCAAACCGCCGCCGGAGAGGGACAGCCGGTGCTCCTCGCCGTTCTCGTCCACCCACACCAGGGTGACGGAGTCGGTCTCGTAGTGGTACTCCATGTCGTCCCGCTCAAAGGTCTCCCCGCTGGGCTGGGCGGTCACGGCGGCTCCCGCCTTGCCGTAGACAAAGCCGTCCTCCCCCAGGCCGGGGACGGTGAGGGTGCCGTGAGGGCCGGACTCCACCTTCAAACGGTACACGCTGGGGCCGCTCCAGGTGGGATGCTCCTCCCCGCTGTCCAGCAGCCAGGCCGCCACGCCGCCCACCAGGACGGTTTCTCCAGTGGCTGTGATATCCATCTCGGCGGCGCACCGCTCCAGAGAGATGTTCTGTCCCGCCGCGTCGTGGAACATGTTCATCGGGTCTCTCACGTTGTACTCATGGGTCCCGAAAATGCCGCCCACGTACTCGGTGTCCGCAGCTTGGATGCTGCCCGCGCCCGGCTCGGTCAGTGCCTTTTCATCCTGCCAATATGCGGTGCTGTCAGACATCATGCCTGCCAGGCCGCCCACCCTGCTGCCGCCCTCGGTGCTGCCGGTCTCCCCAAAGTTCCAGCAATTGGTGAGGGTGGAGGAGCTGATGCTGCCCACGATGCCGCCGGTGCCGCTGAAGCTCACGCCGCCGGTCTTGCCGTAGTTGAAGCAGTTTTGGAACTCGGTATTGCTGGCGTAGCCCACCAGGCCGCCGTTGCAGCTGCAGCGGCTTGCACAGACGATATTGGCCCGGTTGACGCAGTCGTGGATACTGGCGTCCCGCATGATCTCGGCCAGCGCGAAGCCGGAGTCGCCGCAGTTCTCCAGGAAGGCCAGCTCTCCGCCCTGCATCAGACCGAACAGGGCCGCGCCGGAGTTGTTGACAATCTTGGTCAGCACCGCCGGAGGCTGGGGAAGCTCCTCTTCTCCTAAAATAGTGTCCTGGTCCAGAGGAGGCTCTTCCCCTTCCCCAGGGAGGTTTTCATCCTCACCAGATGGAGCTGACTTCATCATTCACCCCCGTCAGTATTTCCGCAACCATAGTGCCGCGCTCCTTCCCAATATTGGCTTCAATCTGCACAGGTGATTTTTCCCTGTGCTATTGTCTGCGCCGCTGCTGTTCGGAAAGCGGCTCCAAGATCAACATGGCGGTTTAACTGCTCTGATTTCGGCCTTTCTGATTGCGCAGTTTTTAATTTTGCTCATTTAGAGCTATAACAAAGCAGCACCTCCCTGGATTGAACCAGGGAGGTGTTGATTCATGCGCTGAAAAACCGGACTCTTCTGCTTAAAACTCAAATAAAATTCAGGCTCTTTGTAATGTCATCAAAAATTACGGCGAGTCCGTAGGCACCTGCATCAGCGTAGCCAATGCTGCGCTCGCCAACTGTACCGGCCCGTCCAAAGGACCGCTCGCCGGTGGCCTGGATACCGCTGACTGCCGCCTGCATCAGCTGGGCGAAATCGTCTACAGACAGGGTATCCTTGCCCTTGGCGCTGCGGGCGGCGGCCCGGAAAGCGGAGCCCCAGATGGGACCGGAGGCGTACCGCTGTCTCCATTGCGCTCCGCCGTGATTCATCCACAGCATACGTTCAGCATCGTCCGGTTGTCTTTACGTGGGCGTCCTTTCTTCCCTATATATTCCGGTGGCAGCAGTGGCTGAATACGCTTCCGTTGTTCATCGGTGAGTTCATAGTTCACATAATTTTCCATGCATCTATAATATCCTATACTTAGGCTTTGTACAACATTTATTTTTCAAACAAGGCCTAGATGAAGACAGACGAACCGCTTTTGAATCTATGATGTATCACAGCTCAGGCGGGGACTTTAGATAGGGTCTACTTAAAAAGCAAAAAGCCACAATAAAAATGCGGGGATATGAAATACAGGAAATGAAAAAGGGGTAAAAAGGTAGAATAAAGTTCAAACA
>JAAWSG010000053.1 GCA_022801435.1 Lawsonibacter sp.
GGTGGAGACCTCCTTCACCAGCTGAGCGCCCATGTTCTCAAAGGGGTCCTCCAGCTCGATCTCCTTGGCGATGGTCACGCCGTCGTTGGTGATGAGGGGGGCGCCGAACTTCTTGTCCAGCACCACGTTCCGGCCCTTGGGGCCCAGGGTGATCTTCACGGTGTCGGCCAGCTGGTTGACGCCCTTCTCCAGAGCCTTGCGGGCCTCCTCACCGTAGCAAATAATTTTAGCCATAACGCATTACCTCCTGTTTTTTCTCTGTCCGCCTGGGACAGCTTCCGGTTTTTTACTCTGTCGTTACTCTACGATGGCCAGGATGTCGTTCTGGCGGACGATGGTGACCTCCTCGCCGTCCAGCTTGACCTGGGTCCCAGAGTACTTGCTGGTGATAACCTTGTCGCCCTCCTTCACGGTCATGGTGACCTCCTTGCCGTCCACCATGCCGCCGGGGCCGACGGCGATGACCTCGGCCACCTCGGGCTTCTCCTTGGCGGCTCCGGTCAGGATGATGCCGCCCTTTGTGGTCTCCTCCGCCTCTACCAGTTTGACGATGACGCGGTCAGCCAGGGGTTTAAGTTTCATAATGGGTTCCTCCTTATATGATATATTTTTCTGGAACAACAAATCCAATGGTTTAGCACTTGTTTTTTCTGAGTGCTAAATCTGTTTCAAATAATAACCGCTTCTTCCCAAAAAATCAACCCCCAATTTCAAAAAAATAGGGGGTGATCCAAAAGAATTTACGTTTCGTTCACAAACTGACTGGCAGAGTGCTAAAATCAGTTCCCGTCCCCCGCCTTAAAATTGTACACAGGGCGGATGACCGACTCGATTTTCGCGGTGGGGGCGATGTTGTCCACGATGGCCTCCATGGGCTTGTAGGCCATGGGGCACTCGTCCAGGGTATCCGCCCCCACGGAGGTGGTATAGATGCCGTCCATCTCCTTTTTGAAGGCGGAGACGGTGAAGGACTGCTTGGCCTCGGAGCGGCTCATAAGCCTCCCCGCGCCGTGGGGGGCGGAGCAATTCCAGTCCTCATTGCCCAGCCCGGTACAGACCAGCGAGCCGTCCCGCATATTGATGGGGATGAGCAGCCGCTCCCCCTCCTTGGCGGAGACCGCCCCCTTGCGCAGGACCATGTCCCCGGTGTCGATATAGTTGTGGATGGTGGTGAACTGGTCCTCCGGGTGGAGCTTCATCCCCTTGAGGATCTCGTCCACCATGGCCTGGCGGTTGAGGGCGGCGAAGCGCTGGACCAGCTCCATGTCGTGGAGGTAGTCGTCAAAGAGCGCCCCCGACACATAGGCCAGCGGCTTGGGGATGGCGGTGCGCTTGGTGCTGCGCAGCTTTTTCAGCTCCTTCTGGATGGACTTCTCCTTGCCCTGGGCCTTCAGCTCCGCCGCCAGCGCCTGTTCCGCCCGGGGGTCAGAGCGGTTCAGCGCCTGATAGCCCGCGTTCTGGTAATAATTGGCCACCTGGAGACCCAGATGCCGGCTGCCCGAGTGGACAATGAGGTAGAGCCGGCCCTCATCATCCCGGTCCACCTCGATGAAGTGGTTGCCGCCCCCCAGGGTCCCCACGCTCTTCTCCGCCCGGAGCAGGTCCACATGCCGGGCACAGCGCAGCTGCTCCAGGTCGATCCGCCCGGCAAAGCGGTGGGGGCTTTTCTCCCGGATGGCAAACCCGGAGGGGATTTTTTCCCGGATCACCTTGTCCAGCCGGCCCAGCTCCAGGCGGTCCTCCCGCAGGCGCACCGTCTCCATACCGCAGCCGATGTCCACCCCCACCAGATTAGGGACCACCTTGTCCGTGATGGTCATGGTCGTGCCCACCGTACACCCCGCCCCCGCATGGACATCGGGCATTAAACGAATGCGGCTCCCCTGGACAAACTCCTGGCTGCACAGGGCGATCACCTGCCCGATGGACGCCTGGTCCACCACATCGGTAAAAATCTTGGCCGTGTTGTACTGACCCGAAATTTCTAACATGTTCCTCTCTCCTTTCCGTCCCGTCCAGCACGGTTCAGGAATGGCTGCAGGGACACGGCTTGCGCGTCAGAGGGCCGAATTCCTTCTACCAGTACATAAACAGGTCGCACTTGAGCATCCCGTTGTACAGCTTTCGTTTTTTGTCCGCCGGCCTGCCGAAGGTGCGCTCGAACTCGGTATGGGAGGACAGGAGATAGAGCTTCCAGCTGTCGGGGAATTTGCTCCAGGCCCTGCCGAAGGCGCGGTAGAGCTCCTCCGCCTCCTTCCGCTCCATCACCCGCTCGCCGTAGGGGGGATTGGTGACCACCCGGCCATACAGTCCCCCCCAGTGGAAGGTGCGGGCGTCCGCCGTCTCGAAGCAGACCAGCTCCTCCACCTCCGCCAGCCGGGCGTTATGCCGGGCCAGCTCCACCGCCTCCGGGTCCAAATCTCCGCCCCAGATCTCATACGCCCCGTCGTACTCCCGGTCCATGGCCTCGTCCGCCCCGTCCAGCCAGTGTTTTTTCTCCAGCCAGGACCACTTCTGGGCGGAGAAGGACCGGTTCAGACCGGGGGCCCGGTTTTTGGCGATGAGGGCGGCCTCGATTGGGATGGTCCCCGAGCCGCAGAAGGGGTCGCACAGCGGGTCCTTCCCCCGGTAGCGGGAGAGGAGCACCAGCCCGGCGGCCAGGGTCTCCCGCAGGGGAGCGGCCACCCCCTGGGCCCGGTAGCCCCGCTTGTGAAGCCCCGCCCCGGAGGTGTCCAGCATCAGCGCCGCCTCATCCCCCATGAGGGAGAACTGGATCTGATACAGCGCCCCCGTCTCAGCCAGGGCCGTCTGTCCAAAAGCCTCCCCCAGCCGTGCAGCCACCGCCTTTTTGAGGATGGACTGGCAGGCGGGGACCGAGTGCAGCGCCGAATTGAGGCTGTGCCCCTTCACCGGGAACCGGCCGTCCCGGGGAATAAACTCCTCCCAGGTCAGGGCGCGGGCCCCCTCAAACAGGGCGTCGAAGGTTTTGGCCGGAAAGCGCCCCAGGGTCAGCAGCACCCGCTCCCCGGTGCGCAGGTTCAGGTTGAGCCGGGGCAGGTCCGTCTCCGAGCCGGCACACAGCACCCGCCCGTTCTCCGCCCGCACCTCCGATAAACCCAGACGCCGCACCTCCTGGGCGCAGACCCCCTCCAGGCCGAACAGGGTGGGGATGGTAAATTGCAGCTGTGCCATATCTGATCTCTCCTCTTCTGTATCCGGCTGTATGGTTTGGGACCTGGACGGTCACGGCATCCGGCTCACTCCGCCGGTCACCGCGTCCACCTGATAGGCCCCCGTGTCGGTGGTCACCCGCCACACCGGGGTCAGGGTCATGGGGCCGCTGAGGGAGGCGGCGCTCACATACCCCTCCTCAATGCGGTCCACCCGGCTGCACACGTCCCCCAGGGCGGTCACGCCGTTGAACAGCTCAATCAGGGCGGTGGCCGGGGTGATGACCGTCCGGGAGGGGTCCCCCTGGGGCGCGCCCACCAGCCGCCGCCCCCCGGTCATGGAGTGGACATACCCCTTCCGGCAGCGCACCGTGACCTGCTGGTTAAAGACCGGGTCCCCCTCCCACAGCTGGCGGAAGGTGAACTCCTCCCCCTCCCGCCCCAGCAGCTCCCCCTGAAAGCCCAGCCAGGAGAGGAGCTCCAGACAGGTTTTTTCCGGCTCCTCCCCCACCGGGAAGACGCCGGGGGCCAGCTCGGCAGAAAAAACCCCGTCGCTGTGGAACTGGACGGCGCCGTTCTCATTGTCATAGCGGTACACCTCGCCTCCCCGGGCCTCGGCGCGCACCGCGCCCTGGAGGAGGGCGGCGGCACAGGCGGCCTCCCCCTCCAGGTCCCGCTCCACCAGCTGGGGCAGGAGGCTGACCGTCTGGGGGACCAGGGACTCCTCCAGCTGCACCCCCCGGGACTGGAGGAAGCGGACGGCGTTGTCCCGGGCCTGGCTGCGCAGGGCGCTGCTGTGCAGCCTCTGGCCCAGCACCGACACCAGCAGGCACAGGTTGGTCAGCACAAGGATGACCAGAATGATATTTTTCAGCTTGCTCCACGGCATAGACTAACCCTCCCAGCCGTTGTCCCGCCCGGCCCAAGAGGCCGACAGGGTGTCCCCGCCGGTCTCCAGATAGACCAGGGCGAGCTCCGCTCCCGTCCCGCCCTGGGCCAGGAGGGCGGCGGCGGCCTGCCGGGCGGGGAGCACCGCGCCGGTCCCGCCCCCCCCCGAGTAGCTGCGCAGGCGGAGGGTAAACTGCTCCACCCGTCCCTCCGCCACCAGGAAGCGGGCGGCGTACCCCTGGTCCAGGTGTACCGGGATGCCGTTGAGGCTGTATCCGAAGTCAATCTCCCACCCCCGCTCCAGGGGGCTGACCGAGATGAGGTAGAGGCGGGCGTCCCCGCACCGGCCGTTCAGCACCGCGCCGGCCAGTCTGCGGCACAGCTCCACTCCCTCCCGCAGAATCTCCTCCTCCCCGGCGCCTGTGAGGGGGTAGCGCGCCTCCCCCTCCCCCGCCTGGTAGAAGAGCACCCCCCGGTCGGACATACGCACGCTGTCCTCCCCGCTGCGGGCCACCTGCTCATCGGTGGAGTAGAAGCTGGTGGCGTTGACCGAAAAGCCCAAATCCTGCACAATGGACTCCAGCTCCCGCTGGCCCCCCGCCGCCGGGTTGGAAACGGTGTAGACCTGGGGGGCGGGGACCGTCCCGGGCAGGAGGGTGTCCGGGTACAGCCCGTCATAGAGCTCCGACTCGAAGGCGAAGAACACCCCGTTGCTGGTGAGGGTGGACAGGGTGTTGGTAAAGGCCGCCGAGTCCGCCACCTCCGAGGTGCAGCGGTAGTACTGGCCTGTGCTCCGGTCCTGGTAGTACAGGGCCAGCCCCTCCTCCCACACGGCCAGCATCAGGCGGCGGACCACGGCGTTCAGGGGGCTCTCCCCCCCGGACAGCCAGTCCATGAGGACGGGGATGGGCACGTCCCCCTGGAAATCCAAAAAAACGCCCACGTCCCCGCCCAGCACCTCCTCCCACTGGCCGCGGGTGATGACCTGGGGGGTCCCGGCGCTGGAGAGGGCTTCCACCAGGGGGCCGGCGACCTGCTGAAACAGGGCCTGGCAGGCGGCCCGGTCGTAGAGCGCCCCGTACCGGGCCCCGCCCCGCTCCCCGCCGGGCAGGTTGGCGGCCATAGCCATGGGCAGCTCCCCCTCCTGGGGGTCCTCCCGCTGCCCGTAGCCCGCGGAGGCCTGGGGGGGCTCCTCCCTGAAAATTCCCTGGAGAGGGGTAATCAGGGGACTCTGCACCGTCAGCCACAGGGCGGAGCAGGTGAGCAGCAGGATGAGCGCGTCCTTGCCCAGCTCGACCAGGCGGCGTCCTCTACTCCCCATGGCCCGGCCCCTCAAGAGACAGCTCCAGCTTCACCGCAAGGCCGGGGCCCTGCTTGTTCATCAGGGACAGCTTCCCACCGTGGCGGTCCACGATCTCCTTGGCGATGGACAGCCCCAGGCCGGTCCCCCCCGACTGGCGGGAGCGGGCCTTGTCCACCCGATAAAACCGCTCAAAGATGCGGGGGCGGTCCTCCTCGGGAATGCCGATGCCGTCGTCATCCACCACCATCCACACCCGGTCCGGCCGCCGTCCGGCCAGAATGAGGATATGGCCCCCGTCCGGGGTGTATTTGATCGCGTTGGACACGATATTCATCATCACCTGCATAATACGCTCCCGGTCCGCCGTAACCTCGGGCAGGCCGGGCTCCAGGTCCAGCTCCAGGTGGTGGCTGTGGCGCTGGGCCTCCATATACACCGCGTTGTACAGGTCCTGGACCGCCTCTCCAAAGGGGAAACGGCTCAGCTTCAGCTCTGAGCGGTCCGAGTCGAAGCGGGAGAGGGTGAGCAGGTCCTGGACGATATGGGTCATGCGCTCGCTCTCGCTGAGGATAACGGTGAGGAATTTTTTCTCCATGGCCGGAGGGATATCCCCCGCCCCGTCGGCCAGGGTCTCGGCGTAGGAGTGGATATTGGTCAGGGGGGTGCGCAGCTCGTGGGAGACGTTGGCCACGAACTCCCGCCGCAGGGCCTCGTCCTTGCGCTGTTGGGTGACATCGTGGAGCACCACCAGGACGCCGCCCCCCTCCCGGCCCCGGTCGAAGGGGGCCATGAGGAGCTGGAAGAAGCTGGAGCGCACCTGCCGCTCCCCCTCCAGGTGGTCGGGGACAGACAAAACCTGCTCCAGGGGGGCCACATCCCCAAAGAGCGCCTCATAGGTGGTCTCGGGGCCCAGGGGGCGGCGCATCATACGGGCGGCGGCGGGGTTGGAGTGGACGAGGACCCCGTCCCGGGAGAAGGCCGCCACCCCGTCGGTCATGTGGAGGAACAGGGTGTCCAGCTTATTTCGCTCGTTCTCCACCTGGCGCAGGGTGTGCCGGAGCTGGCCGGCCATGTCGTTGAAGGTGTCGGTGAGCACCCCGATCTCGTCCTGGGAGACCACCTCGATTTTGTGGGAGAAGTCCCCCTCCGCCACCCGCATGGCCCCCTCGGTGAGGCTCTGGATGGGGGTGACCATGGTCTTGGACAGCAGAAAGGAGAGCAGGATGGAGATGACCAGGCCGAAGACCAGGGCCTCGATAATCAGCAAAAACATCTGGTTGGTCAGGCTGTTGGCGGTGGTCTTGTTGTCCAGGATGTAGATGATGAAGAGGTCCTCCCCCCGCTGGATGGGGATGGCCACGTCCATATAGTCCAGGGCCGCGCTGCTCTCGTCCCCCACCTCCCCGGTGGTCATAGCGAAGGTGAGGTTCTCGGTGTAGGTCAGCTGGGGAGGCTCTCCGCCGGGGTAGACCAGACAGACCCCGCTGCCGTCCAGAATGTACAGCCTGCGGTTGCGGTTGTCCACCCCCAGCTCCCCGGCGTAGGCCTCCAGCACCTGGGCGATGAACTCCGCCCCCCCGGACCCCTCCTCCTCCGACTCCGCCGTCAGGTCGTGGAGGAGCAGCGGGTCCTGAAATACCCCCGCCATCTGAGCGTAAAAATCCTCCAGATAGAAGGCGGTCACAGAGTTGATGAGAAAGGCCCCCACCACCAGCATCAGCGACATGATGAGCAGCACCATAATCATGACCATCTTCATGTGCAGACTGCGCAGCATTTGCGGCCCCTCCCCTCTTGTCCTCTTCTCGCCGGATATGCTGATCCGTTCCGGGAATGTGTGCAGGGACACGACTTGCTACTGCCGTTCCCGTACCTCAGACAGCCCCATGAGGTAGTCCAAGCTAACCCCGAAAAAGTTAGCAATATCAATTAACCCATAGCTGTCTGGCCGCCTCTGGTTATATTCGTAACACTGGTAGGCCCGGTATCCAATCCCCAAGCTCTCAGCCACTTCTTTTTGGGTCAGTCCTTTTTCCCGTCTCAGCAAACGGATTCGTTCGTGAAATTCCATAAATATTTCAACGCCCCCTTGACTCACGCAGAATGCGTGTTATAATGGAAGCACGCAATCTGCGTAATATAATAGAATTGGAGTGACCAAAATGCAAGACCTATTTGCTGAACTGATGTGGCGCAACACGGAAGTCGATGAGGCGGCGGACCGGCTGCGCAGGACGCTCCCGGGATTTGAAGATGCCAGGCGGGACTACAACACGCTGGCTGAACAGATACGCTCCGCCGTCGGGTACGAGCTGTATGAACGATTTTCCGCCCAGCTGTCGCGCTATACCAGCTATGACGCCCTGTCCTACTACTCTCTGGGCCTGGGTCTCCGGGAGGAGGTAGTCCGGGCCATGGGGCTGTAGGACTTCTCTCTACTCCCCGAAGAAGTAGCCCATCCCCCGCTTGGTTTTGATAAAGATGGGGTTGGCGGGGTCGTCCTCCAGCTTTTCCCGCAGGCGGCGGACGGCCACATCCACGGCGCGCACATCGCCCACATAGCCCTCATAGTTCCAGACGTGTTCCATCAAAGCCTCCCGGGAGAAGACCTTTCCTGGCTGAGCGGCGAGGAAGCAGATCAAATCGTACTCCCGCTGGGTCAGCTCCAGAGGAATTCCATCCTTAAATACGGTAGCCCGCTCCTCATTGATGGCGAGCCGTCCGCCGCCCAGGGGCACGCTCTCCTCCTGGACACCGGCGGAGGGGGCGGGGGCCATGGACACCCGGCGGATGTTGGCCTTCACCCGGGCCATCAGCTCCCGGACGGAGAAGGGTTTTGTGATATAGTCGTCCGCCCCCAGCTCCAGGCCCAGCACCTTGTCCTCCTCCTCCTCCCGGGCGGTGAGCATGAGAATGGGGGTGGAGGAGCCGGTCTCCCGGATTTTTTTGCACACCTCAAAGCCGCTCAGCCCGGGCAGCATCAGGTCCAGCAGAATGAGGTCCGGGTTCTGCTCCAGGGCCAGCTGCAAGCCGGTGGGGCCGTCCAGGGCCTCCAGGGTGTCGTACCCTTCCCGCATCAGATTGAAGGACAGGATATCCACAATGTTCTGCTCATCCTCAACAATTAAAATGGTCTTTCCCACAGGGTTCGGCCTCCTTGTTCTAGTTTACAGCTCCAGCAGGGTCTTGGCCTTCAGCACCGCGGCCACCGTCTTGGCGTCATCCTGGGACCCGTCCATCACCTGCCGGACCAGCGCGTCAAAGGGGATGGGGACCACGTTCAAAAATTCGTCCTCGTCCAGGTGCTGCTTTTTGTGGGACAGCTTCCGGGCCAGGTACATATGCAGCCGCTCGGTACAGAAGCCGGGGGAGGCCAGGATGCTGCCCATATAGGTCCACTCCTCCGCCTCCAGGCCGGTCTCCTCGCTCAGCTCCCGTTTGGCGGCCAGCAGGTGGTCCTCCGGCCCGTCCAGCTTCCCCGCGGGCAGCTCCAGCAGCAGCTGCTGAATGGGGTAGCGGAACTGCTTGACCAGATAGGTGGTGTTGTCCTCCTCCAGAGCCAGCACCGCCACCCCGCCCGGGTGCTCCACCACCTCCCGGGCGGCCAGCTTCCCGTTGGGCAGCTCCGCCTGGTCCAGCGTCACCTTGATGATGCGGCCCTCAAATATCGTCTTGCTGCTTACCCTGCGCTCTGTCAGCTCCATAGCAGTTCCTCCTTTTTTGTTCTGTAGATAGAGTCAGTATACCACAAAACCCCCCTTCGGTAAAGCAGAAGCGGCCAGTTTTTTCCGCCGGAGCAAAAAAGCGAAACAACGGGCGTCCCAGAGGGGACGCCCGGGGGATTTTTTAGAATTGGAACACCACGCCAATCACAGCGGCGGCGGCGATGAACACCACGGGGTGAAGCTTTTTCAGCGGCGTGTACCGCATACACACGAACACCGCCGCCGCCAGCGCCGCAGCGGGCCAGCGGAATCTGAAAGCGTGCTCCTCCGTCCCCTCCGCCGCCAGCAGCACTGACACGGCCACGCTCAGCCCGGCGGAGGCAATCAGCGCCGTGGAGGCGGGGCGCAGGCCGTAAAAGACCGCGTCCACCGTTTTGGACTGGCGGAATTTCTGCAAAAAGCCCGCGATGGCCATGATGATAATGACGCAGGGGGTGACCAGCCCCAGGGTGGCCGCCGCCGCTCCCGGGACCCCCGCGGTCTCGAACCCCACATAGGTCGCCATGTTGATCCCCATGGGGCCGGGGGTGGACTCAGAGACAGCAATCATGGTGGTCAGGTCCACATCGGTGAACCAGCCGGTAGCCGCCCCCATCCGCTGGAGGAAGGGGATGGTAGCCAGTCCTCCCCCCACCGCAAAGAGCCCCACCTTGGCGAACTCCAGATACAGACGCAGCAGAATCATTTCTGTTCCCCCCTCTTGTTCAGGCCCGCCAGCTGCCGGACCGTATAGCCCGCCAGACCGGCCCCCACAATGAGCAGCACCGGGGACAGCCCCGCAAAGAAAGCCAGACCCAGCACCGCCAAAAAGATGACCGCGCACACCCAGTCCTTGAGGGTGGACTTGCCCAGCTTGAGGACGCTGGAGGCGATGAGGGCCACCACCGCGGCGTTGATCCCCGCCAGGGCGTGCTGGACCACCTGGTACTCCGCGAAGTTGGACAGAAAGGCCGCAATGAGGGTGATGATGACCAGGGAGGGGAACACCACCCCCAGCGTGGACAGGATACCTCCCAAAATGCCCCGGTGCTTGTAGCCCACGAAGGTGGCCGTGTTCACCGCGATGATGCCCGGGGTACACTGTCCCACGGCAAAGTAGTCGGTCAGCTCCTCCCCGGTGGCCCAGCCCTTCTTCTCCACCACCTCCCGCTGGAGGATGGGCAGCATGGCGTACCCCCCGCCGAAGGTACACACCCCCACCCGGGCAAAGGTGAGGAACAGATCCAAATAAATGTTCAAAGGCGCTTCCTCCCAACCTGTTTGGTTTCATTCCGTTCCCCTTATATACCATAAATTCCTGCCCGCGTCAAGCGCTCCAGAGAGGCTGTTTCCTCCCCGCCCCCCGGCTGTCATGCACTCCCACCAAATTTTTTTGGGAAAAAGCCGGAAGTTTGTCCAAAAGAGGGAATTTTGCAAAAATCCACTTTCCCTCTTTACAATAGTTCATTAGTGTACTAAAATATCACCATGCCGCCGGGCTCCCGGCGGAGGTTTGAGAATTGGAGGAACCATAGAAATGAAAAAGAGCTTGACTTGTATTTTGGCCCTTGCCATGTGCCTCGCCCTGACCGCCTGCGGCGGCGGAGGAGGAGGCCAGTCCCAGCAGCCCAGCCAGTCCGGCGGCGGAACGGTTTCGGGCACGCCTGCCAGCGGCGCTGCCAGCTCCGGCCAGACGGAGGCGGACAGCGACCTGGCCTATGTCCAGGGGAAGGGGGAACTGGTCGTGGGCATCACCGAGTTCGAGCCCATGGACTACCGGGACACCAGCGGGGAGTGGATCGGCTTTGACGCCGACATGGCCCGGGCCTTCGCCGCGAGCCTGGGAGTGGAAGCAAAGTTCCAGCTCATTGATTGGGACAGCAAGGTCATGGAGCTGGAGGGCAAGACCCTGGACGTGGTGTGGAACGGTATGACCCTCACCGACGACGTGAAGGCCGCCATGGAGTGCTCCAACCCCTACTTCAACAACGCCCAGGTGGTCATCGTCCCCCAGGACAAGGCGGACCAGTACCAGACTGTGGAGAGCATCGCCGATTTGCAGTTCGCCGTGGAAAACGGCTCCGCCGGCCAGGAGATTCTGGACGGCCTGGGCATCTCGTACACCGCCGCCCAGGACCAGGCCACCGCTCTGCTGGAGGTCCAGTCCGGGACCGCGGACGCCGCCGTCATCGACTACCTGATGGCCGCCGCCATGACCGGGGAGGGGACCAGCTACGAGGGCCTCACCTATGCGGTCAGCCTCAATGACGAGCAGTACGGGGTGGGCTTCCGCAAGGGCTCCGACCTGGCCGCCGCCCTCAACGAGTTTTTCCGGACCAGCTACGCCGACGGAACCATGCAGCAGATTGCCGATACCTATAAAATCGGCGACAAGCTGATTGAGCAGAACTAACCTGGCATCCTGAGCTTGCAGGGGCCGATGTGATGTCGGTCCCTGCTTCTCCCTGTCATTTCCGGAAATTTCAATGAGGAGTTGACTTCCATGTTCCTGACCGTTGTGGGTGCCCTGAACGAGGGGTTTGCCCAGACTTTGGGGCTTTTTGCCGTTACCCTGCTGGGGGCGCTGCCGCTGGGGCTGATTGTCTCCTTTGGCTCCATGAGCCGGTTTTCCCCTCTGCGGTGGCTCACCCGGACGGTGATCTGGGTCATCCGGGGGACTCCTCTCATGCTCCAGCTGTACATCATCTTCTTCATCCCCGGCATGGTCCTCCCCTCGGGCAACCCCTGGCCCGCCGGGACCGCGGGGCGGTTTATGGCGGCGTCTGTGGCCTTTATCATCAACTACGCCTGCTACTTTGCCGAGATCTACCGGGGGGGCATCCAGGGGGTTCCGGTGGGCCAGCAGGAGGCGGGAATGGTGCTGGGTATGACCAAGTCCCAGATCTTCTTCCAGGTCACCCTGCTCCAGATGGTCAAGCGTATCCTGCCCCCCATGTCCAACGAGATCATCACCCTGGTCAAGGACACCTCCCTGGCTCAGGTCATCTCCATCCAGGAGGTCATCTGGGCCGGAAAAGCCTTCCTGAAGAGCTCCCACGGCTACAAGGGACTGCTGTGGCCCCTGTTCTTCACCGGGGTGTACTACCTGGTCTTCAACGGCGGCCTGACCCTGTTCTTCGGCTGGCTGGAGAAGAAGCTGGATTACTTCAAATAAGGAGGGGCTGACATGGCGATTTTAGAGGTCCACAACATCGAAAAGCACTTCGGACCCACCCGGGTGCTGGAAAATATCTCCTTCGACCTGGAGCAGGGACAGGCGCTGGCCATCATCGGCTCCTCGGGCAGCGGGAAGACCACCCTGCTGCGCTGTCTCAACTTTCTGGAGACCCCCGACCACGGGACCATCTCGGTGAAGGGGGAGACCCTCTTTGACGCCGCCAACCCCGACACCCAGCGGGAGCGAGAGGTGCGGAAAAAGCGGCTGCACTTCGGGCTGGTCTTCCAGTCCTTCAACCTCTTCCCCCAGTACACCGCCCTGGAGAACGTCACCCTGGCGGGGCGGCTGCTGGCCCAGGAGCGGCCCGACTTCAAGGCCAATAAGCGGGGCATCCTCCAGGCGCTGGAGCAGGAGGGATTGGAGCTGCTGGCCCGGATTGGTCTGGCGGAGCGGGCGGGCCACTACCCCCACCAGCTCTCCGGCGGACAGCAGCAGCGGGTGGCCATCGCCCGGGCTTTGGCGCTGAAGCCGGACATCCTCTGCTTTGACGAGCCCACCTCCGCCCTGGACCCCGAGCTCACCGGGGAGGTACTGAAGGTCATCCGCGCCCTGGCTGAACAAAACACCACCATGGTCATCGTCACCCACGAGATGGCCTTCGCCCGGGATGTGGCCGACCAGATCATCTTCATGGACCAGGGGGTCATCGTGGAGCAGGGACCCGCCCGGCAGGTCATCGAGCACCCCCAGGAGGAGCGCACCCGCCACTTCCTCGCCCGGTACAGCGCGTAGGGAACAGGGACACGGCCCGTCGCCCGTGTCCCTGCATAGGGCAGAAAATCCGGCCCCGGGCAGATGCCTGGGGCCGGTTTACTGCTTTGGCCGCTCAAACCGCAGGCCGGTCAAGGCGGTGATGACCGGGGTCCAGGTGAAGCGCCGCTCGTCCTTCCGAATATTCCGGGACTCCCACAGGGGCAGGACGGGGCCCCGCTCCCACCAGCTGAATTTCTGCCGCCCCTCTATCCGCTCCCCGTCCCGCAAAAAGTACCACACCCGGCTGGTCCTGTGCCCAATGGACACCTCCCGAAAAAAATCATAGGAGAAGGCGTACTCCATCCCGTCCGCGCCCAGGGCGGTGAAGCGCTCCGGCCTCCCCCGCACGGGCAGGTTCAGCCGGTGGAGCAGCTCGTACACCCCGGCCCAGCTCACCGCCCCCCGCTCCAGGCCGATGCCGGACAGCAGCGCTCCAAACAAAATCTCCTCCCCCCGCCAGACCTGTGGGGCATCGGGCCTGGTCCCCCAGTTCCACCGCCCCCGGGCCCAGGCGTCCAGCTCCTTTTCGGAAAAACCGGCGCAGGGCAGGCGGTAGAAGGCCCGGTACTCCCGGATGGCATCCGCTCCCTGGACCGCGATCTCCGCCGCCCGGTCCCCCGGACGCTGCTTCAGCTGGACATTCTCCCAGGGCAGCTCCCGGGGAGAGAAGCTGTGCCGCCCCACCCAGGGCTGTCCGGACCGGGGCGTCCCCTGGAGCCAGCAAAAAAATTCCTCCAGCTGTTCCGCCGCCCCCTCCAGCCCCTCCTGGTCAGGGAAGCTGCTGGACAGGCCCCAGCCCCCCGCCTCCCGCCAGAGGGTCAGTTTTCCGCCCCGAAGCCTGTAGGCCCGCAGGCACGCCTTCGCCTCCTGACCGGTGGGGGGCCGCCCCCGGAACACCAGCTTCCCCAGCTCCAGCAGGAAGCGGGCCGCCAGCACCGCCTCCCCCTTCTCCAGCTTCCGCCGGACGGGCCGCCGGACGCCCGCGCCCATCCCCGACCGCCGCACCAGCTGCAGCGCCTCGGGGGGCAGGGTCAGCAGAGGGCTGGACGCTCCGTTCACCCCCAGCACCTCCACCTCGTAGGACTCCGGCTGGTCGTGTACCTTCACCACCAGGCCTCCCCTCCCCCGCGGGATGCCGTCCGTCTCCTCCAGCAGCTCCACCAGGTCGTATTCCGAAAATTTCACCTGGCTACCACGCCGCCAGGGAGCCGTCCGCCCGGGGCTCGGTCCCGCCCGCCAGAGCGCCCTCCCCGGTGCGCCAAATAATCTGGCCCCGGCCCATGTCCAGGTTGGAGTTGACAATCTCCACCTGGTGGCCCATCTCCGCCAGACCCTGGGCCACATGGGCGGGGACCTCCCGCTCCAGCTGGACCCTTCTCTCCCCCACCCACTGGAAGCGGGGAGCGTCCAGGGCCTCCTGGGGGTTCATATGGTAATTCACCGTGTTGACAATCACCTGGATGTGCCCCTGGGGCTGCATGAAGCCGCCCATGACGCCGAAGGGGCCCACCGGCCTGCCGTCCTTGGCCAGGAAACCGGGGATGATGGTGTGGTAGGAGCGCTTGCCCCCCTCCAGATAGTTGTCGCTCTCCGGGTCCAGGGAGAAGTTGGCCCCCCGGTCCTGGAGGGAGATTCCCGTCCCCGGGACCACAATGCCCGAGCCGAAGCAGTTGTAGTTGGACTGAATCATGGAGACCATATTCCCCTGTCCATCGGCGGTGCAGAAGTACACCGTGCCGCCGCAGGAGGGGTCCCCCGCCTCGGGGAGCAGGGCCCGGTCCGAGATGAGGCTCCGGCGGGCGGCGGCGTACCGGTCGGAGAGCATATCCTCCACCTTGGTGCGCATGTACCGGGGGTCGGCCACGAACTTCTTGGCGTCCACAAAGGCCAGCTTGGTGGCCTCAATCATCCGATGGTAGGCCAGGGCGGTCTCCCGGTGTTCTCCCAGATCCAGCTCCTTCAAAATGTTCAGCGCCATCAGGGCGGTGATGCCGTGGCCGTTGGGGGGCATCTCCAGCACATCGAAGCCGTGGTAGCGGATGGAAATTGGCTCCACCCACTGGGCCTCGTACCCGGTAAAGTCGCTTTTTTGGAAAAATCCCCCGGTTTTTTGGGAGAAGTCCACCAGCTTCTCCATCAACTCGCCCCGGTAATAGCTCTCGCAGTCGCTGGCGGCCAGGGACTCCAGGGTTTCGGCAAAATCCGGGCTCCGGAAGCGCTCCCCGGCGCAGTAGGCCCGCCCGTCCCGACTGAAGCAGTCCATCCACCCCCGGAAGAGCTCAGGCTCCCGGCGGGCGGCGGCTCCGATGCGTTCGGCCTCGATGCTCCACTGCCGGCTGACATTCACCGGGATGGGAAAGCCCTCCCTGGCGTACTCAATCGCGGGGGCCATCAGCTCGGCCATGGACTTCGTGCCAAACCGCCTGCGCAGCTCTCCCCAGCCCTTGGGCGCGCCGGGGACCATCACGGGCAGCCAGCCCTCCAGGGGGACGGCGTCATAGCCCGCCTGCCGCACCGCCTCCGCCGACAGCGCCACGGGGGCCACCCCGGAGGCGTTCAGGCCGAAGAGCTTCCCCTCTTGGGCGCTCCACACCAGGGCGAAGCAGTCCGAGCCCAGCCCGTTGCTGGTGGGCTCCGTCAGAGGGAGCACCGCGGCCATGGCGACGGCGGCGTCCATGGCGTTGCCCCCCGCTTTCATGGTGTCAAGCCCCACCTGGGAGGCGATGGGGGAGGTGGAGGCCGCCATCCCTCTGCCGGCGTAGACCACGTTCCGGCGGGAGGGATAGGCGTATCTGTAGGGATCAAAGATTGGCATCGGTTCTTCCTCACTTTCTTCCATTTCGGCGGTTTTAATCCATCTCTGTTCCGGCTGGGCGCTTCTCTTTCCGGAACAGCTCAAAAACCAGCCACGATACTACCATCGGACTCATCATCAGCAGAAGCCCGGCAAAAAACCTGATGTGGAACGGCCAGGGCATACCACCCAAAAAGCTGTAGCCAAAGCTGGACGACAGCACGCTGAGAACAACAGCGATGATGCTGAGTGCGATTTGATATGATCTTCTGCTCTTCATAAGCGTTCTCCTCCCTTAATCTGCTGCTCTGATTATACCATAGGCTCTGTGCGACTTCAATTCATTTTTGCGGAACGGCCCATCACGCGTGCCGAGACACGACCTGCCGTACCCCTACATAACATAATACAGCCGCAGAAAAATTTTTCTCTTTTCCTCTTGCAAATGGCGGACCGCTATGGTATAATCCTCACTGTAAGAAATTAATCACTGCCAAGGCATCCACAAAGGCAAACCCCCAGA
>JAAWSG010000054.1 GCA_022801435.1 Lawsonibacter sp.
ATGCAGCCGGGCATCAAGATGTTCACCGAGAACGCCTCCTTCACCGCCCAGATCATGCTTCTGATGCTCCTGGCCAACGTGGTCTTCCTGATTTTCGGCCTGGCCACCGCCAAGATCTCCGCCAAGGTGCTCAACGTCTCCCAGCCCACCGTGTGGACCGCCGTGTCCATCCTGTGTGTGGTAGGCTCCTTCGCGCTGAACAATCGCTTCTTTGATGTGGGCATCATGTTCGCCGCCGCTCTGCTGGGATTCTTCTTCAAAGTCTGCGACTTCCCCACCGGGCCCTTCGTGCTGGGCCTGCTGCTGGGTTCCATGCTGGAGTCCAATATGCGCCGGGCCCTGGTTATGAGCCACGGCAGCTGGATGACCTTCGTCACCCGGCCTGTGTCCTGCGTGCTGTTCATCGCCATCCTTCTCACCTTCTGCTGGCCCCTGTTCAAGAAGGTCCTCGGCAGCCGCAAGGCCCAGAAATCCTGATTTTTCTCTCTGGTTCCCGTCTTCTGCTAAGGCGGGAACCATCCTTTTGAATTTTTGCTCAGAAAGGATGTGTCCCCAATGGACGCAATGACCATCATCCAAAACAGCGGTGTCATCCCCGTGCTGGGCCTGAAGGACCCGGAGACCGCTCCCCGGCTGGCCCAGGCGCTGAAGGAGGGAGGTTTGCCTCTGCTGGAGATCACCATGCGCGCCCCCAAGGCCATGGACTGCCTGAAAGCCATCAAGGAAGCGGACCCGGAGATGCTGGTGGGGGCTGGAACCATACTCCGCACCGAGCAGGCAGACCAGGCCAAGGCGGCGGGGGCGGACTTCATTGTCACCCCGGGCTTCAACCCCCAGGTGGTAACTCACTGCCAGGAGCTGGGCCTGCCTGTGGTCCCCGGCTGTGTCACTCCCACCGAGATTGAGGCGGGGCTGGCCCTGGGGCTGACCACCTTCAAGTTCTTCCCCTCTGAGGCCCTGGGGGGCATGGCCAACATCAAGCAGCTGTGCGGGCCCTACCCCGGCATCCAGTTCATCCCCACCGCCGGAATCACCCTGTCCAATATGCAGGACTACCTCATCAGCGATAAAATCGCCGCTGTGGGCGGGAGCTTCATGGCCCCCTCCGCCCTGGTGGACGCCCAGGACTGGGATGCCATTACCGCTCTGTGCCGGACCGCGGCAGAAAAGTCCCTGGGCTTCTCCCTGGCCCACGTGGGCATCAACGGGGACAGCCGGGAGGAGGGTTTATCTGCCGCCCAATGGTTCGCCGACCGCTTCGGCTTCCCGGTGAAGGAGGGGGGAAAATCCAACTTCGCCGCCGCCTATGTGGAGTGCTGCAACCAGAGATTCCCGGGAAAATTCGGCCACATCGGCATTTTCACCCTCTCCCCCCTCCGGGCGGAGGCCTACTTCAAGGCCCGGGGCATCCCTCTGCGGGAGGAGTTCCGGAACGTGGACCCCTCCGGGAAGCTGGTGGCCGTCTATCTGGCGGAGGAGGTGGGCGGCTTCGCGGTGCACATCGTGAAAAAGCCGGAGCAAGGCTAACACCAAATCAACAAAGGAGGGCAACCTGCTATGAAAAAAATGATTGGCTTCGGGGACTACATGCTCCGCCTCAACCCCGAGGGTTTTTTGCGCTTTCTCCAGGCGGACCGCTTCCTGGTGAACTACACCGGGGCGGAGGCCAACGTCTGCGTCTCCCTGGCGATGATGGGGATGGAGACCGCCTTTGTCACCCGCCTGCCTGACAACGACATCGCCGCCTGCGGCGTGGCCCAGCTGCGCAAGTACGGGGTAGACACCCGGCACATCGTCTACGGCGGCGACCGGATGGGGGTGTTCTATGTGGAGAAGGGGGCCTCCCAGCGGCCCTCCAAGGTGGTGTACGACCGGAAATTCTCCTCCATCGCCGCCTGCTCCTACGAGGACTTCGACTGGGACGCCATCTTCGCCGGGGCCAGCAACTTCCACATGACGGGCATCACCCCCGCTCTGAGCAAGACCATCCCCCAGGTCTGCATCCGGGCCTGCCGGAAGGCCAAGGAGCTGGGCATCACGGTGAGCTGCGACCTGAATTACCGGAAAAACCTGTGGACTGAGGCGGAGGCCAAGGCCTGCATGACCCAGCTCATGCCCTATATTGACGTACTGGTGGCCAATGAGGAGGACGCGGACAAGGTGCTGGGCATCAAGGCCCGGGACACCGACGTCACCACGGGCAAGCTCAACCGGGAGGGGTATGTGGATGTCGCCAGCCAGATCTGCCAGACCTACGGCACGAAGCTGGTGGCGGTCACCCTCCGGCGGAGCATCAGCGCCTCGGACAACGAGTGGAGCGCCATGCTCTACACCGGCGGGCAGGCGTACTTCTCCAAAACCTATCTGGTCCACCTGGTGGACCGGGTAGGGGGCGGGGACTCCTTCACCGCGGGGCTGCTCTACGGCCTGATGAACGGGTACGGCCCCCAGGAGACCATCGAGTACGCCGCGGCGGCCTCCTGTTTGAAGCAGACCATGGAGCTGGACTTCAACCTGTCCACCGCGGAGGAGGTCAAGCGTTTGGCCGCGGGGGACGGCTCCGGGCGGGTCCAGCGCTGAGCCGCCGTCCAAGCGCCTCAAATTCTCCCTCCCCCTCCCGTTTGGCGGAGGGGGAGGTTTTTTATGGGGAGAATTTGCCTTTTTGCTCCAGCCATGCTATACTATTGAAAAACTCAGACTTGCATTACCCCGTCGTTTCCTGTATAATGGGTGTGTTTTTCTTCGGAACAATGGGAAACATATGGGAGCTATGGTATCATGATTCGAGAAAATCAGGTCTTTCTGAACCGCCTCAACATCGTGCTGGACGGCGTCTGGGTCTGTTTATCCTTTCTGCTGGGATACTGGATTCGCTTCTACGTCCTTCCCGGCGGCATCCAGTCCCTCCCCTTCCAGGCCTATCTGGCGGTGTCACTGGCTCTGATCCCCCTGCACCTGCTGTCCTACGGCATCGCCGGCCTGTACGACTCCCAGCGCAAGCGGAGGCTGTACCAGGAGCTGGGCCGTCTGTTTTTGCTCAACGCCCTGGATTTTATCATCCTGCAAATGACCTTCTTCCTGCTGAAGGACATCCACTTCTCCCGTCTGGCTCTGGGGCTGTTCTTTCTCCTCCTCAACACCGGCCTGACCGTCAAGCGGATTATTCTGCGGAAATTTCTCCACCATCTGCGCAGCCTGGGCTACAACCAGAAGCGGGTTCTGCTGGTGGGGGGCGGGAATGTCAACTCCCAGTATATCACCGAGATCCGCCGCAGTCCCGAGCTGGGCTATCAGATTTTGGGCTACGTGGCGGGGACCAAGGCCTTCAAGCACCGCAAGCTGGAGTATCTGGGCGGCTTTGACGACCTGTCCCGCCTGCTGGGCCAGCTCAACCCGGACGAGGTGGTGGCCGGCCTGGACCTTCAGGAGTACGAGGAGATGCCCCGCATCATCCAGGCCTGCGAACGGCACGGGGTCAAGCTGGCCCTCATCCCCTTCTACGCGGAGTATATGCCCGCCCGGCCCCAGTTCGACTCTCTCAACGGCCTGCCCATGATCAACCTGCGGCGCATCCCCCTGGACAACCTGGGCAACGCCTTTATGAAGCGGGCTATGGACATCGCGGGCTCTCTGGTTCTGCTGCTTGTCTTCTCCCCGCTCATGCTCATCACCGCCGTCGGGGTCCGGCTCAGCTCCCCCGGCCCGGTCATCTTTACGCAGAAGCGGGTGGGGTTGGGCAAAAAGGAATTTTATATGTACAAATTCCGCTCCATGCGGGTGAACAGCGGCTCGGACACCAGCTGGAGCCAGAACCACGACAGCCGGAAGACCCGGTTCGGCGCTTTCATCCGCAAATTCTCCATTGACGAGTTCCCCCAGTTCCTCAACGTCCTGAAGGGGGACATGAGCCTGGTGGGCCCCCGGCCTGAGATCCCCCACTTTGTGGAGCAGTTTCAGGAAAAAATCCCCCTGTATATGGTCAAGCACCAGGTCCGTCCAGGCATCACCGGCTGGGCCCAGGTCCACGGCCTGCGGGGGAACACCTCCATTGAGGACCGCATCCGCCACGACATCTTCTATATTGAAAACTGGACCTTATTGCTGGACATTAAAATTCTGCTGATGACGGTATTCAAGGGCGTCGTCAATGCGGAGACATTACACTGACCCGGAGGGAATCATCGTGTCTAAGAAAAAGAAGCATACCCCGCCGCCCCCCCAGCCCGCGCCCCAGAACCACCAGCGGTCCGCCCCCCCGCTGAACTGGAAGCGGATCTGGCCGTTGACCCTGCTCACCGCGGGCTATTTCCTCGCCATCACCCTGGGCGCCTCCAGCACGGTCAACAAGGTGGTGGCCATGCTGATGCTCCTCTGCACGCTGGGCGCCGGCCTGCTGGGGGGGAAGGCTTTGGCGGGACGGCTGAACTGGCTGTTTCTGGCGGCGGCGGCGTGGGTGACCATGAACGGCGTCTCCACCCTGTACGCCGTGTCCGGAAAGTTCGCCCTGTCCGAGTTCCTCAAGCTGGCCACCGGCTTCGGGCTCTTTATGCTGATCCTGGCCCTGGAGCGGGGGGGGACGCAGGACCTGGGCCGGAACAGCGCCGTCATTCTGGAGTGCTGCGCCGGACTGTCCGGGCTGTTCAGCATCGACCTCATCTCCACCCGCATCTTCAGCAGTCTCTTTCTCTGGGTCATGGGGCTGTTCAGCCAGGACTACGTCAACATACCCGGCATTGAGGTGGGGGTGCGTATGACCTCCATCTTCGGCAACCCCAACATCTTCGCCGGCAGTGTGGGCATCGGGGTCATGCTCTCTCTGGGCCTGGCCTCCAGCGCCCGGAGCGGCCGGGAGCGGCGCTTCCACCTGGTCTGTCTGGCGGTGAACGCCCTGTCCTTCCTGCTGGCCTTCAGTATGGGCGCCACCGGCATGATTGTTCTGGGGTTTTTGGCCTATCTGGTTCTGGAGCGCCGGGACCGCCGCGCCCACCTCATCGTCCTCATGCTGGAGACGCTGGTCATCTCGGTGGCCGCGGCCTTCCCCATCTACCTGACCGCCTTTGGCGAGTGGACCCGCTTCCAGCCCACCCCCCTGCTGTGTACCGCCGCCGCCGCTGTGCTGCTGTGCCTGGCTGACCGATACATCGGCCAGCGGGTGACGGGGGTGCTGGAGGGGAACGAGCGGGCGGTATTCCTCCTCATCGCCGGCGCGCTGGTGCTGGTGGGGGGCTATGCTGTCGCCGCCTTTCACGTCACCGGGCCGGCCCAGCTGTCCAGCGGGGAGAGCCTGCGCCGCTCCATCTACCCGGACCCGGGCAGCTACACCCTGACGGTGGAGTCCTCCGCCCCTGTGGATGTGACCATCGAGAGCCAGAACCGCCAGGACACCATGATGCACACCAGCACCGTGCTCTACTCCGGCCCCGCCCAGGGCGCCGCCTTTGCCGTTCCGGAGGACAGCCTGGTGATCTACTTCAACTTCTACGCCCCCACCGATACCGTCATCCAATCCGCCCGCTGCGGGGAGGAGTCCATCAAGCTGGGCTATCAATTGATTCCCGGCTTTGTGGCCAACCGTCTCCAGGGCCTGTTCGCCAACCAGAACGCCATCCAGCGCACCGTCTTCTTTGAGGACGGCTTAAAGCTCTTCCGCCGCAGTCCCATTGTGGGTCTGGGCATGGGCGCTTTTGAGAACAGCCTGGCCAATGTGCAGTCCTTCCGCTACGTCACCCGGTACACCCACAACCACTATATTCAGGCCCTGCTGGAGACCGGCGTCATCGGCCTGCTCCTCTATCTGTCGGTGCTCCTCCTGTCCGCCCTGGCGGTTCTGCGCTCCTGGCGGAGGGAAAACGCCTCCCCCCTGGTCCCCTGTCTGGGAGCCGCCCTGGTCTTCATGGCGGGCCACGCGGCGGTGGAGGTGGTGTTCTCCAGCAGCTTCTACCTCCCCTTCGCCTTCGGGGTGTTCGCCCTCATCTGCCTGTGCTGCGGGGACCGGCTTCCGCCCCTGCCCAAGAAGCGCTCCCTCCGCCGGGGAGTCCTGTGGGCCGTGTCCGGGCTGTCCGGGGTGTATATCGTCCTGCTGGCCGGCAACCTCTACGCCCGGAGCTTATACAGCATCCCCTATTACGACACGCTGGAGGAGGCCATCTTCTTCGACCGCTTCGAGTGGACCGACTATATGCTCTCCTACGTCTACAACGCCTCGGCGGAGCCCGAACCGGACTATGAGATGGAGCAGAACCTGAAGCGCTACCTGGCCCGGCTGGAGCAGGTGGACTCCAACATTGTGCCCCTCTACCTGGCGGACAGCTACTTCAATCTGGGGAACACAGAGAAAGCCTTTGAAATGCTGGAGCGCTATGTCACCTACACCTCGGCGGACTCCGAGTCGTGGCAGGCGGCCTTCCAGTCGGCTATGGAGCACGGCAGCGATGAGCCCGCCTTCCGGGAGGGCGTGCGGCGGCTGTATGAGCTGATGCAGACCTGGAACGCGGAGCATATGGGTTCTATCACGCTGGACTCCACCGCGGAAATTTTCATCCAGCACATCCTGTCCCTGGAGAGCTGATTTCTTCCCAAACACACAGAGGACTCCCCCGCTTGGGGGAGTCCTCTTCGCATAGGCAGGGACGCGGCAAATCGCAGCCCCTCCCGGAGGCGGGAGGGGCCATGATTCAGCTGGCCTGAGGCAGTGTCACGACGGCTTTAAAGAGGTCCCCGTCCACCATCAGCCCAAAGGTCCCTCCCTGGAGCTCGGTCAGACTCCGCGCAATGGACAGCCCCAGTCCGGAGCCCTCGGTGGAGCGGGACTCCTCCCCCCGGACGAAGCGTTCCATCAGCCGTTCCGGGGGCACGTTCAGCTGCTCCCGGGAGATATTTTTCACCGACACGGCGACCTGACCCTTTCCCCGCTCCAGGTCCAGATAGACCCGTGTTCCCTCCATGGCGTACTTGGCGCAGTTGGACAGCAGGTTATCCAGAACCCGCCACAGGTGCCGTCCATCCGCGTACACCCAAGTCTCCCCCTCCGGGAGGTTTTTGACCACGGTGAGCCTGCGCGCCTCCAGCTTCTCCTCCCACTCTCCCAGGGCCTGGTCCAGCAGCTGGCCGGCGTCGATACGCTCCCGGCTGACGCTCAGCGCGCCGGTGGAGGCCTTGGACGCCTCCACCAGGTCCTCGGTCAGCTTTTTCAGTCTCTGGGACTTCCGCTCCAGCACTTCGATATACTCCGCCGCCTTGGGGTCGGTCTGTTCGGTGCTTTTGAGCAGGCTGACATAGTTGATGATGGAGGTGAGGGGGGTTTTCAGGTCGTGGGAGACGTTGGTGATCAGCTCCGCCTTAAACCGCTCGCTTTTCATTTTCTCATCCACCGCCGCCGACAGGCCCGCGGAGATGTTGTTCAGATCCTCCGCCTGGAGCCGCAGGTCATAGGGCATATGCCGGACGTTGATCTGGTACTCCAGGTCTCCCTTTGCGATGGTCCTTGTCCCCTGCCGGAGCCGCTGGTAGCTGTCCGCCCACCAGGCCAGGAAGGCGGCGGCGGCCAGCTGGCACAGGCAGAAGAGGAGCAGCAGCAGGTCCGAATGTTCAAAGCCGCCCACTCCGAACAGCCAGACCGAGACCATCACATACCCGGCAAAAGCCAGTATCACCTTCCAGGTGACGGGGAGGCGCAGGGCGAAGCGCTGGACCAATCCCGCCATCCCGGAGGCCAACCGGCACACCAGCGTCGTCTGGCGCAGCTTCCCCGCCTTGAGGCGCACGGCCAGGGTCCGCAGGAGGAGGGCCGCGCACATGACTGAACCGGCGAACAGCGCTCCGGCGCCTGCCACGCCCAGGTCAAAGACGGTCTGAAGCTCCTGATTGACGGCGGAGCTGTTTCTGCCCCAGTACAAGCTTTCCACCACCCCGATACCGCCAAACATCATCAGCCCCCCCAGCACAGTCACCGTCACCGCGTACAGGTCGAACCAGATACGCTCCTGCCAGGTCAGCGCGATCTCCTCCTGTCCATTTTTATGTCCGGCGCTCCACAGCCCCCAGGCCAGCGCCGCCAGAGCCAGCCCGCCCAAGGAAAAGAAGCCGGTGAGCCGGTCTGTAAACCGCAGCCGGTCGTCCTCCCAGATCTGCCGGGCGGCGCAGAACTCATCCTGCACTCTCTGGTCAACTTCCAGCGACACGCCGTACTCCAGCAGCAGTCTCTCCGCCGGGAGCTCGGGCTGTGGATGCTCATTGGCGGAGTCCACGCTCTCCTCGTAGAGGTATCTCCCGTCCAGCTCCATGGTATAGGAGAAGACCGACTCCACGGCGCTGCGAATCGACTCCTCCTCCCCCAGGTTGGTCCCCAGCATCTCCCCGCTCTCGGAGAGCACCCGGAAGCGGAACCAGGTGTTGGACTGGCTGAGCCGGTTCTCCGCCGCGGCGAGTTCCTTCCCGATGGCCTCAATATCCGCGTGGAGCAGGGCGCTGCTCTCTCCCGTCTTGACCTGGCGCTCCAGCCGGTTCAGCTCCAGCTGGAGCTGGATACTGTTTTCCAGCTCCCACCGCCGTTTTTCCAGCAGCAGGGAATACTGGGAGCAGTCCTGCCAGCTTTCACTCAGCACGGAACCGGCGCTGATCAGCAGCCACACCCCGCCGACCGCCATCCCGAACACGGCAGACAGCAGGACCAGCGCCGCGCACGCCTTGCCCAGGGAATTGCTCTGAAACTTTTTCATCCCCCTGCCCCCTTTTCCATCTTGTAGCCCAGTCCCCAGACCACCTTCAGATACCGGGGCTCGGCGGGGTTGATCTCGATTTTCTCCCGCAGGTGGCGGATATGGACGGCCACCGTATTTTCCGAACCGTAGGCCGGGTCGTTCCACACCTGCTCATAGATCTGCGCGGAGGAGAACACCTGCCCCGGGTGGGAGAGGAGCAGCTTCAGGATGTTGTACTCAATGGGGGTGAGGGAGATGGATTCCCCGTCCACTGTGACCACCTTGGCCCCGTCGTCCATGGAGATGGGCCCCACAGTGAGCAGCCCCGGTCCTTTGTCAGCGCCCCCCAGGGAGGTATACCGCCGCAGCTGGCTCTTCACCCGGGCGATGACCTCCAGGGGGTTAAAGGGCTTTGTGATGTAGTCGTCCGCCCCGATATTCAGCCCCAGGATTTTGTCTGTGTCCTCGCTCTTGGCGGTCAGGAGGATAATGGGCACATTGCTCCCCTCCCGGAGCTTGGCGGTAGCCCGGATTCCGTCCAGCTCGGGCATCATAATGTCCATCAGAATCAGGTGGACCTCGTGGCTGTCCGCCATGCGCAGGGCCTCCTGTCCGTTGTAGGCTTTCAGGGTCTGGTAGCCCTCGCTGCTCAGATAGATATCCAGCGCCGACACGATATCCCGGTCGTCATCGCAAATTAAAATGGTGTACATGACCGCGCCCCCGTTTCTGTCATCTATGTCTGTTAGAATAGCACAGACAGTTTAAGTTGCAAGTAGGAAAGTATTAAGAATGCCTTAAATTTACGTTTCCATCAAAACCTGTACTTCTCTCGCGCTGCGTTCCAATTTTTGAAAAAGGCCAAAACCGCTCCTCTCAAGAGCGGTCCTGGCCTTCATTGCGCAGCAAGATCAACTGTTTTTCGATTGACAAAACATCCGGAAAAATGAGGGGGATTCCCTTTCTCTGCAAGGCCAGAACCTTCCGCGCCTTTTGCATCAACTGGTGTTCAAATGCACCGTCCAGCTGAACCGGTTTATTATGTAACGGGTCTAAATATTCATTGTGGATATACTGTTCTGACACCGGGCACATATTCTGAAGGAGGAACGCTTTCTCATGACCCAGCACAAAGCCAAAATCAATGGTATCACATCTTCCCCGCTTCGCCAGCTTAGATTGATATAGACTCCGAAACTTACTGAGCTGAGATGAAATAGGGATCAGCCAAAACAACCCGGTTTTTCTATCCATAAACGCACAGAAGCATGGCCGGTCATGAGAACTCCCACTTAACTGTTCTCTGTTCGACATCAATCTGGGGTCTGGAAACGCAGTAAAATACTCATCAGAAATAAAATAAAAATGCCCTTCAATCATGCTTCTATCTCTCCTGCATGAAAACAGGCCTCATTCAAATGAACAAGGCCTTAAAATTTGAGCCCGGCCATATTTTAGTTGCGTGCCGGGGAGCAACAGACATTTGAACTCGACCTTATTTCAGCTGTTTGTCGAGCAACAGCAAACATTTGAAGCCGCTATAAACTTCTTCTCAAGTATATGCGAAACAGCGGGAAAAAGTCAATAGCTCCTCCATAAAAAGTCCACCAAAATTCAGCGGTCATTTTTCAGTGTCAGAAGCGCTCTCTTCACCCAAAGCACTTGGCGATCCGTTCCAGGCCCTCCATCAGGAAGGGGCGGGCGGTGCTGATATTCAGGCGGACAAAGCCCTGACCCTCGGGGCCGTACTGGCTTCCGTCATTGAGGGCGACTCCGGCCTCCAGTTTCAGCTTCTCCATCAGCTCCTTCTGGGTCAGTCCATAGCCGGAGAAGTCCAGCCACATCAGGTACGTACCCTCTGGGATACGGGTTTTGACCTTGGGCAGCCGGTTTTGGCAGAACTCCGCCACCGTCTTTGCGCTGTCCAGCAGGTACTGGTTCATCTGGTCCACCCAGGGGCCGCCCAACCTGTAGGCCGCCTCCGTCGCTTTCAGGCCGAAGAGGTCCACACCCATATGGAAGGCCTGGAGTCCCTGATTAATTTTCTTCCGCAGCCGGGGGTTGGAGACCACCATCAGGGAGCTCTTCAATCCGGCGATATTGAAGGTTTTGCTGGGGGCCATTGCCAGCACGGTAATATCCGCGATTTCGGGGGAGAGGGCGGGCAGGGGGGTATAGGTATAGCCGGGCAGGATGATGTCGGAGTGGATATCGTCCGAGAAGATGGGGACCTGGTGCTTGAGGCACAGCTCTCCCACCCGCTCCAGCTCCTCCCGGGTCCACACCCGGCCCACGGGGTTGTGGGGGTTGCAGAGGATGAGCAGCTCCACCCCATCGGCCAGCTTGGCGTCCATATCGTCAAAATCCATGGTGTAGTACCCGTCCCGGACCTTCAGGGAGGAGACCACCGGGGTCCTGTCCAGCCCCTCGATGCTGTGGAGGAAGGGGTCGTACACCGGGCTGCAGAACATCACCTTTCCCCCGGGGGAGACCAGAGAGTAGATGGTGAAGGCGCAGGCGCAGACCACCCCGGGGACGCTGAGCACCTGTTCCCGCTCCACGGCAAAGTGGTTTCTCTCCCGGTTCCAGCGGATGAAGCTGTCGTAATAGGCGGGGGAGGCGAAGCTGTAGCCGTAGCTGGGGTGGGCGGCCCGCTCCTCGATTGCCTGAACCAGCTCGGGCATCACGGGAAAATCCGTGTCGGCGATCCAGAAGGGCAGCAGCTCCCCGCTGCCGAACCTGGCCTCCATCCCGTCCCACTTGGTGGAGTCGGTGTTTCTCCGGTCCACATTTTTGTCAAATACGTATGTCATCGATGACCTCCTAGTTCTATGATGTTTTAGTTTCTCCGATTCCGGGTCATTTTATTTGCTCCGGCGGGATCTGCTTCTCCTCCGGCTCCTCACACAGCAGCACGTCGTGATAGAACTGGTCCAGCTCCTTTTGGGTGGGGAAGACCGCCACATACATCTGGTTGCCCATGGCGTCCGAGAGCACGTCGGGGATTCGCCCCACCATACGCATCTGCCTGCCGTACAGGGCCAGGATCTGCTCATGGTCATAGACGAAGGGCTTTCCGTCCCGCCGTCCGGCGAAGGCGCAGAAGGCGTGCTCCTCCGTCTCGTCCAGTTCAGAGCGTCCAAAGGCGATCATATCCGCCCAAATTTTGTACACGTTGGTGCTGTGGGCAAAGTTAATCATATCCGGGGTAAAACCGCCGCAGGGCCGCATATTGACCTCCAGCGCCACGACATCCCCCTTCTTGCCCAGCCCCTCCTGGTCCTGGGTCAGGCGGAAGAACTCGAAGTGGATGAACCGGCTTTTGACCCCAAAGCTTTTCACCGCCGCCCGGCCCGCTCTCCGGGTGTCCTCCGGGAGCTCTTTGACGATATAGTAGATGGAGTTGTCCTCATCATTGACGATATCCATAATGGACATGGGGGTGACGTTCCCTGTCTCGAAGACCGGCTCCCCGTTGGCGTCAATGATGGCGTCATAGGAGTTGACCTCGGCGTGGACGAACTCCTCCATGATGTAGGAGACCCCCGGGTTCCGGCTGGACAAAAACACCTCCAGCTCCCCGTCGCTGGACAGCTTGTGGGTGTCCGACGCCCCCACTCCGTTGTCCGGCTTCACCACCACGGGGTAGCCCACCTCCTGAATAAAGGCCAGGCAGTCCTCCTTTCCCTCCACCAGATGCCACCGGGCGGCGGGGATGCCGGCCTTGGCGTAGTACTCCTTCATTTTGGACTTGTACTTGATGCGGGGGATATCCTCCAGCTGGAAGCCGCTGGTAATATGGAAGTCGGTGCGCAGCCGGGCGTCCCGCTCCAGCCAGTACTCGTTGTTGGACTCCAGCCAGTGGATGCGTCCGTACTTGTGGATGAAGAAGGCCACCCCCCGGTACACCGCCTCATAGTCCTCCAGGGTGTCCACCCGATAGTACTCGGTCAGGCAGTCCTTCAGCTCCCAGCTCAGCTCCTCAAAGGGCTGGTCCCCGATGCCCAGCACGTTCATGCCGTCGTCCCGCAGCTCCCGGCAGAACTGCCAATAATTGGTAGGGAAGTTGGGGGAAATAAAAATAGTATTTTTCAAAATTCTCTCTCCTTTTTGGGGTGCGCCCTCCCTCCGTCCGCTCTCTGTCCGCCTGCCGGGGACAGGGAGCTTTTGGCGGGGAAACGGGGCCCTTTTTTCCCAAAAAACACCCCACTCCGGCGCAGAAGTCCGTGTATCATATTTTATAAAATTACGCTCTGTATCAATTTCCGTCCCAGGCGGACATCACTGGCCCGGCTGGCCGCCCAGGAGCCAGGGGAGGAAGTACACCGCCTGCTTATACCACCAGGGCCAGTCGTGGGCGCAGTCGCTGCCCCAGAAGTCCACCCAGGTGTGGATGCCCTTCTGATAAAAGATATCGGCCATCTGGCGGGTGGAGTCAGGGAGCTCCCAGGGGCCCAGACCCACACAGATCGCGGCCCGCTGGCGGTTGAACAGGGGGATATAGGGGTGGTCCTGGGGGAGGTTGGCCATATAGTGGACGGGGGAGTTCTGATAGACAATCTCATCCATATAGCCGTCAAAGCCGTAGTCCGCGGTATAAATGCCGCTCAGGGCCAGCATTCCGTCAAACAGGTCGGGCCTGCGCAGGTAGAGGTTGGCCGCGTGGGTGGCCCCCAGGCTGCACCCGAAGGCGAGGATGCCAGGCCGCTTCGTCCAGTCCAGGATGAAGGGGGCCAGCTCCCGGGTGAGGCAGTCCATCCACTGCTCATGCCGCCGGATGCGCCAGTAGGGATTTCCCCCCTTGTCCGACCAGGTCTCCTTGTCGATGGTGTCCACCGAGAAGACGATGATCTGCCCCGACTCAATCCAGGGGGCCAGGGTCTCCGCCATGTGGAAGTCCCCGAAGTCAAAGAACCTGCCGTCCTGACAGGGGATGTACATCACCGGTCTGCCCCCGTGTCCGTAGACCATGCACTCCAGGTCCCTGCCCAGGACGGAGCTGTATTGCTTCAAATATTGTGTCTCCATTGAAAACGCCTCCATTTTTAAGATTTTTCCCCCTGCGCGCCGGGGAGGGGTGTGTCCGCCTCAGAACTCCAGTCCGTACAGCAGGGTGGGGAGGAAAAAGGGAATCTGCCGCTCCCAGCTGGCCTCGCAGTGGTCGCCGTCGGGGACAATGCGGCAGGTGAGCTTGACCCCCCGGGAGAGCAGCTGCTCGGTCACCCGGGAGAACTGCTCCCGCATCAGCTCCCGGCTGCCCATCTCCCGGGAGCCGTAGTCCATGTACAGCACCGAGTCGGGTTCCACCTGCGCCCCCCGGACCAGCCGGGCCAGCCGCTGGGGCGCCACCCACAGAGAGGGGGACAGCGCCGCCGCCCGGGAGAAGATCTGGTTGTACTCCAGCAGGGCGTACAGGCTCATCAGCCCCCCCATGGAGCTGCCCGCAATAAAGGTGTGCTTCCGGTCGGACAGGGTGCGGTAGGCGCGGTCAATGCCGGGCTTGAAGGTGCGGACAAACCAGTCCATGGTCAGTCTGCCCCGGCCTGTCACCTGCCCCAGCTCGGGCTCGTAGAAGTTGAAGGGGGAATACTCCGACAGCCGCCCGTTGTCCGGATGGTGGTTGCACTCCACCGCCGCCACAATCAGGGGGACCTCATGCTTGTCCAGATACTCCCCCAAGCCCCAGCTCTTGCCGTAGGTTGCGTCCGAGTCGAAAAATACATTGTGCCCGTCAAACATATAGAGCACCGGGTAGTGCCGCTCCGTCTGCCAGCTGTACTCCTCCGGAAGATAGAGATAGACCCCCCTGGTCTCCTCCCCCGTGAGCTCCGGAACGGTTACACGCCATGTATGGATCATGTGATCCCTCCCTTTCGATTTGTACTTCAACAGTTTACCACTAGGAAGCGGGAATTTCAATTCATCTGTGAGGTTTTTTTGCGGAGGCGGGCGTCCGGCGGACACAGCAAGCCGTTCCCTGCACACGCTGCCGGAGACACCTGCATAGACTGGGACAGCACCATCTGAAAGGAGGATGCCGGAGCTATTCCGCCCGGCAATACCATATATGGAGCAGTACAGCTTTACCTATTTCCTCTCCCCCTCGGGGCGCAGTGCCGCCCAGCCCGTCATCCCCCTGCCCAATCCAGGGGAGGGCGGGCCCGTCTACCCGGGGGAGGATTCCTCTGCCCAGCCCGTTATTCCCCTGCCCAACCCGGGAGAGGGCGGGCCCGTCTATCCGGGGGAGGATTCCTCTGTCCAGCCTGTCATCCCCCTGCCCTTCCCGGGGGAGGGCGGGCCGGTCTACCCGGGAGACCCCGTCCCTGTCCAGCCCGTCATCCCCTTGCCCAATCCAGGGGAGGGAGGGCCGGTCTACCCGGGAAACACCGGGATCTCCAGAACACGGTTCCTCAACGCCGCCTACGGCTATTCCTCCTTCCAGGTGCTGGTGGGGAACAGCCGCTTCGCCTCCCGCCTGGGCTACGCCTCGGTCACCAGTTACGGCCAGGTGCGGGCGGGCTATCAGACCGTCACCGTCACCGGCTCCAACGGCTATGTCTACATCCGCAAGTCCATGCCCTTCCAGACCAGAGCGCTGACCACCATCGCCATCATCCGGACCTCCGGCGGCCTGGACCTGCTCCAGATCCCCGACCGCTGCTGCCCCCCCTCGGGCGGCTTCTCCAGCTTCCGGGTGGGCAACCTGGCCTTCAACAGCAGCCCCCTGGACGTAATTATGAGCGACGGACGGGTGGTCTATGGGGATTTGCGCTATAAGGAGACCGCCGCCTTCCGGAGCATCGCCCCCGGAACCTACCAGTTTTTCTACGCCGACACCAGCCTGCGCCCCATGCCCGGAGGAATGGAAATTCAGCCTCTGGACTCCGGGTGGCTGGGCGTCTATCCCCCCTATGAGACCTTCGGCTCCCTGCTGCTGGAGGTCTCCGGCCGGGAGATGATTACCGTCTATCTGCTGCAAAACGGTACGGGACGCAACAATATCCAAAACCTTATCCTGGTGGACCGGTAGACCCAATCCCCGAAAAACCAAACAACACGCGGAGACGAACGCCGTCTCCGCGTGTTTGATATTGATGACAGCCATAGGTTCTGTTATCCGTTTTCCTGTCTTAATTCAGACTCCCAATTTCCATTTGTGCTTATAACGCTTGCTTCCAAAATTGGGGGTGTATACTTATTCGATTTCTCTTTCTAACTTCACAAGATATTCGGTGGTATCTTCTTCAAGCTTTTTCTGACCTGTCAAATGAAAGCCATGCCTTTGGTAAAAAGAAATTGCTCTAATATTTTTTTCTAAT
>JAAWSG010000055.1 GCA_022801435.1 Lawsonibacter sp.
CCATGTGGAGGCCCTGGTGGAGGCGGGGGTGGACGCCATCTTCTACCCCTGTATGCCCTACAACTTCGACGAGGGGGCGGGGGACAACAACTACAACTGTCCGGTGGTGGCCTACTACCCCGAGCTGCTGGCCGCCAACCTGCCCGAGCTGAGGCAGGCGCGCTATCTGTACCCCTATTTCGGCCTGCACCGGCCCCGGGATATGGAGCGCAAGGCGGGGGAGTGGTTTTTTAACCAGTTCCAGATCCCCAAGCGGGAGACTGCCGCCGCGGTAAAGGCCGCCTACGCCGCCTATGAGTCCTATAAGGAGGATGTGCGCGCCACAGGACAGGGGTACATCCGGCAGGCCAGAGAGGAGAACCGGCCCGTTCTGGTGGTGGCGGGCCGTCCCTACCACATGGACCCGGAGATCAACCACGGCATCAACGACCTGATTACCTCCTACGGCTTTGTCCTGGTCACCGAGGACGCCGTCGCCCATCTGGAGGAAAAGGCCCCCCGGCGGGTGCTGAACCAGTGGACCTACCACGCCCGGATGTACAACGCCGCCCGGTACGTGTGCGCCCAGCCCGACATGGAGCTCATTCAGCTGGTCTCCTTCGGCTGCGGCATTGACGCCATTACCGGGGACGAGATGCGCTCCATCCTGGAGGAGGGGGGCAAGCTGTACACCCAGCTGAAAATTGACGATATCAACAACCTGGGGGCGGTGAAAATTCGCATTCGCTCCCTCATGGCCGCCATCGAGGCAAGGAGAACACAATGAACGAGACCGTCTCCAGAGTCCTGAACGAGCTGAAACAATTCCCGCTCCACTTTGAATTTGCCTATGCCGAACAGAACAGCCGGGGGGAGGACCTCTATGTCTTCACCTGCCGGGAGCTGCCCCTCCGGGAATTTATCTACGTCCCCGGCAAAAGGGGCATGACCCTGGGCTGGGACACCAAACAGTGCCCCCTGGCCCCGGCCATCCTGGAGGAGTTCCGCCGGTATTATGAGGAGGAGGCCAACTGGAAGATCAGCGAGATCTTGGAGGATATCGCCCACTGCCAGAAGAAGCTGGCGGGGGAGCTGTCCGAGAAGGAGCGGGGGGAGTGGGAGCGGGCCCTGCGCTGGGCGAAGGAGGCCCTAACGGAGGCCGAGGCGGCGGTCCAGCCCTGGGAGGACTATCTCAAGGCTCTGCTGGACGAGCTGGATGCCAACACCTCCCCTCTGCGCACCGCCGATATCCCGCCCATGCTGGCGGAGCGGTGGGCCTGGAATACGCCGGAGACAGTGGAGCCGCCCTTCGGCCTGCCCACCGAGGATGAGTGGGAGTATCTCTGCTCCGGCGGGGTCCACACCCTCTTCCCCTGGGGTGATACCTTGGAGCTGGAGCCCATTTACAATGAGGAGCTGGACAAGGACGTGAAAAACGCCTTCGGCCTGGTGATTGGATACTGCTGCCGGGCGGAGCGGGTGTCCGATTCCCGCTGGCTGCTGAAGGGGGACGACGGCGGCTGTGCCCTGTGCGGCGGCGAGGGGGACCGGGCGGCCTTCGGCTACTCCCCCTACTTCCAGTACGGCCTTCTCCGCTTCCCCGGGGAGACGGACGAGGAGCTGGAGAAAGAGATGTCCAAGCGCTGGCGCCGGCGGGTCCTGCGCCTGAGCGAAAATTGAAAGGAGCTTTTCCATATATGGCAAAACTGGTCTATGACGATACCGGCCGCCTGCTGTTCACCAGAGAGATGAAGGAGGAGTATACCCTGCTCATGCCCCAGATGCTCCCCGTCCACTTCGGCATGATGAAAAAGCTGCTGGAGTGCGAGGGCTTTCGGGTGGATATGCTCACCACAAACCACCGGGGAATCGTGGATGAGGGCCTGAAGTACGTCCACAACGACACCTGCTACCCCGCCCTTCTGGTCATTGGCCAGCTCATCGACGCGGTGAAGCACGGCGGCTACGACCCCCACAAGGTCGGTCTGCTCATCACCCAGACCGGAGGGGGCTGCCGGGCCTCCAACTACATCCACCTGCTCCGGAAGGCCCTGGAGAAGGCGGATATGGCCTATATCCCCGTGGTGTCGGTGAACCTGTCCGGTCTGGAGAAAAACCCCGGCTTCTCCCTTACCCTCCCCTTCGTCCGCAAGGCGGTGTACGCCATGATGTACGGGGATATCATTGTCAACGTGGCCAATCAGGTCCGCCCCTACGAGGTGAACCCTGGGGACGCCGACGCCATGACCAGCGCCTGGTCCCAGCGGCTGGTGGACGGCTTCCAGGCGGGAAAGGGCATGAGCCGGAAGCAGATGCGGGCCAACTTTGACGCGATCTGCGCGGACTTCGCCCGGATTCCTGTGGCGGGGGAGCCCAAGATCCGGGTGGGGGTCGTGGGGGAGATTTATGTAAAATTCGCCCCCCTGGGGAACAACAATTTGGAAAAATTCCTCCTGTCCGAGGGGGTGGAGCCGGTGGTCCCCGGACTGACCGACTTCATCATCTTCAAAATCTACAACCGGGTGGCGGATGTGGAGCTGTACGGCGGGAAGCGGGTCAAAAAAGCGGCCTGCACCCTCTTTATGCGGTACATCGAGGCCTGCCAGCGGGACATGATCGCCGCCCTGGAGAGCTCGGGACGGTTTCGCGCACCGGGGACCTTCCAGCAGCTGCACAGCCTGGTCCAGGGCTATTTGGGGGACGGCAACAAGATGGGGGAGGGCTGGCTGCTCACCGCCGAGATGCTGGAGCTCATCCACTCCGGGACCAGCAGCATCGTGTGTACCCAGCCCTTTGGATGCCTGCCCAACCACATCGTGGGCAAGGGGATGATCCGCCGGCTGAAGGACGACTACCCGGACAGCAATATCGTGGCCATCGACTACGACCCGGGCGCGACGAAAATCAACCAGGAGAACCGCATCAAGCTCATGCTGGCCAACGCAAAGGGACTGACCCGTCAGGAGAGCGCCGTCCCCCGCCCGCCCCGCCCGGAGACCAAGCCCCAGCTGGCCCACGCCCATTCGTAACATCAGCTGTGCTGCCAGGCTCACGGGGCGGTACGGGAAATAGGCCGCACAAGAGCTGGTACACGGTGTTCTATGATGATGAGGCATTGGTAAGAGATGACCCCGATCACTCAGCAGAGGAGGAAAGATTTGTGATACTTGGCCTTAGCAGTAAGGCGAATCTGCCTGTGGTCTGCCATTGCTATCGTGTTTCAGAAACTGTGATCCGTATCATTTCGGCCCGTAAAGCGACAAGAACAGAGAGCAAATATTATAGAAAGTGAGGGAATGAACTATGCGTGAGGAATATGATTTTTCAAACGCGAAAAAAACCCCTATGCCGCGCAGCTGAAGCGTCAAATCACCATCAACATTGACGGCAGCACCATCGACTACTTCAAGGCGCAGTCGGAAGCGGTAGGCATCCCCTATCAGACACTGATTAACCTGTATCTGCGGGACTGTGCTGCCAGTAAGCGTCAGCTAAGTCTTGCGTGGCAGTAATGGCCTGCCAGGCGGGGGACATGACAGGCCGTGTCCCTGTATCCGTCAAACCACACAGCGCCGGTTTTTCGCCGGCGCTGTTTTGATTCAGATTTTACTTGCGGACAGCGGCAAAATGGAGTATGATGGTGTTGTAAAAACCCCTTCTGGGGAAAGGAGCGGATCAAGTATGTGGTTTGACCAAGCGGTAATTTATCAAATATATCCTCTGGGGCTGTGCGGCGCGCCGGAGGAGAACGACGGAACGACGCAGCCCCGCATCCTGCGCCTGCTGGACTGGGTGGAGCACATCAAGGAGACCGGCGCGGACACGGTGCTCCTCAACCCGGTATTCGACAGCGACCGCCACGGCTACGACACCCGGGATTACTTCCATGTGGACCCCCGTCTGGGCGCGGATGATGACCTGGCGGCGGTGTGTAAGGCGTTCCATGACGCGGGGCTGCGGGTGATGCTGGACGGAGTGTTCAACCATGTGGGCCGGGGCTTCTGGGCCTTCAAGGACGTGCAGGAGAAGCGCTGGGACAGCCCCTACAAGGACTGGTTCCACATCAGCTTTGACGGAAACACCAACTACAATGACGGCTTCTGGTACGAGGGCTGGGAGGGCCACAACGAGCTGGTCAAGCTGAACCTGTCCAATCCGGCGGTGGTCCAGCACCAGTTTGACGCCATCCGCTCCTGGGTGGACCGCTTCGGCGTGGACGGCCTGCGGCTGGACGTGGCCTACTGCCTGCCCCCGGAGTATTTGAAGCAGCTGCGCAGCTTCACCAGCTCCCTCAAGCCCGACTTCGTGCTCATGGGGGAGACCCTCCACGGGGACTACAACCGCTGGATGGGGGATGAGCTGTGCCACTCGGTCACCAACTACGAGTGCTACAAGGGCCTGTGGTCCGCCTTCAACTCCATGAACATGTTTGAGATCGGACACTCCCTGGCCCGGCAGTTCGGCCCTGAGCAGTGGACCCTGTACAAGGGAAAGCACCTGCTGTCCTTCCTGGATAACCACGATGTCACCCGCATCGCCTCCCAGCTGGCCAACCCCGCCCACCTGCCCCCCGCCTGGGCCATGACCTTCGGAATGCCCGGCGTGCCCGCGATCTACTGCGGCAGCGAGTGGGGCATCCAGGGCAGCAAGGACCGGGGGAGCGACGCCGGGCTGCGTCCCGCCCTGGAGAAGCCGGAGTGGAACGACCTGACCGGCTGGATCTCCAAGCTGGCCCAGGCGAAAAAGAACAGCCCCGCCCTGTGCTTCGGAGGCTACCGCAACGTGGTTCTGACCAACAAACAGATCATCTTCGAGCGGGCCTGCGATTCAGAGCGGGTGCTGGTGGCCATCAACGCCGACGGGGCCTCCTACACCGCCCACTTTGACGCCGGGTGCGGCAGAGCGGTGGACCTCATTACCGGGGAGGACCACGACTTCGGCGGCGGCTCCGAGCTGCCCCCCTACAGCGCGTTCTTCTGGAAAATGGAGCGCTGACCTCTATGAAGGACTACGAACTGTCCCCTCTGGAGCGGGAGGTTTTTTCCGAGATGGCGGCGCGCAACCCAGGGACAACGCCGGAGATGCTCTATAGGACCTCCATCCACAACGACAAGCGCTATGTGTTCCACTACTTTGCCACAAGGTCCCGCACGCCGCTGGTGGATATCTCTCCGCTGGCCCGGCTGCAGGGGCTGGACGAGGTGGACCTGTACGATTGCGCGGTGCGGGACATCTCCCCCTTGGCCGGTATCCCCACACTGCTGCACCTCACCATCAGCGGCGGACCGGAGTTTTTGCCCTGCGATCTCACCCCTCTGGCGGATTTGCAGTCTCTGTGCCTCCACACCACCCCGCGCTGTACCGTCCCCAGGCTGCCCGGCAAGCTGTCCAGCCTCTCTCTGACCGGGATCAGCGATTTGGAATGCCTGCGGGGGATGGACTCCCTGGCGCATCTGAATGTCAGCGGCAATCCCGGCCTGCGCGACCTGTCCCCCCTGGCCCAGTGCGCCGGACTGCGCCACCTCTCCGCTGTGGACACCGCCGTCAGCGACCTGTCCTCCCTGACAAACCACCCCGCTTTGAAAGAGATTGTCCTCAGCAGCACCCAGGTGACAGACGTGTCTCCCCTGGCCTCCATTCCCACCCTGGAGATGATCTGGCTGTACGGCACGGCGGTGGAGGATGTGTCCTGCCTGGCCGCTCTGCCCAGGCTCAGTGACCTGAACCTGCGCAAGACCCAGGTGACAGATCTGTCCGCCTTCCAGGGGCGGGAGCACATTTTGGGCATCGAGCGGAAGAAGCTGGGGTTCAAGAAAGCGGGGAAGTCCCCAGAGGAGATCAAAGCCGCTCTGGAGGGGATACGGGCGCGTCTGGAGCGGCTGGGGGTCACCCCCCGTCCGCCCTTGAAGCGGGAGGATATCACCGGCTTCCAGGAGCGGACCGGCATCACGCTGCCCAAGGAGTACGCGGCCTTCCTGACAGAGCTTGGAGACGGCATGGAGGTGCGGTTCCGGTCCTTTGTCTACCGGTTTCCGCCCCTGGAGCAGGTGAAATTTGACCGGGAGCGGGTCAGGAAGCGCTTCATCCACCGGGAGGCCTGGATTTGGGAGGACGACGACAGCGCCACCGAGCGTAAAATTGCCGCCGCCGGGAATGGTCAGCTGGAGCTGGTGGACTGCGGGTGCGGACGCTCCTTCTGCCTGATCGTCTGCGGCGAGGCCAAGGGCGAGGTTTGGGATATGGCTGACGTGGGAATCGCGCCCTGGGGGAACGGACTGGACTTTTTGGACTGGCTGACGGATTTTTTGGATGGAAAGGTGATTTGACCCCTGTTTTCCCGGGAAACAAGCTCAATAAACAGCATCAGCGGCAGGAGGGGATTCCCTTCTGCCGCTTGGTCGTATGCCGACTTTCTGGGCGGTTCAGGCCGGCGGGGCTGGGTCGTCTGTCAGCCCCAGGATATAGTCGGTCGATGTGTGATACAGGCGGGCGAGGGAGATGAGTATGTCTGTCGGCAGGTCCCGATACCCCTGCTCGTACCGGAAATATTGGGTCTGGGTCATGTCGAGCAGCTTTGCCAGCTGGCGCTGAGTCAAATCGTGGTCCTCCCGCAGCTCCCGGATTCGTTTGTAGCAGCTCATGGCTCCTGTGTCACCTCCTGATATCCAAATGGATAAGCCAACAATACAGCACTGTCGTTTAAAAAGGGTGGTTTGATATCTGTTTGGATATCAGACTCTTGGGGAACCCCTATGGCATAACGTCCCGCACCAGGATAATATCCTCTCCGAAGCGCTGCACCGAGTCCCAGGGGATACGGCGGTCCTTCTCCCGGCCCAGCAGACCGAAGAGGCGGCGGCGGCCCGGAACCACCAGGGCGGTCACCTGGCCGCGCTCCAGGTCGATTTCCAGGTCCCCCACATAGCCGAAGCGGCTGCCGTCCTCCATGCTGATGACCTCCTTGTACCGCAGCTGGGCAATTCTGCTCTCCATCCGGCATTCCTCCTTTTGGTGCAGGATATGATTCCCGGGGCGTGTCCTATTCCCGTTAAGAAAACCTTCAGGAATTCTTAATGTTCCTCCCAGCCTGTCCTTAAAGAAGCCCTGCTACAATGGGGACAGTTCAACGAGAGGAGGCGCGGGAGCATGGATTGGCTGTTTCCTGCCGCGATGGCCCTGACTGGGGCGATGGGAGTTTTAATGGGGCTGTGGGGCCTGTGGTACTTACTGGCCGGAGGGTTCTGCTGGAGAAAGCCTATGGACTACGGCTGGCATCCGGCAATGACCAGGTTTGCCGTGCTCATTGCCGCCCGGAACGAGGAGCAGGTCATCGGCCCCCTGATCAACAGCCTTCTGACCCAGGACTACCCCGCTGACCTGTACGACATCTGGGTCATCCCCAACAACTGCACCGACCACACCGCCCAGGCCGCCCGGGGGTTCGGGGCCCGGGTGCTGGAGTGCCCCTTCCCGGTGAAGAGCAAGGGGGAGGTGCTGCGCTTTGCCTACAACCGCCTCCGGGGCCGGGAGTACGACGCCTACTGCGTGTTTGACGCGGACAACGTGGTCCACCGCCGCTTCCTGGCGGAGATGAACAACGCCTGTCTGGCGGGGGCGGGAGCGGCTCAGGGCTACCGGGACAGCAAGAACCCCTATGACACCGCCGTCTCCGGGTGCTCCTCCATCTACTACTGGATGATGGACCGCTTCCACAACGGGGGCCGGGCGGCGCTGGGGCTGTCCGCCATGATTAACGGCACGGGCTTTATGGTGTCCCAGCGGGTGCTGAAAAAGCTGGGCGGCTGGTGTACCGAGACCATCAGCGAGGACCTGGAGCTGTCCGTCCAGGCCGCGCTGGCGGGGGAGCGGGTCCACTGGGTCCCCAAGGCGGTGACCTATGACGAGCAGCCCCTCACCTGGGAGCAGTCGATGAAACAGCGCCGCCGGTGGTCCAGCGGGACCCTCCAGGTGGGGGAGCGCTATCTGCCCGCCCTGAGCCGGAGGTTTGGACAGCAGCCGGAGATGCCCCTCCTGGATACAGTGGCCACCCTGGCGGTCCCCCTGTATCAGGTGGCCGCGCTGGCGGGGCTGGTGTGCGGCGCCCTCACCGCCTCCCTGGGCGGGGGGACCCTGGCGCAGGCTCTGGGGCTGGCGGTGCTGGCCGCTCTGGGGAATCTGGGCTCCGCCGCCCTCACCGCTACCGCCGCCGCCGCCCTGGTCCTCACCCTGGAGGATAAGTGGGACCGCCGTCTGTGGAAGGCTTTGGGACTCTACTGGCTGTTCCTCCTCTCCTGGCTTCCCATTACCGTGGGGAGCTTCCTGAAACGGACCACCGTCTGGGAGGAGATTCGCCACACCCGCGCCATGGCCCCCCAGGGGAGATAGGAGGTTGGGATGAAAGGATTGTGCGGACTTCTGGTTCTGCTGTGCCTGCTGTGCGGCTGCCAGGGGGAGGAGCAGCCCGATGGGAATCTGGTGGTGACAAATTATACCGACAATTCCATCTCCTGCATCACCGTGACCCGCCAGGGAGCGGAGATCGCCTCCTCCGAAGGGCCGCTGGGGGATACCCAGATGTGCTGGTTCACCATCGAGCCCGAGGAGGACTGCGCCTATGGACTCTCCTTCCTGGACAGCCAGGGGGAGGAGCACAGCTGGGAGCTTGTGGACAGCTTCTCGGAGGAGGAGACGGTATTCCTCGCGGTGCGGTACGAGAACGGGAATTGGATGCTGGGACACGATACATGAGCCGCAGTCTCCCTCAAAATGGCACCTGGGCCTCCAGTGAACCAACACGAAACCGCCGTCCCGAGGAGGGGCGGCGGTTTTGTATGAGTATGGGGTGCTGTCCGGAGTCGGGGGAGGGGTCAGGCATTCAGCGGCTCGAAGTCGGAGGCGGGGCGGCGGCAGATGGGGCAGGTGTAGTCCTCCGGGAGGGTGTCCCCCTCATAGATGAAGCCGCAGATTTTGCAGACAAATCCCCGGGGTCTGGCGGGGGCCTCCTCCTGGACGGGGGCGGGCTGCTCTCCCTTTACCGACGCGGCCAGCGCCTGGGCCAGGGCCTCCAGCTCTCCCTCCTGACCGGGGGCCAGGGCGGATTTCAGTGTGACAGGGGCCTCGATAAGCTCCATATTCTTCATCCCGCCCAGGATCTCGGTCATCAGCTTGCCGCTGGCGGGGGCCCAGGAGCCGTTCTGGATGAGAGCGGCCTTCCGGTTCTGGAGGTTGTGGTGGGCCAGGTCCCGCAGCAGGTGCTCCATGGGGTCGAAGATGCCGTTGTTGTAGGTGGGGCAGGCGAAGACGATATGGCTGTACCGGAAGCAGTCGGACAGCACATAGGAGTAGTGGGTGACCGACACGTCGTGCATCTCCACCGGGATTCCCAGCTCGGCCAGGCGGCAGGCCAGGATGTTGGCGGCGGTTTCGGTGTGGCCGTAGATGGAGGCGAAGGGGATGACAACCCCCTGGACCTCGGGCTCATAGCTGGCCCACTTCACATACCGGTCGATGATTTGGGAAAAATCCTTCCGCCACACCGGGCCGTGGAGGGGACAGATCATTCCGATGTCCAGCTTGGCGGCCTTCCCCAGCAGAGACATGACCTGGGGGCCGTACTTGCCCACGATGTTGGTGTAGTACCGCCGGGCCTCGTCCAGCCAGTCCCGCTCCCAATCCACCTCATCGGCGAAGAGGACGCCGTTCAGCGCCCCGAAGGAGCCGAACCCGTCGGCGGAGAAGAGGATTTTATCGGTGGAGTCGTAGCTCACCACCACCTCGGGCCAGTGAACCATGGGGGCGGCCACAAAGGTGAAGCTGTGCCGTCCGGTGGACAGGGTGTCCCCCTCCCCCACCAGGATGGCCCCCTTGGGGTCGGCGGCGTGGAACTGGCGGATCATGTTGACCGCCTTGCCGTTGCAGACGATGCGGGCCTCCGGGTGGCGGAGCATTAGATCCCCCAGGGTGGCGGCGTGGTCGGGTTCCATGTGGTGGACAAAGATGTAGTCCAGCGGCCTGCCGTCCAGGGCGTACTCCAGGTTCTCCAAAAACTGGGTCTGAACTGACCGGTCCACCGTGTCAAAGAGGACGGTCTTCTCGTCCAGCAGGAGATAGGAGTTGTAGGACATCCCCCGGGGGACGGGGTGAGCCGCCTCAAAGATGGGGTGCTGTCTGTCGTTGGCGCCAATCCAGATCAGGTCATCGGTGATTTTGCGGGTACAGTGCATTAAATAAAACCTCCCTTGTGTACAGGAAAATTTTCCATCCCATATCATAGCACAGTTTTGGGAAAAATGCGACAGATTTTTGGGGAAAGAGAAAAATTTGCCGATTTGCCGGTGATCCATTGAAATCAGAGGGGGAATCCCGTATAATATGGCGTGGAATGGAAGGAGAGGTGGGACGGCGATGTACCGTATCGACATTATGACATTATTCCCCGATGTGGTGGGAGATATGCTCTGTGAGTCTGTGCTGGGCCGGGGACAGGAGCGGGGCTATATCCGGGTGGAGTGCCACCAGATCCGGGACTACACGGTGAACAAGCAGCGGCAGGTGGACGACTACCCCTACGGCGGGGGGCGGGGGGCGGTGATGCAGGCCGACCCGCTGTACCGCTGCTGGGAGCACATCTGCCAGGAGGCGGGGGAGCGGGTACACACCATCTACATGTCCCCGGCGGGGAAGACCTTCGACCAGGGGGACGCCCGGCGGCTGCGGGACGAGTACAGCCGGCTCATTCTGGTCTGCGGCCACTACGAGGGGATCGACGAGCGGTTCATCGAGGAGTGTGTGGACGAGGAGCTCTCCCTGGGGGATTTTGTCCTGACCGGGGGGGAGATCCCCGCCATGGCGGTGGCGGACGCGGTGTGCCGTCTGGTCCCCGGGGTGCTGTCAGACCCCTCCTGCTACGAGAACGAGAGCCACTGGAACGGAGCGCTGGAGGCCCCCCAGTACTCCCGCCCCGAGGTGTGGCACGGCCGGCAGGTCCCCTCCGTCCTGCTGTCGGGCAACCACGCCAGGGTGGCGCAGTGGAGAAGAAAAATGTCCCTCCTGCGCACCCGGCAGCGCCGCCCCGACCTGTATGAGAAGCTGGACCTGTCCGCGAAAGAGGACCAGAAGCTGCTGAAGGAGCTGGAGGAGGAGGTTCGGTAAGTCCGGGGCTATTCCGCCGTCTCCGCCAGGGCGGCCTGGAGCATGATGGCGCACTCCATCCTCTTGCGGAAGAGCTCGCACCCCGCCGGGTAGACCCCCCGGATGGAGCCCGAGGCGTGGCAGGCGTTGGCGGCACAGCCCCCGGAGCAGTAGAGCCTGGCCCAGCAGTCCCCGCACTCGGGGCGGGCGTAGGCGTTGCAGGAGCGAAACTCCTCCCGGAGAGCGGTGTTGGTGACCCCCTGCCAGATGTCCCCCAGCTGAAAGGACTCCTCCCCCACGAACTGGTGGCAGGGGTACAGGTCCCCCCAGGGCGTGACCGCCATGTACTCGGTGCCCGAGCCGCAGCCCGAGATGCGCTTGTAGACGCAGGGTCCGCCGGCCAGGTCCAGCATGTAGTGGTAGAAGGTGATGGGCCGGCCCTCCCGGTGGCGGCGGAGCATCTCCCGGGCCAGCAGCTCGTACTCCCCCTTGACCACCTCCAGGTCCTCCGGGGTCAGGGCCGCCGGGTCCCCGGGGGCGCAGACCACCGGCTCCATGCTCAGCTGGGTGAAGCCCAGCTCCGCCATGTGGAACAGATCCTTGGTGAAATCCGGGTTGGCGTGGGTGAAGGTCCCCCGGATGTAGTACCGGCTCCCGCCCCGGGCCTCCACCAGCCTCTGGAATTTGGGGACGATGCGGTCATAGCTGCCATTGCCCGCATAGTCCACCCGGAGGCGGTCGTGGATCTCCTTCCGCCCGTCCAGGGAGAGGACCACGTTGTCCATCTCCCGGTTGGCAAAGTCGATGACGTCCTCATCCAGAAGCAGCCCGTTGGTAGTGAGGGTGAAGCGGAATTTTTTGTGGAAACGCGCCTCCTGGCTCCGGGCGTAGGCCACCAGGTCCTTCACCACCTGCCAGTTCATCAGGGGTTCCCCGCCGAAGAAGTCCACCTCCAGGTTGGTCCGGCCCCCGGAGTGCTCGATCAGAAAGTCCAGGGCCCGCTTCCCCACCTCGAAGGGCATCAGAGCCCGCTCCCCGCCCGCCTCCGGACCGGAGTAGCTTCCCTGCCGGGCGAAGCAGTAGGCGCAGTTGAGGTTGCAGGTGTGGGCCACGTGGAGGCAGAGGGCCTTGACCACATCCCCCGAGCGCTCCTTGAAGGTCCCGGCCAGGTCCGCGAAGGTGTCGGGGGTGTAGAGCTGGCCGGACCGGACCAGGGCCTCCACATCGGCCAGGCAGGTCTGGAGCTCCTCCCGGGTGACATCGGGGCGGTCCCGGTATTTTTTCAGCAGAGCTTCCACAAGCTCCTCCCCGGTGCGGCCGGGGTAGAGGGCGATGAGGTCGTAGGCCACCTCGTCCACCACGTGGATGCTGCCCGAGCAGGTGTCCAGAACGATGTAATAGCCGTTGAGCTGATATTGATGTACCATAAAATCCTCCCAAATCCGCCGTCTCCCCGGCGGGATTTCATAGAAAAGCGCCGCCTGGAAGGGCGGCGCTTTTCCGGTTTATTTCTGCTCGCACTGCTGGTTGGCCACACCGCAGGAGGTTTTGCAGGCGGACTGGCAGGAGGTCTGACACTCGCCGCAGCCGCCGTTTTTGGCGCTCTCGCACAGACTGCGGGTCTCCAGGGTCTTGATTCTCTTCATGGGTGTTGTCTCCTATCTGATAAAATTGACGCAGCTTTGGGGAGTTCCCCAGCACGTTCGACAGTGTAGCATAGAACAGATGGAAAGTCAAGGGCGGGTGTCCCCCTCCGATGGGACCGTTATAGAGATGGTCCGGGTGGCGATTTTTTCCCGAAAAACCCGGTCGTGCTCCACAAAGAGGAGGGTGGGCCGGTACTCCAGCAGCAGCTCCTCCAGCTGGAGGCGGGAGAAGAGGTCGATATAGTTCAGCGGCTCGTCCCACAGGTACAGGTGGGCGCTTTGACACAGGCTGGCGGCCAGGAGCACCTTTTTTTGCTGGCCGGCGCTGTACTGGGCCATGTCCCGGTCAAAGAGGGCCCGGGAGAAGTCCAGCTTGCGCAGGATGGTGAGGAAGCGGGTCAGGTCCGCCCCCTGCGCCTCCGCCCAGCCGGAGAGACTGCCGGACAGGTGGCCGGAGCGCTGGGAGACGTAGGAGAGGTCCAGCCCCGAGGCCCGCCGGAGGGTCCCAATGAGGGGGAGGTTCTCCTCCAGGATCAGGCGCAGAAGGCTGGTCTTGCCGCAGCCGTTGGGGCCCTCCAGACAGACCCGCTCCCCCTGTTCCAAAGTGAAGGAGAGGGGGCGGCACACCGGACTCCCGCCGAAGACCGGGGCCAGCTCCCGGGCCTCCAGCAGGCGGGCGCTATGGTGGACGGCGGGGGAGAGCTTCAGGCTGTCCGCCCGCTCCAGGTCCTGGAGGAGGGCGGATTTTTCCTGGATGGCCCGCTGCTGCCGGTCCTCCAGGCTTTTGGCCCGCCGCATCAGTTTGGCGGACTTGTGGCCAATAAACCCCCGGTCCGGGCGCAGGCCGGAATTTTTGCTGGCGTATTTGGTCTTTTCCACCCGGTCCGACCAGGCGGAGGTCTGTCTCGCGGCCTGCTCCAGGCGGCGGATCTCCCCCTTGAGCTTCTCGTTCCGGGCCAGCTCCCCCCGGTCCCGGTCCTCCTTGTCCCGGAACCAGCTGGAAAAACTCCCCCGCACCAGCTCCGGTCCGGTGGGGTTGAGGGCCAGGATGTGGTCCACGCAGCCGTCCAGAAAGGCCCGGTCGTGGGACACCAGCAAAAATCCCCGGTCCAGCTCCCGGAGCCAGCGGGAGACCATGGCCCGCCCCGCCCCGTCCAGGTGGTTGGTGGGCTCGTCGATCATGGGGTAGGCCCCCTCGTCCAGGAAGAGGGCGGCCAGCAGGGCCCGGGTCTGCTCCCCGCCGCTGAGGGTGGAGAAGGGGCGGCGCAGCGTCTCCTCCTCCAGTCCCAGCTTGGACAGCTCCCAGCTCAGCCGCCACCCCTCCTCCGGGGGGACCCCCTCCAGCAAAATCTCCATGGCGGGGCGCTCCGGGCGGGGGACCGGCTGGGGCCAGCGCAGGCAGGACACGCCCCCCAGGGCGAGGGTCCCCCGTCCCTCCAGCTCCCCGGCCAGCAGGCGCAGCAGGGTGGTCTTGCCCCGCCCGTTCCGCCCCACCAGGCCCAGCTTCCAGTTGGTGTCCAGCTGTAGGTTCAGGTGTTCAAATACGGGAGTGTAGTCCCCGTCGTAGGTGAAATGCAGGTTCTGAATGGTAATTTGTGACATACTGTCTCCTCCTGTCATGCAAAAGGCCGCAAGAGGATGAAGCTCCTCTTGCGGCGACAGGGGATTCCCACAAATCGGGCCGGAAGGAGCGCGTTTCCTCCTGCGGACCCACGACAGAACACAGCCGTCTCCGCGGCTGCTGCAAACTGATCTGTCATGGCGTCAGCAAGGGAACTTGCGCATCCTCCCGCCTCCGTTTCTCTTCAGGATGGGGACAGTATACCACCTTCCGGCGCGTTTGTCAACCCTCCTCCCCGGCTTGGCTACATCAAGTCGAATATCTCATAGGTCTGCCTGATGTTTTCCGCCCGGATATAGGGCATATGGGCCTGGATCATCCCGCTGGGGAAGATGGAGGTATTGATCACACCGTTGAGCAGATCTTTGCGCAGCCGTCCCACGTCCTCCGGCGTATAGGGGGGCGGGAAGCCGACCGGCGGGATCAGAAAGTTGAAATCGTTGATATCAATCAAAATAGGGTTAAACTGCTCCTCATATTCCAGCTCCACCACAAGAGCGTCCTCGGTAGCCAAGTTGCTCCACATACTCTTGATGGCGGCCCGTTTTTCCCGAACAACCGTGCGAAACTCCCCAATATTGGCAAATTCATAGAGGGAGTGGCCGCTGCTGTAGAGAAATCCAAAAACCAGGCCCGGCAGGTCTATGCCGTTTACCACGTTGAAGGACGTGAGAACCAGGTTATAGGTGGGCCAGATATTTGGCAGCAGCTGTAAGTAATCGCTCTTTCTAAAGTCTGGCTGATAAAAGCCGTTTGCAAGGGTGTATTCTATGATATCCTTCTTTTGCAGTGACCAGAATTTCACAATAATGCCTCCTGTATCATGGCTCCGCCTAAGCGGCGGGCTGCTCCCCGGCCTCTTCCTTGGAGCACGGAAATCAATTTTGCGCCATAAATTTCCGAATTCAAGACAGTGATCCCCCCGGCCGGGAAGCCGGGGGGAGGCTGGGAATCAGTTGGAAGCGGTATCGGGGTCGGTATCGTCCCCCCAGAGCATATTCTTGCGCAGCTCGGCGCCCACGGTCTCCATCTGGTGCTTGGCCAGCTGGGCCCGCTTGGCGTTGAAGAAGGTGCGGCCGTTCTTGTTCTCGGCGATCCACTTGCCGGCGAACACCCCGTCCTGGATGTCGGTGAGGACCGCCTTCATGTTCCTCTTGGTCTCCTCGTAGGGCAGGATGCGGGGGCCGGAGACGTACTCGCCGTACTCGGCGGTGTCCGAGATGGAGTAGTTCATCATGGCCACGCCGCCCTTGTTGATGAGGTCGATGATGAGCTTCATCTCGTGGATGCACTCGAAGTAGGCGTTCTCGGGGGCG
>JAAWSG010000056.1 GCA_022801435.1 Lawsonibacter sp.
CGCTTCTCAAAGCAGTACATCAGCTCGCCGAAGACCCGGCCCAAATCCGCGCGGTTGATCTCGTCGATGATGAAGTAGTAGGTGTGTTCACTGTCCGCCGCCGCCCTCCGGCAGAAGGACTTGAAGATGCCGTCCACCCGGACAAACAGCATAGTTTCCCCTGACAGGATGGGGCGCAGGCCCTCCACAAAGTCGGTGTAGTCAAAGGAGGAGTGGAACTGGACAAACTCCCAAAGCTCCCCCGGGAGGGACTGGCCGGTCTGTGTCTTGACATACTCCTCCACACAGTAGGTCTTGCCCGTCCCCGGCGCGCCGGTGAAGACCACCATCCCCTTGCGGGAGCGCTGAATGGCCTGCTCTACAAGGTCCTCCGCACGCATGGCGGCGGGTTCCTCCTCCCCGGCCCCGCCCTGCTGGAGCAGAGCGCCGTTGATGTAGCCGCTGAATTGCTGCCAGAGGGGGTACTGCATCTCCTCCACGAATTGGACGATGTGCGCCAGCGCCTCCCGCGTCCGCAGCCCATCCGCCATGGAGCCGGTGAAGTCCGTCTGCACCCGCTTGACAAACTCCCCCGCGCCCAGGGTGGAGTTCCGCTGGGTGGACAGGGTCCGGTTGATGCTGGACTGCCAGTTTCCGGTGCTTCCCCAGCGGGCCCGCTGGTAGTGCTCGTCGCTGATGGTGCAGTTGAAGAGGAAAAACAGGATGGTGTCAATGCTGGAGGCGCCCCGGGGAGCCTCTCCCAGAGCCCGTTCGGGCAGGGTGGAGAGGAAGGCTTTGACCTCTCCCACGGTGGCCGTCTCGCTGGCCAGGAGCTGCTTCAGATTGTCCCACGCGTTTGCCATGGCTGTCACTCCTTGGTTGATTTGGCATCCTTGCCGGGATGGGGAATGGTAGGGACAAGCCGTGTTCCTACAGCGGCGCCGGGGAGAGGAATCCGATGCGGCGCTCCCCGTTCTCCTCCAGGAGGCGGTACTCCTCCAAAATTTCCGCGGCGGCCCGCTCGATGTCCTGGGACTGGATGCCGCTGAGGGTCTCCCCGCCGCACTCCGAGCAGTCCCCCAGCCGGGCGGCGAGCTGGAGCTTGATCCGGTCCGCCAGGTTCCGGGCCTCCCGGCAGCTGCCAAAGGCCCGGCGGCCCATCCGCTGCTGGAAAAATCCCTCCGCCAGAGCCGGAAAGTCCTCCGGCAGGGTGTAGTGCTCCCGCTCCAGCATAGAGCGCAGCACCAGCACCAGCTCCTCGGACTGGAGGCTGGGGAAGTGTACCTTGAAGGAGACCCGGCTGTTGATGCCCGGATTGCTCTGGAGAAAATGGAGCATCCGGTTGTCCGCCGGGTCGCTGGAACCCCCGTAGCCGGCGAAAATCACCAGCCGGTCCTCCGCGTGCTCCTCCAGCTCGATGCACAGCTGGGCCAGGGCCTCCCGGGAGAAGGCGTCATCCCCCTCCGACAAGCTGTACGCCTCGTCCAGAAGGATGGCGTTATACTGCTGAAAGAGGGCCTTGACCTTCCCTGTGGTGTGGCCCACATACTTGGCCTTCAGCTCGGCGGCGTTGATGGAGATGAAGCTGGAGCTCCGGAGCAGGCCCCGTCTGGTCATCTCCTTGGTCAGCCACACGGCCCAGGAGGTCTTGCCCGTCCCCGGGGCCCCCAAAAAGGCGAAGGTGTAGTGGATGGGGGAGCAGGGCAGACCCAGAGCCCTGCGCCGCTTCTGAAAGACCATGCTGTCCGCCACCCGCTCCAGCTTCCGGCGGATGTCCTCCTGACCCACCAGGGCGCTGGGCTGCTCCTCCTGTGCCGCTTGCGCCTGCCGGCGGGGGAAGACGGAGGAGAGATAGGCGAAGTCCCGCTCCCGCAGGGGACCTGTGGCCTTTCTCCGCAGCAGAGCGTTGGATACCGCCTTGGAGATGGTCCGGTTGTCCATGTCCCCCCGGTGCTCCTCCACCAGGGAGAGGATTTTGAGGGCGCTGGCTCCCCGGACGAGGGGGGCCTTCCGCTCCCGGGCCAGCTGCCGGAGGATGTCCTGCTTGTAGCGGCTCTCCTGGTCCGGGGATTCCAGGCGGATGCAGTCGGTCTCCAGCTCGAAGCTGACGTCGTCCATGGACATGCCGTCAAAGGCGCTGGTCCAGTCCATATCGCTGTCCAGCGAGCTGTTTGTCTGGGTCTGGACAGTCAGGACAATGATCAGGGGCCGCTCTCCAACCGACCGGAGCGTCCGGGGCAGGGGGCTGAGGTTGCTGGAGAAGAAAATGCCCTCCTGGTCGGGGTCTATCAGGCTGATAATCAGGGGGCTGTCCTGGGACAGGGTCCACCAGGGGCGCTTTTGAGGGGTCATGTCCGGCCGGTACATCTGATTGCCAAAGCCGAAGCCCTCATCGGGGGAGTAGAAGCTCTGCAACTGCTGGAGGGTCAGCAGGGGGATGCTTTTGGAGAAATCAAAGTCCCGGAAGTTGGGGTCGCCGTCCTGCCAGTCCTCCTCGATGTCCGGATCCTCACAGTCCGAGCCGGTGTCCCAGTGGCAGGACAGGGTGTCCGCCAGCCGGTGGTAGGACGCGATATACTCCGCGGCCAGAAACAGCAGCTCCGGCCGCTCCCCCTCCAGCAGATAGAGCTGCCTGCCCCGGTCCAGGTGGGCCGTCAGCTGGGCCATGTGGGGCTGGCGGCGCAGCTCCTGAAGGATGGACTCAGGGGTGGTGTCCATGCGGTAGGGGATGAAGCGGGCCACCTCTCCCTGGGTCCCGATGACCGTCTGCTGAATGTTAGGCAGAACAAATTGAAAATCCTGATATCTCATAGGGCTGACCTCCTCAGTTTGCTTTGGGAGGATCATATCACAAGGGGATGCGCAAATTTTACGAGCGGTACAATTCCAGCGCCTCCTCCAGGGCCTGGGCCACCTCCTGACGCAGGTCCTCGGGCTCCAGCACCTCCACACTGCCCGCGTATTGCAGGGCGAAGAGCTTCACGCCGGCGGGGGCGATGGACATGGTCAGCTCGGTGGTCTCCCCCCGGGGGCCGTCCTGGGGGGCGGAGTACTGGGGCAGCTCCCCGAAGAAGTCCAGCAGGGTGTTGAGCATGGAGGTCTTGCAGCGCAGGCGGACGAAGCGGTTCTGACCGGGGTACATCACCGGGCAGCTGTTGCGGTAGCGGACCGGATCAAAGTCCGGCGGGAGGGTGAAGCGCTCGGGAAGGAGTTCCACTGCCAGGATCCGGTCCGCCCGCAGGTTCATCATCCCCCGATGCCGGGCGGCCAGGTAGTAGTACCCGTTGGACCACATGAGGGCGTAGGGCTCCACCTCCAGCTCGCTGTTGTGCCGGCGGGGGCGGAGGACCGGGGTCCAGCTCCCGCCCCGCTGCTCCAGCCGGTACTCGCCGTACTGGAGCCGGACCTTTTTCCGCTTCCAGATGGCCTGGTCCAGCAGGGCGATGATCTCCATCTGCCGTGGGCTGCCCCGCTTGTAGGCGAAGCGGGTGGGGATGCGGACGGGCCGGGGCCTGAGCCGGTTGAGCACCTGGAGGAAGCGCCTGGTCTGGGCCTCGGAGAGGTAGGGGTAGACCAGCACCAGGTCGGAGAACATCCGCCACTCCGCGTCGGTGAGGCAGCACTCCAGGTAATACCGCCGGGGCATATTGTTGTTCTCCTCCTGCTGGCCCCGGCTCTCCTGGCGGTCCTCCCACTGCTCATAGGGGACCAGCCGGACCCGTCCCCGCCAGTCGGACACCTGGGCCACGCAGCGCAGGGCGTAGGGGAAGGTCCGCAGCTCCAGGGAGAAGACCTGCTTGAGCAGCTTATGCACGGTGGAGTAGGAGGGAGCCTGGAGGGGGGGACAGGTCACCTCCAGCCCGGCGCTGTCCCGGGAGAGCACCCTCCCCTCGGAGGTCTCCACCACGATGTGCAGGCCGTCCTCCCCCAGCCAGCCCTCCGCCGGCGGGGGGACCCCCTCCTGGAGCACCCTGCCGGAGAAGAGCAGGTCCATCACCTCCCGGTTCTGGGAGAGCAGGCGCTTCAGGGTGTCCTGGGAGGGGCCCTCCAGCTGCTCCAGGTGGCCGCAGATTTCCCGCACCGTCAGGGGGTGCTGGGGGCTGGAGTGCTCCCGGAGGACCTGCCAGACGGCCTCCAGGGTGCGGTAGGAGTTGCTGTAGGATTTTTTGCGGGCGCGGGGCTCGGGAGCCATGGCGGCGGCCTCCTTTCAGGGATCAAGATGGACCCAGTATACCAGATTTTTGGGAAAAAGCAAGCCTCTAAAAGCCGATGGTCCGCCGCCGCTCCCCGCCCGGCCGGACCAGCAGCCGGTCCGCCGCGTGCTCCAGGTCCTGGAGGCTGAGGGCGTACCCCTCCCCGGGGGCGGACAGGGTGCGCAGGGCCAGCTCCTCCACCGCCCCCTGGAAGAGCCGCCGGGCCTCCCGGCCGTTGCCGAAGCTCTCCGGGTCCGCCTGGCGCAGGCGGGAGAAGAACCCGTCACAAAGCTCCTCCGCCCCCTCCGGGAGGGCGTACCCCTCCGCCCGGGCGAAGGACTGGAAAATCTCCCACAGCTGGCCGCCGTCATAGGCGGGGAACTCCAGTACCTGGGCGATCCGGCTGGACAGTCCCGGGTTGGAGGCCAGCAGGCGTTCCATCTCCCCGGGGTAGGTGGCGAAGATGACCATGGTCTCGGGGTCCAGCTCCATGTGGCGGACCAGGGCGTTTACCGCCTCCACGGCGTAGATGTCCTGCCCGCCGTCCAGAAGGGCGCCGGCCTCGTCAATAAACAGCACCCCGCCCCGGGCCCGTTGGAAGAGCGCGGCGATCTTGGGGGAGGTCTCGCCCAGGTAGGTCCCGATGAGCTGCTCCCGCCCAGCCTCCACGAACCGGCCCGTGCCGCAGCCCTCCTCCCGGAGGATCTGGGCGGCCAGCCGGGCGGTGACGCTCTTCCCCGTGCCCGGAGGTCCGGAAAAGGCCAGACTGCGGCAGACCGGGCGGACCTCCAGCCCCTGCTGGCGCCGCCGCCCCTCCAGCGCCGCCGTGGCCAGCAGCCGGCGCAGGGACTCCTTGACGGGCTGGAGGCCGGTCATCGCCTCCAGCTGCTTCCAGCCCTCCCGGTTGCTCTGGAAGGGGGAGAAGAGGAGGTCCCGGGTGGTCAGGGGCGGCTGGGCGCGGCGCTGGATGGCCCAGAGTACCAGACTCTCCAAATCGGTCTCCTGAAAGGCGGAACCCCGGCAGCGGCGGGTGTGGGCGATGACCTGGTCCAGGTCCGCCAGCTGGTCGATGGGGGTCAGGAGCTCCTCCCCGCAGGACCGGAGGACGCGGCGGAGATAGTCCTGGTCCGGCTGGCCCACCCGGCAGACCTGAAAGCCGTAGGTGAAGCGCAGCTCCTCCAGCAGCTCCAGGTCCAGCTGGTGGGGCTTCAGGGCGAGGAAGAGGTCCAGCGGGTGCCCGGCGTCCCGCAGGGACAGCTCCTCCAGCCGGTCCAACAGCTTCCGGGAGAGCACCGGCCCGGAGTCGGCGGCGACCAAAGCGGCGGGGGCGTCCAGGCGGCTGAGCTCGAACTGCTCCGCCGGGCGCTCCGTCGGGGAGAGGGCCGGCCGCCGGGCGGGCTCCGCCTCCAGAGAGGGGTCCAGCAGGGCGGGGGAGAGCACCGCCAGAGAGCGGCTGAGCTGGGGGCCGGGGGTGTCCTGACTGTCGGGGTCCAGCAGGTCCCACAGGGCGTCATCCCAGAAGCTGTCCCGCTCCGGAGCGGAGTGGTCCTCCCGGGTCTGGAAGAGGGTGGTGAGGTAGACGGCGGCCTGACAGGCGTAGTAGGTGCTCTCCCCCAGCAGGAGGACCCGCAGGGAGCCCCGGTGCTCCTCCATCAGCCGGGGGAGGCGGATCTGGCTGAACTGAGGGGCGGCCTGAAACTCCGCCAGAAGAGCCTCCCGCGGGGCCTCCAGGGGCAGAGGGCAGCAGGACAGGCGGCTCTTGGGGAGGCCGGGGAGGGCAAGAAAGTGGACCAGCCGGCAGGGATTGACCGGGGCGGGCGGGGGAGCGGTCTGGAGGGCAGGTGTGGAGAGGTTCATCTCAGACTCCCTCCTCTGCCCCGCCCGTCAGCTGGCGGCTGAGGGCCAGGCCGTCCCGCTCCGGGTCGAAGGTGACGTCGTGGAAGAGCTCCCGGAACTCGGGGAAGCCGCTCTGGGAGATGACCCGGAGGAGGGCCGGGCTGTCGGTGAGGCCGTTGAATAGGAACTCCAGGTGGGGCTGACCCTCCAGTGCCCGGCGGCAGACCGCCAGGGTGTTGGAGAGGGCGTCCGCGGTCCGGCGGAAGGCCTCCATCCTGGGGGCCCGGAGCTCCTGGCGGAAGCGCTCCTTGGACCGCTCCCAATTTTCGGGACAGCCCGGGTCCATGGCGGCGCACTGGAGCAGAAAGTCCCGGGCGGGGCGGTCCTGGACATCCTTCGCCCGGTTGGACAGGGCGATGTCCCAGCCCTTCTGGGAGGGGTCGGGGTGCTGGAGGCTCTGGTCCATGTCCCGCAGGGCGGCATAGACCGCGGCGGCGGTATCGTCCAGGCGGGCGGCCTCCTCCGCCATGGTCTGGAGGCGGCGCAGAAGGGCGGAGACCAGGGACCAGCTGCGCTGGAAGCTCATTTTTTTGATGGCGGCCAGGGCCTCGGGGCGGCGCGCCAGTACCTGGTCCAGAATGCCGGAGGCCACCACGCCGGCGTACTGGCTGTAGTAGGAGAAGAAGGAGCGGGCCACATCCCCCGCCTGGATATACTGGGCCACCAGAGCCAGATCCAGGGACTGGCCCAAATCCTCCAGGCAGGCCATCATCAGGGACAGGTCCTCCCACCCCCGGGCGGTGACCAGGGCGGTCCCCGCCTCGTCCCGGCGGCAGACGTAGAAGTGGTCCCGGTGGTTGTCCAGATAGCTGAGCACCACCGGATGGATGCGGTGGGCCTTGGCGTAGGTCCGCCAGGCGGGGTAGTCGGGCTGGATATGGAGCAGGCGCATCCGGTCGGCGGTGACCGGGTCCAGGTCGGAGGCGGAGCGGTTGTACTCCGAGGGGTTCCCCGCCAGCACCAGCATCCACCCGCCGGGGATGGCGTGGGGGCCGAAGGACTTGTCCTGGAGCAGCTGGAGCATGATGGGCCGCAGGGACTCAGAGGCGCAGTTGAACTCATCCAGGAAGAGGATGCCCCGGTCCAGGCCGGTGCGCTCCATGGTCTGATAGATCTGGGCGATGATCTCGCTCATGGTGTACTCGGTCATGGGGACCCTCCGGCCCTCCACGGTCCCCTCGGTCAGCCGGGGCAGGCCGATGATGGACTGCCGGGTGTGGTGGGTGATGGAGTAGGACAGGAAGGCCAGCCCCAGCTCCTGGGCCGCCTGGCGGACGACCTCGGTCTTGCCCACCCCCGCGGGGCCCATGAGGCAGATGGGGCGGGCCCGGCGGCGGTCCAGGATGGGGTTTCCCTGCTGGTCCGCGGCGAAGTAGATCTGGGCGGCCTGGAGGATGGTCTCCTTGGCCTGGGCGATGGTGACCGGTTCAATAATTTGACTTTTCATGTTGAAGCCTCCTGAAGAGTGAAGTCGTCCGCGTGAAGGATCAGCGCGCTGACCCAGTCGGGACACCAGGCGCAGTCCTCATCGGGGAGCAGAAAGGTGACAGGGTAGCCGGGGGCCTCCTCCGGGAAGCGCCCGCAGCCGTCGGAGAGGTAGAGCAGTCCCCGAACCTTGGGGAGGGTCCCGTCCGCCTGGAGCTGGGCCACCCGGTCGAAGACGGGGCAGAAGTCGGTCCCGCCGAAGCCGGAGGGGGTAAAATCCTCCAGAAGGTGGTCCAGCTGGTCGGGGGACTCCAGGAAAAGCTCCTTCTGAATCGCGCTGTCGCACTGGAGCAGAAGGACGCGGAAGCGGGTGGCTCCGGCGGAGATGTCCCGGAGCAGGTTCAGGGTCTCACGGAGGAAGCGGCTGCATATCTCTCCGGAGCAGGAGCCCGAGGTGTCCAGCGCCAGCACGATGTCGTCGGGGAGGGGCGGCTCGCTGATCTCGGCGGGCTCCAGCAGGGGGATATCCCCATACAGCTCCAGCCCCAGGCAGTACCACCGGGGGTCGAAGCTGTCTGGGTCCAGCAGCAGGCGCTCCTCCGGGACGGCGAAGCGGCGGAGAAAATCCTGGTAGGAGATCTGGTTCTCCGGGCCGGCGGCGAACTCCGCCTCCAGCGCGCCGTTCAGACTCCCCCAGACGGGGCTGTTTTGGGCCTGGTGCATCAGGTCCTGAAGCAGTCCGTTCCAGTTGGGGGGAGCGTCCCCCTCCGGCGCTCCCTCCTGGGGCAGTCCGGCGGTCCCGTCAGAGCGGTCTTCCTTTCCGTCGTCCCCGGCCCGCCCGCTCTGGTCCGGCGTCACATTCCCGGGTCCGGGCCGGACAGGGGGGGTCCAGAGCCTGTGGTCATCCAGACAGAGCTTGCGCAGGTTCAGGGTGTTTTGCAGCGACTCCAGATCCAGGGAGTCCGGACGGGACTCCAGCCGCTGGAGCATGGCGGGCAGGGGCGGAATGGCGTGGTAGAGGATGGACGTGTTGCCCGGCGGGAAGAACTGGGGGGACAGGGCGTCCGCCAGCTGAGCGGCCTTCAGGTCCGCCAGAAGGTCAAAGGGGGCGGCCTTCTCCTCCGGGGGCCGGGCCGGGAGGTGGCCCATCAGGCAGTGGAGGGTGACGTGGAGCAGCTGCCGGGCGGGGAGACACCGGTCCGCCTGAAAGTCGGCAAGGACCTGCTCCGGGCTGTAGAAGAGGTGGACGCCGTCGGTGCTCATGGGGGAGGGGACGGGGACGGGTTTCTGACGAAGGGCGTAGATGGGGGCCAGCATCAGGGGGGCCAGCTGGGTGATATACCTGCGGGAGTAGAGCAGGACTTTTTCTGCCAGCTTCCGGGTCTCCTCGGGGATGGCAGAGGCAGGTTCAGAGGTCATAGGTCTCCTCCTTTCGGATCAGGGCCAGAATGACGGCCCGGTTGTGGCGGGGCAGGCTCTCGTCCTGGGTGCGGTCCAGCAGCAGCTGCGGGGGCTCATCCGCCAGCGCCCCTCCGGGGAGGAGCAGGGACTCCAGCTGCTCGGGACGTCCCCGCTGGAGCATGGCCTCGGCCAGGGGGCTGAGGCTGTTGGGCTTTGCCTTTCCCAGAATGGGGCAGCAGGACACAAGCTCGGACAGAAGCTCGGACGGGATGCGGGGCCTGCCGCAGGACTGTGTGATGGGAAACGGGTCCTCGTCGAAGGCCATCATTTGGAAAATAGGGGACCAGCGGTTCACCGCCAGGGCGGGGCCGTTGGGGAGGCGGTCCCTCCACAGGGGGAGCACCTGGTACGCGCCGGCATCCAACCAGTCCGAGGGGGACAGCTCCATGTGGGAGAAGGGGATGCGCTCCACCCAGGGCTGGAGGGGGGAGAGGCAGGGCGGAGAGAAGAGGAGCCAGTACCGCAGCAGCACCTGACAGGCGTCCCGTCTCCGCAGCAGGCCGGGGCGGACCTCCAGCAGGGCAATCAGGGTGCTGACGCAGTTGGGCTGGTCCGTCTGCTGGTTCAGGGACTGGAAGGCGGTCAGGATGCTCCGGATCTCTTTCTGCGAGCGGGGCGGCCGCTCATGAAGCAGCCTCCGGGCCAGGAGCCAGTTTTCGTTCCTGATGGCCAGTGCGGTCATCTCCGGCGCATCCGGGATGGGCAGGGGGGCGTGAAGGGAGTAGGTTTCGGGGAAGAACCGGGGGGCCACGGCCTGGATGCAGAACTCCAGCTTGGGCGGCTCGGGGTCCTGGCAGCTCCAGAAGCTGAGCAGACGGGGGGTCCAGGCTGTGTCCAGCTCGGGCTGCTGGACAAGGAGCTCCACACTGCCCAGCGCCGTACCCTCCAGCGCCGCCTCCAGGGGGGAGAGGGAGAAGGCCGGGAAGCGGTTCACATTGCCGCCCCGCTCCAGCAGCAGGGCGAGCACGTCCGTCCGGTTCAGATAGGCGGCCAGCTCCACCAGGCCGTGGATGCCCAGGAAGGGGGTGTCCGCCTGGCTGGAGAAGAGGAACTCCTCCACCGGGGGGCAGCGCTTCAGAATGGACAGGAACGCGTGGATGGTGAGCTCGTACTCCAGGGCCTGCTGGATCAGCAGAAAGGCGCCCTCGGGGGAGAAGAGGTGCTGGTATTTCCGCAGGGCGGCGTAGAAGGCGGGGTAGCGCCGGGAGGTGATGGCGTCGAGCACGTCGGTGATGTTGTGCTCCGGCAGGCTGCGGGACATGACAGTCAGGGGGTCCGGGTTGAAAAAGAGAGCATCCATAATGAAATCCTCCTGTTCAAGGGGCAGTATAGCACCCGGGGGGGCGCAAATTTGCCGAGCGGGGGATTTTGCTTTGCTACAGCAAATAGTCCCCTTCGGGCGGGACGGGGGCGGTGTGGGACAGGATCAGGCCGGCCAGCCGGGGCGGGCAGTCCGGCCCGGTGCAGAAGCCGGCCAGGGCCTGGGGGTCCTCCCGGGTCAGGAACCCGCCGGGGAGGAGCTGCTCCTGGACCAGTTTCTCCCCGGCGCAGGAGAGCACGTCCCGGGCCAGGGCGCTGAGCTCCCCCGCCGGAGGCTCCCCCTGGACGGGGCAGAGCCGGAGGAGCTGGGAGACGCCGGCGCTCCTGTTCCAGCGCAGAGGCAGGGGGGCGTTCCGGTCCAGGACAGGGATCACCGGCAGAGGGGCAAGGCGCTGATACCGGGTGAGCAGGCCCTCCTCCTCCAGGAAGTCCAGCCAGTCCATCCCGCCCAGCGCAGAGTCCTCCCACAGGGGGATCTGCCGCTGGGGCAGGCGGGCCAGCCAGGGGTCCAGCAGCGGGGCCTCCAGGGGAGCAAACAGGCGGCAGAGAAACAGGAGCCTCTGGGCGGGCGGGCGGCGGAGCAGGCCGGGACAGGCGGTGAAGAGGGCGTCCAGCGGGCGGGAGAGCTGGGTGAGGGGAGCGCCGCAGGAAAACAGCCCGTTTACTGCCGCCTCCCCCTCCTCCTCCGTGATGGGGGCCGAGCTTTGGCAGACGCGGCAGAACAGGTGGAGATTGCCGGCCGCCGTGGCGTGCTCCGGCCTGAGCTGGGGCAGGAGAGGGACGAGACCCCGGCGGGGGTACGTCCGTCCGGTGAGCCGGGGAGCGGCCAGCCGGAGACACCGGTACACGGCGCTGGACCGGGCGGCGGGTGAGCCGGCCCACAGCTCCAGCAGGCCGCGGGTCATCGTGGTGTCCAGCCGCTCCTCCTGGAGGAGGCGGCGGGTGCAGGAGAGGCTGCCCGGAAGGATGGCGGACGTCAAAAGGCTTCCGCAGGAGGAGGGGGACAGCGGGTCCGCGCCCCGGCGGAGCAGCTGGTCCAGAACATCGGCCCGGCTGTAGCGGCAGGCCTCCTCCGGCAGAGCGCGGAGATGGGAGGAGAAGCCGGGCCAGCTCTCCTGGGGGAGACAGAAGGCTTCCGCTGGCGGGCAGTGGTCCAGCAGGGCGGCGATGGCCCGGGGGGTGAGCCGGGCCTGGATTGCCTCCAGACAGAGCCGGTAGGCGTCCGCCGGGGAGAAAAGTTCCTTCCGACGGGACAGGGCGGCGTAGTAGCCCGAGTAGGTGGGGGAGGAGAGGGGGACCAGATGCTCAAAGTAGAGAAGCCTGGGCAGAGGGCGGGGCGGAGGGGAGAAAAGGCACATAGAACTACCCCTCTCCCCTGTCCGTGTCCTCCTCCGGGACGCTCCAGGTTTTCCAGATCTCCTGCGGGGCCGGGGCAACCCGATCGGGGGTGGGCAGCAGGACCGGGAGTGTTTTTGGGGGGATGGAGAACAGCTCCTCCGCCGTGACCCCGCCGTAGAGGGACAGGATCAGGCAGCAGTCCTCCTCTCCCGCAGCCCGGGCCAGATCCAGAGGGGTGGGCTGGTACAGGAAGGCGCGGCCCTCCAGGTCCCAGTGAAGGGAGGACCGGGCCTCCATCAGCCGGTCCAGGCCGTTGGGGTCTGCTCCCAGCTCCAGCAGGGCCTCCAGGGCGGCGGAGGAGCCGAGGAAGGCGCATATGTCCACGGCGTTGAACCGGTCATAGGCCAGCGGGGCGAGGAAGAACCGGGGACAGCGGGGGCAGAGCAGGGCGATCAGCTCGGGGGCGTCCAGTTCGCAGAGATGGACCAAAAATTCCCGTGCGGTCAAAGGGCGGCTGATTTCCCTCACATCCAGCCAACTCAGCCACCACCGCCATTGTCTGTGGTACGGTTCCATGACCTCCTCCAGCCACTGGGACAGGATCAGGTGCTCCCGCCCCTTGGGGTCCCCGGGACACCAGGTGTAGCGGCGCTGTGTGTTACAGATCATAGGAGTCCTCCTTCCGAATATTCAGCAGGGCCTGGATCAGATGGGCGGCGTGGGATATGTGCCCGCACTCAAGATGGGGGCGGAGATAGGCTGTTACCATGTCCGGGTCCTCCGCCTCCAGGATGGAGAGGAGCTTGTAGTTGCGCATCCACAGCTGGGGCTTTGTCTGGAGGGCGTACTGGAGCAGGGCGGCGGCCAGCCCGCTCAGTTCCCCCTCGGGGGGCTCTCCCACCACCTGGGCGCGGTCCAGGCAGAGGGTCAGGTACTCGAAGTCCAGGGTGGGGGGGACGGTGTTCCGGTCCAGAACAAGCCGCAGGCCGGGAAGGGAGAGGAAGCGGTGCAGCTGCTTCGAGCGCAGTTCCCCCCTGTGCAGCAGCTCCATCAGGACGCTGGAGACGAGGACGGGGTCCACACAGTCCAAGGCGTTCAGGGAGGTCTGCTCCTTCGCGGCGCTGGAGACCAGATACTGGATGAGGAAGCGGTGCTCCGGCTTGGCCCCGTGGAGGCGGAGACACTGGAGGAACAGGGGGTGGGTGCGGTCATGAGAGTAAAAGTCCTCGGGATCCAGCAGCATGGCCAGCTCCTGTCCCAGCGCGGCGGTCACTGTCTCCGCGGTGGGCTGGCCGGTCCGGTTGGCAAGGATGAGGGCGTGGCGGGCCGAGAGGTTGAGCGTTCCCCCAGCTTGCTCCAGCAGACGCCGGGTGCAGCGGACCGCGCCGAAGAAGATGGCGGCGGAGAGGGGACAGGCCATCTCCAGGGGGCAGAAGTCCATGCAGCCCTGGGAGCGCTGGACCGGCTGGACCCGGGGCCGGAGAAAGACGTGGTTGAGCAGAAGGAACTGGGTGTTGGAGCGGATACGGCCCAGCTCGCAGAAGTGGGGAGAGAGGCTGGCGCTGCGGTACAGGTTATGCGCCTCCATCTGATATCCCCGGGACAGCAGCAGCTCCACCGCGGACAGGTCGTCCAGGGCGGCGGCGGCGGTGAGCAGGCCGGCACAGATGTCCGCCAGCCAGACGCCGCCGGGCAGGACAAAGAGGCGTTGACAAAAGAGCTCCTCCCCGTCCTGAGGGACCAGGTCGAGAATCAGCTCCAGCAGGTCGGGGGCCCAGCCCAGAGTCCAGGGGGCGTACTCCGAGCCCTCGACCCAGCTCAGCGAGCCCCGGCGCTCCAGCAGCTCCCGGGCCGCCCGGCGGTTTTTTTGAAAAAGCGCCCAGGTGACCGCGTCAAAGGGAGCGGCCTGCCAGCGGTCCAGTGTGTTCATTTCAAAACCTCCTCTGTGGTTTGGATTGGCCTCAGCATAGCACGGGGAGGGGGGCAAATTTACCGAGCGGGCAAAAATCCACCTGGAGAAGAAAAAATTTGCTCGTAAAATTTGCGTGACCGGAGACGGTATACTGAACCACAGAAGGTCCTGCTGTACCTGTCATGACGGCGCTGGAAGGGGGGGAAGGAGATGTACCTGGAGGGAAACGCCGCGGCCTGGATGCTGTTCTGGATTGGCTTTTTGAGCTGCGGATTTCTGGGACTGGTGGTGTGGCACGTGGTCAGCGCGATTCAGATGCGGGCGGTGCTCAAGCTGCTGGAGGATTATCTGGAAAATACATCGGACTAACAAAAAATCTCCCTCTGCCGGCCTGGCAGGGGGAGATTTTTTAGGTACGGCAGGGGAAACAGTGAGATGGAAAGGGCGTATTTTGCAAAAATGTATACTTTTCTGCAAAATACGCCCTTTTTATTTCAACTATAGGATACCACAAAAATCAATGATTTTCAAGAGCTTTTTTGATGGTTTCAGGACATAAAATTGGCTTGCCAAAAAGCATACCATTCTGCGCGGCGCCTGCTGTGAGGTAGAAGCAATGGCGGGGCACTCCAGGAAAAAATTGGACCTGACAGGCCAAAAATACGGCCGGCTCACCGTTTTGGAGCCGGCGGAGAACATCGGGACCCGGACGGCGTGGCTGTGCCGGTGTGACTGCGGCAGGGAAACGGTGATTCCAACGCACCGTCTGCGGTCGGGCCATACGAAGAGCTGCGGCTGTGTCAACGACCTTGGCCAGCCGCGGATTGCTCTGGGGCTGACCTACATCGACGGGACCTGTGTGGAGATGCTGGCCGCGAGCACTGTGCGGAGCAACAATACCAGCGGTGTGCCCGGAGTGGACTGGTGGGCGTCTAAGGGGAGGTGGCGGGCGGCGATCTGCTTCAAGGGCAAGCGGCACTACCTGGGCAGCTACATCCGTTTTGAGGACGCGGTCAGGGCCCGGAAGCAGGCGGAGGAGGAGCTGATCGCCCCATTTTTACGTGAATTTGCCGGGGGCATGGCAGGCGGCTGATTCAGATCGCCTCAGATGTATGCTGTAAAGGGTGAATTTAACCGCCACCCAAATGCAAGAGGCAGCGGCTCGTTTGTGGCAGAATGGCGGCTGCGGGAAGGCGGGGAAAGTGTCGAAGGTATATACCTGTCCTGCTACTGCCGCCAGTGTTCAAAAACAAAGGTTGAATGCTGCCTCTATTGGTGCTATACTTTGCTCGTAACAGGCTGCCAAATCGGAAATTTGGAAGAAGGAGAACCTCAAAATGTTGGAATTGCGTGACTTTCCGCTCACCTACAAGGAAGGCGTATACAGCGTTGCTGATTTTAGTCAAGATATCGAGGGAGACAACGCTGTCTTCTTTGACTATGACGCACAGTATCAAATGCTTGACTATAATATTCCTGTTGGGCAAGAATGGCGTAAGATGACGTTGTACAGCGTGCCAGAGGGAGAGCTTGTTCGGACGCTGCGTGCCGTCTATGGCAAGGATGGGACCCTTCAAAAGATCACGGCCGTAATTAAGGGACGAGAAACACTTTTGTATATCCGTTATGAAAGTGAGGAAGATGCTAAGGAGAAAATTCGGAGATTTGCTATCCGAAATGCAGATGCCATAATCGAGCAGATCCAACAATGCACAGAT
>JAAWSG010000057.1 GCA_022801435.1 Lawsonibacter sp.
GCCGCCACGGCGAAGGCCTGGCGCATCACGTCGGGGATGGTCTGGGGGTCCCGCACCAGGTAGGTGGCCTTGGTGATGGGCATGGCGATGCCGGTGATGTCCACCTCCTGGAAGGCGTCCTTCCCCAGGGTCTGCTCGGTGACGTTGCAGGTGATGAAGACGATGGGGGAGGAGTCCATATAGGCGGTGGCGATGCCGGTGACTAAATTGGTGGCCCCCGGCCCGCTGGTGGCGAAGCACACCCCCACCTTCCCCGTGGAGCGGGCGTAGCCGTCCGCCGCGTGGGAGGCCCCCTGCTCGTGCGAGGTCAATACGTGGTGTATTTTATCCTTGTAGTTGTACAGCTCGTCATAGAGATTCAGGATGGTCCCCCCGGGATACCCGAAGACGGTGTCCACCTCCTGCTCCAGCAGGCACTCCATGATGGCTGCGGTCGCTCGTATTCTCATAGCTCCTCTGATTACTCCTCCCTGCGTTTTTTCTTCCTTTTCTTGAAAGAAAAGGAAGCGAAAAGAACTTTTGTAAAAAACTTCGTTTTTTTCTCACTTTGTCCCGTCTGTTCTTTACGCCGCTATTGGTCCACGTCAAACAGGACCCAAAGCCCCTTCTCCGCCGCGTTTTTCCAGAACGGAATCGAATCCGACAGATAATACCAGGTGTATTCAAAATCCTCCTCGTCCGGCTCCATACCGTACTCCCTTGGGTCGATGGCGAAGTAGAGCTCCCGGAATGTTTCCTCGGTCAGCTCCTGGAGGAACGTATCAATGCGCTGCACCTGGTGGGGGTTCTTGCAGGTGACGATATAGTCCTCCTCCCCTGCCCGGTCGCCGCGCAGGACCTCGCCCCCCAGGATGACCCAGCTGCCGGGGGCGTATCTGCTGCCGCCGTACTCCAGCCTGCCGTTGGTCAGCGCCCGGTGAATGGCGTCCCAGGCCTTATCCAGATCGCAGGAGTCCTCCTGTTCCATCTCGTCCAGATAGTCGGGGACCCGGTCCGCCCGGGGGACTGCCCGCAGCTTGTCCAGTTCTTCCTTTGTAATGGCCCGAAAGCCGCCCAGACAGCTCATCGCGATGCCTCCCTTTTGGTTTTGTCTGTATGATTGGGATTTTGATTGGACCCGCGCTCCGGCTGGGTCAATCCTCATCGTCCTCCTCCGGCTGGAATATCTTCAAATCCGCGGGGCAGTCCTTCCGCGCCTCTCCATAGACGTACAAAATGTTGGTCACTGGGTCCAGACAGGTGTGGCAGAAGCGCCCGCCGGGGAAGGGGTAAGGCTCCTGTAAGCGCTGGAAATCTACCCCAGCTTCGTCCAGGATGCTCCGGATATGCTCTGGATGGATGGTGCTGTAAGTGACAGCATTGGCCTCGTACTCCAGAATCTCAAGGATGGTGGAGAGCAGAAAGGAGGAGACCGAATCACCAAAGGGGGCCCAGTGGTACATGGTGTCCTGGTCGTTGAAGTACACCGGCGGGTCGGGCTGGTCCAGGTCCTGCTTTCGGATGCCTGCGTACCAGCAGCCCTGGTTCTCCCGCCAGAACAGCAGATAGTTGTCCAGCTGTTCCCCCCAGCGCTCCTTGGGCAGAGCCCACAGCCGCTCCTGTTCCTCGCCTCCGGTCTCGTTGTGCTTTCTGAAATCCAGCATGGCGTCCTCAATGTAATCATGGGAGAAGCTGAGACGTCCGCCAAAGGGTTTGGCGTCATGGTCCGGGGTCAGGATGGGGTGGAGCATCTCGTTCAGGCTGGCCCTGCCGCAGGTGAGGTAGTACTCCCGCAGAACGGCGGGGAGCTGGAAGCCCGCCGCCGCCTCGTAAGAGGTGACCAGCTCCGGGGAAAGGCCCTGGGCGGGCGCTTCCTCGTCCCCGAACAGCGGCTCGGCCCACTGGACCAGCTCGATAGGGGAAATTTGATATCGTTTCTCGCTCATGGCGGCGTCCTCCTCGTTTTGAATCAGCACTCCCATTTGCAGGGCGGTGGGGACACTTGAATCCGCTCCAAAAACCACTCCCGCTGTTCCTGCTCCTCCGGGGTGAAAAAGAGGTCCAGAAGCCCTTCCAGCAGAGCGGGCTCCTGCCGCGGGAGGTAGGCGGCCGGTTCCCTTCGGCCCTGCCCCTCGTGCCAGCCGATGACATAGGCCGCCGTCTTGGGCCGGAACAGGTCGATGGCCCAGCACTCCGGGTAGGTCAGACGGAGCTGGAAGGCAAGCCGCTTTTCTCCCGCCCGGTAGACCCGCAGCTCCCGGTACTGGGGCCGGTCCAGCACGCTCCAGCGCCAGACCGCTCCATCCACCACGATGCCGCGGGGCCGCTTCCACCAGCGCTTCATACGGTCATATTTTCCCTCCGCCCTTTTGCAGGGCGATGACCCCGGTACGGACCACCTCTAAAATAGAGAAGGGGCGGAGCATGGCCTCGAAGGTGTCCACCCGGTCGGGAGTGTCGGACAGCTCCAGGGTCATGGAGGTGGGGGAGATGTCGGACACCTTGGCCCCCATAATGTCGCAGATGGTCATAATGTCCTGCCGGGTCTTGTTGGTGGCGTTCACCTTCACCAGCACCAGCTCCCGGCCGATGAGCTTGTCCTCCGGGAGAGTGCGCACCTTGATGACCTCCACCAGCTTGTTGAGCTGCTTTTCCACCTGCTCCACCACGCTGTTTCCGCTGTCCACAATGATGGTGATGCGGGAGAAGGCGGGGTCGTCGGTCACACCCACCGCCAGGGACTCGATGTTGAAGGCCCGGCGGGAGAACAGCCCGGTGATGCGGTTGAGCACGCCGGCCTGGTTCTCCACCAGGACAGAGATGGTCTGTTTCATAAGGGCCTCCTTTTAATCGTTGGTTCCCACGTCGGGGTGGACATGGCAGATCAGCACGCAGGGGCCGGGGGAGTCCAAAAATTCGTCCAGCGCCCCCTCGATGTTCTCCTCATCGCGCAGCTGCACGCAGGGAATGCCGTAGGCGGCGGAAATGGTCTGAAAGTCGGGGGAGCCGTCCAGCGCCACCCCAAAGGGCCCGTGGTAGGGGGCCGCGTTCTGGAGCTGCCGGACCATGCCCAGCACCTCGTTCTGGAACAGGAGGATTTTCAGGTCCAGATTGGCGCACTTCACCGCGGCCAGCTCGTTCATGGACATCTGGAAGGAGCCGTCCCCGCACACCACCACCGTCTGCCGGCCGGGCTGGGCCACCTTCACCCCCACGGCGGCGGGGAGGGCGTACCCCATGGTCCCCAGTCCCCCGCTGGTGAGCAGGCGGCCGTTTTTCTGGGGCAGGTACTTGCAGGTGAAGATCTGGTTCTGGCCCACGTCCACGCACACCGCCGCGTCCTCCGCCAGCCGCTCCCCCAGCCGGCGCAGCAGGGTCCCGGGGAAGACGTACCCCTCCCGCCGGGGGAAGACCCGGGCCAGCTCCGCCCTCCGGTAGTCCTGGAGCCGCTCCAGCCACTCCCCGCAGTCGGGGGCGCTGAACTCCCGGTCCAGCAGCTGGCGCAGAATCACCTTCACGTCCCCCACCAAAGGGACGGCGGCCTGCATATTCTTTCCAATCTCGGCGGGGTCCACGTCGATGTGGATGGTAGCCATGCGCCGCTGGATCTCGTCGGGCTGGATGATGGCCCGGTCGGCGGCCCGGGTCCCCACCATGATGAGCAGGTCGGACTTGGCCAGAGCCTTGTTGGCGCAGAAATTTCCGTGGGCCCCGATCATTCCCATGTTCAGGGGGTGGCCGGTGGGCATGAGGGAGATGCCCATCATGGTCTTCACCACCGGGATGCCGCACCGCCCGGCCAGCTCCAGCAGCTCCTCCCGGGCCCCGGCCAGCCAGACCCCGCCCCCCGCGCAGATGATGGGCTGTCGGGCCTGGGAGATGGCCTCCGCCACCCGCTTGATTTGCAGCTCGTTGCCCTTGACGCTGGGCTTATAGCCCCGGATGCGCACCGACTCGGGCCAGTCGAAGGGGTCCAGCTCCTGCTCCTGGATGTCGATGGGGATGTCGATGAGCACCGGGCCGGGCCGTCCTGTGGAGGCGATGTGGAAAGCCTCCTTCACCACCCGGGGCAGGTCGTTGGCGTCCTTGACCAGGTAGCTGTGCTTGGAGAAGGGGGCCACCGCGCCGGTAATGTCCACCTCCTGAAAGATGTCCCGTCCCAGAAGCCGGCTGGGGACCTGTCCGGTGATGGCTACCATGGGGATGGAGTCCATATAGGCGGTGGCGATGCCGGTAATCAGGTTGGTGGCTCCCGGGCCGGAGGTGACCATGCACACCCCCGCCTTGCCGCTGACCCTGGCGTAGCCCGAGGCCATGTGCCCGGCGTTCTGCTCGGTGCGCACCAGGGTGTAGCCGATCTCTGGATGCTCCTTCAGGGCGTCCACCGCGGGGCAGATGGTGGCCCCGGCGTAGCCAAAGATGTGTTTGACCTCCTCCCGCAGGAGGGCTTCTATTAACGCGTGTGCTCCGTTCATGGGGCGTCACCTCTTTAATATGATTTTTCCGGTCCGGCGGCGGGATGAAAAAAGCTCCGTCCCATCCGCTGACAGATAGGACGAAGCCAGATGCTCCGTGGTACCACCTAAATTCACGGCAGTTTTGCCGCGCGCTCCTTTCCCCTGTAACGGAGGGAGGACCGTTCCAACCTACTGGGGCGTCCGCCGGTTCAGAGGGAATGCTCGCGGGTGAGGTTCGGGGGAGGTCCTTCACAGGCGCTTACACCAGCCGCGCCCTCTCTCTGCATCCGGACAAGCCTACTATCCCGGTCATCGCTTTTTTGATATTTGCAGATATCTTACTCTATCCGCCCCCGTTTGTCAATTCCTTTTTCTGAATTTTATGGTATGTTTCTTCCAGGTTTTGATTTTCCTTCCCGGTACGCGGGGGAGGGCGGCGCAAATTTTGGATGATTTTCCCGTTTTCGCCCTTGCAAAAAAGATGGGGTTCTGGTACAATAATAAACTGTCTGGATATACAAGCTGATTTGGACCCGCCGGGATGAGCGCGGCTGGGGGGCAGATCTCAGGATAGGACACTGAAACTGGACCGCGGACGGTCCGCTGCAAGGAGAATGAAAACGCATGGATAAAAAACAGAGAGAAGTACGCCGCCAGCAGGAGGATATCGCGCTTCAGCGGGGCCTGATGTGGGTCCTGGGCGCGATTATCCTGGAGGGGCTTTTGATCCTGGTCAACCGCTACTATATCAACTACCGGGTCAGCGAGGTGGAGATCGCCTACGGATTCCACTACACGCTGCGCTTCCTGCGGATCGCCGCCCCCATCGCCGCCGTGGCCGCTCTGGTGTGGACCGGCCTGCGGGTGCGGAGCAGGGGGAGATTCGGCCTGCCCCTGGTGCTGACCGCCGCCTGCGGAGCGGTGGGGCTGTGCTCCCACATCACGGTCTCCATGCAGGAGAACGGGGTGGCTATGCTCTTCTGGATGGTCATCGCTTGGGCCGTCCTGGCGCTGATTTTCTACCTCTACCAGCGGGAGTTTTTCCTGTCTGCGGCGGGGGCCGGCATGTCCATACTGGGGCTGTGGTTCCTCCGCTATCAGAAGAGCCTGGAGGCTGTCCTGGTCGCGGCGGCCATCGCGGTGGTGCTGGCGGCCTCCCTCTGGATGCGGGGGCATGAGGGGCGGCTGCCCGGGGCGGAGCACATCCAGTTTTTGCCCAAAAAGGCCGCCTACGGTTTGATTTTGGCCAGCTGCGGGGCGGGCCTTGGAGCCATGCTCATCGGCGTCGTGGCGGGAGCCTCCGCGGCCTACTACCTGATTTACCTGATGCTGGCCTGGCTGTTCGCCCTGTTTGTGTACTACACTGTCAAATTGATGTGACCCGCTGTCCCAAAGAGAGTATGCAATGACCCGCTCCCTCCCCGCCGGGAGGGGGCGGGTTGTCAGCGGTAGAGGGATTTTGAGAAGGAGAGTGCAGACGTGAAAAAACAGTACAGTATTGATATGTGCAGCGGTCCGCTGGCCAGTAAGATCCTGCTCTTTTCCCTGCCGCTGATGGCGTCCAGCCTGCTGCAGCTGCTGTTCAACGCGGCGGACGTGGTGGTGGTGGGCCAGTTCGCCGGCAAGGAGGCCCTGGCGGCGGTGGGCTCCAACACCGCGCTGATTAACCTGATGATCAACATCTTCGTGGGGCTGTCGGTGGGCACCAACGTGGTCATTGCCCGGGACCTGGGCTCGGGTCGGCACGACAGCGTCAGCCAGAGCGTCCACACCGCCATGACCCTAGGTCTGCTCAGCGGAGTGGGCATGATGTGCGTGGGTGCGGTGATGGTGCGCCAGCTGCTGGTGTGGACCTCCTCCCCCGCGGATGTCATCGACCTGGCCACCGTCTACCTGCGCATCTACTTCTTCGGAATGCCTGCCAACCTGACCTATAACTTCGGCGCGGCCATCCTCCGGGCCCAGGGGGACACCCAGCGGCCCCTGTACTACCTCACCTTCGCCGGGGTGGTCAACGTGGTGCTCAACCTGATCTTTGTCATCGGCCTGCATATGGACGTGGCCGGCGTGGCTCTGGCTACCATCATCGCCCAGTACATCTCCGCCGCCCTGGTGGTCTGGTGCATGATGCGGGAGCAGGGGCCCCTCCGGCTGGAGCTGAAAAAGCTGGGACTGGACGGCAGGGTCATCCTCCGCATTCTCCAGGTGGGACTGCCCGCCGGATTTCAGGGGGTGGTGTTCTCCCTGTCCAACGTGGTCATCCAATCCGCCCTGAACTCCTTTGACGACGCCGTAATCGTGGCCGGTTCCGCCGCCTCCGCCAACATCGAGGGGTTTGTCTACGCGGGTATGAACGCCTTCTATCAGGCCGCCATCACCTTTGTGGGCCAGAACTACGGCGCGGGCAAGTGCGACCGGGTGGACCGGGTGGCGGTGCAGTGCATCGGCTTCGCGGTCCTCACCGGGCTGGTGCTGGGCAACCTGGCCTTCCTGCTGGGGGATGTCCTGGCCGGTATCTACGCCCCCGGAGAGCCCGATGTCATCCAGCAGGCGGTGGTGCGTCTGACCTTCATCTCCTGCCCCTACTTCCTGTGCGGGATCATGGATACCCTGGTGGGGGTGCTGCGGGGGCTGGGCAGCTCCATCATCCCCATGGTCATCTCCATGGTGGGGGCCTGCGGGCTGCGGCTGGTCTGGGTGGCGGCGGTGTTCCCCCTGTACCGAACCCCCGCCTGCCTCTACATCTCCTACCCCTTCACCTGGACCGTCACAGCCAGCATCCATCTGCTCTTCCTGATGCTGGTGGTCCGGAAGCGGGCCTTCGCCAGGGTGAAGAACGCCGCCCGGCTCCAATAAGAAATTTTTTCGGATGCCGGCACAAAAGAGCCTGAAAACAGGCGGATTTTCGGAAAAAACAGGGGGTATGACCGGCTTTGGCAAGAACCGCCAGAAACCCGGCCAGATTGCGCAGAAAAATGGATTGCAATTTAGCGCGGTTTTCGGTATAATGAAGGACAAGAGCGGCTGTCCCGAGCGCTTCCCCATGTGCTCTACTAAAATTTCAGGAGGTATTACCCACTATGAAAGATGTCTATGTTGTCAACTGCTGCCGCACCGCCATTGGTTCCTTCGGCGGCTCCCTCAAGGATGTGCCCGCCGCTGACCTGGGCGCCGCCGTCATCAAAGAGGCCCTGAACCGCGCCGGTGTGAAGCCGGAGCAGGTGGACGAGGTCATGTTCGGCTGTATCCTCACCGCCGGCCTGGGCCAGAACGTGGCCCGCCAGGCCAGCCTGAAGGCCGGTGTGCCCATCGAGGTCCCCGCCTATACTGTGGGTATGGTGTGCGGCTCCGGCATGAAGTCCGTCATTGAGGCGGGCCGTACCATCGCGCTGGGCGACGCCGACATCATCGTGGCCGGCGGCACCGAGAATATGTCCGCCGCTCCCTTCGCCATCCCCGCCGCCCGCTGGGGTGCGCGTATGGGCGACAACAAGCTGGTGGACACCATGATTAAGGACGGCCTGTGGGATGTGTACAACAACTACCACATGGGCACGACCGCTGAGAACGTCTGCGACCAGTGGAACATCACCCGCCAGGAGCTGGACGAGTTCGCCGCCTCCTCCCAGAACAAGGCGGAGGCCGCGCTGGCTTCCGGGCGCTTCAACGATGAGATCGTCCCCGTGATGATTAAGAAGAAGAAGGAAATGGTGGAGTTCAAGGTGGATGAGTTCCCCCGGGCCGGCGTCACCGCAGAGGGTATCTCCAAGCTGAAGGGCGCCTTCGCTCAGGCGGACGGCTCCAAGGGTGAGCGGGTCACCGCCGCCAACGCCTCCGGCATCAACGACGGCGCGGCCGCTATCGTGCTGGCCTCCAAAGAGGCGGTGGAGAAGTACGGCCTGAAGCCCATGGCCAAGCTGCTCTCCTGGGGCCAGGGCGGCGTGGACCCCAAGATTATGGGTGTGGGCCCTGTGCCCGCTTCCCGTCAGGCGATGGAGAAGGCCGGCCTGAAGATCGAGGATATGGACCTGGTGGAGGCGAATGAGGCCTTTGCCGCTCAGTCCATTGCCGTGGCCCGGGAGCTGGGCTTCGATATGAGCAAGGTCAACGTCAACGGCGGCGCAATCGCCCTGGGCCACCCCGTGGGAGCCTCCGGCGCTCGGATCATTGTCACCCTGCTCCACGAGATGGCCAAGCGCCCCGACGCCAAGAAGGGCCTGGCTACCCTGTGCATCGGCGGCGGCATGGGCGTCGCTACCATCTTCGAGAAGTGCTGAGCTGAATTTTTCCCATAACGAAACAGGCGTGCCGCAGAGTCCCTCTGCGGCACGCCTTGCTGTTTGCCCGCGGTCCGGAGACGTGCGGGGACACGGCCGGAAGATTGGCGGCCTGCATAGCGGCGATGGGCAAAAAAATGGCGGGAGCAAGCTCCCGCCATGGTGATATGTAAGCTCAGACGATGCGCCGGGCTCCCACGAAGCCGCTGGTGTAGTAGGCCTCATCCATCCCGCTGATGATGACGCCCACCCGGGAGGTAGAGGAGTGGATGAACTGGTTGTTGCCGATGTAGATTCCCACATGGCTGGCCCGCCGGCTGCTGGAGCCCTTTTTGAACATAACCAGGTCGCCGGGCTGGAGCTCGCTTCTGGAGACCGAGGTCCCGTTGTCCAGCTGGTCGGAGGCGGAGCGCTTCAGGCTGTAGCCGAACTGCTTATAGATGTAGCTGGTGAAGCCGGAGCAGTCGAAGCCCCTGGGGGAGCTGCCGCCGTACACGTAGGGGTAGCCCAGGAACTGCATGGCGTAGTTGACAATCTCCTGTCCCTTGCTGGACTGAACCAGCTCGGAGGGGTCTACCACCTCGGTGAACTCGGCGCTGATGTAGCCCTCCTCAATGCGGTACCAGCCGTCCTCCAGCTCCTCCAGGGTCTCCACAATGCGTCCGGCGGAGAGCTTTCCTACCTTCTCCTGGTCGGTCCCGGGGGCGGAGCGGATATTCAGAGAGTCAGCGGTGATGCGCACATAGACGGGAGCCCGCTCCTGGGGGAGGGAGGCGGCCTCAGCCTCGTCCACGGTGAGGTACTCGCCGGAGACGTAGCCCGTAATCTCTTCATAGGAGATCTGATACCAGCCGCTGTCCACCGTGGAGAGCACCTCCACCTGGACGCCGTTGTCCAGCTTGGTCAGGACCTCTCCGGCGGTGCTGGCCTCAGAACGGACCCGCAATGTGGTGTCCCCAGAGGCGACAGTCCCTGTGACAGCCAGGGCGGGGGAGATCATGCTGCTGACCAAAAGCAGGCCGGCGGCAAAGCGGCCGGCATAGCGACGAAACTGCATATGGGGGTTCCTCCTTCGTACATATCTGTTTCTGTTGTGACAGGCGAATCATCCTTTGCTGCGGGGCACAGGCGCTATTTTCCGCTCAGGGCCCGCTCCAGCCAGACAGAGGCCACGTCCATGGCGGCATAGAGGCTGTCCTTCTCGCTCTTTTTCACCACCCGGTCCCGGCTCTTCAGGTCGGGGTCGGTGAGCTGGAGCTGGACGGAGACCTTGTCCGCTACCGGCAGGCCGCTGTGGTTTTTGGTGGACAGGACCTGGAGCATGATAATGTACTTCTCGGCCATGGTCCCGTAATAAATCAGGTTGTCCTTCCGGCGAAGGGGGTGGCCCTTGTAGGAGAGGGGGATGTGATCGGCAGGCATAGCGCTCCTCCTTGTGTGATATTTGAGTTGTAACCGAATTGTAACACATTTGTTACCACTTGTCAAATCTTTTTCAGAAAAAAGGGAACGGAATTTTTTTGGAAAGATCTGGGCAGGATTTTAGGGAGAATCTGGGCCTGTCCGGCGGAATACAAAAAAATTGGAATAGGACTTGACAGCCTATCCCAAAAATGGTACAATAAAATGCTTTTATATACATGAGGAGGGTATATCTTCCCCACGATTTATCCTCCACAGTGTACCACGCAGACGGAAAAAAGGCAAGACAGGACGGCGGAAAACAAAACACGCACCCGGGAGTTCGCGCCCCCGGACCGTCCGGACGAATTGTGCAAAATGACGGCAAAATCAGAGAAATCCCTCCCAAAACCCCGAAAAAATGAGAACCAACCGTGAAATCAGAAGAAAGCGAGTTGATATTTCAGCATGGTCGTCAAGGACATAATGTATGGCAAGACCCAGCGCAAAAGCTTCGCCCAGTATGAAGAGATCCTGGAGATGCCCAACCTGCTGGAGGTGCAGAAGACCTCTTACCGGTGGTTCCTGGACACCGGCCTGCGGGATGTGTTTAAGGACGTGGGCTCCATTGTGGACTACGCAGGCAACCTGGAGCTGTCCTTTGTGGACTTCTCTATGGATGAAAAGCCCAAGTACGACGTGGAGGAGTGCAAGGCCCGGGACGCCACCTATGCCGCGCCCATCAAGGTCAAGGTGCAGCTGCGCCACCTCACCGGCAACCAGAAGGACCAGATCGATGCCCAGGAGATTTTTATGGGGGACTTCCCCATCATGACCGAGGCGGGGACCTTTGTCATCAACGGCGCGGAGCGGGTCATCGTCTCCCAGATCGTCCGCTCCCCCGGTATGTACTACACCCGGGAGGTGGATAAGGCGGACAACAAGACCTACTCCACCACCGTTATCCCCTCCCGGGGGGCGTGGCTGGAGTACGAGACCGACCCAAGCAACATTTTTTATGTCCGCATTGACAAAAACCGCAAGCTGCCCATTACCTGCCTCATCCGCGCCCTGGGCCCCCGCACCGACCCGGAGATCATGGAGCTGTTCGGCGAGGACAAGCGCATTGAGGAGACCCTGAAGAAGGACACCTGCAAGACCTATGAGGAGGCCATGCTGGAGATCTACCGGAAACTTCGGCCCGGCGAGCCCCCCACCCTGGACTCCGCCGAAACCCTGGTCAACGCCACCTTCTTTGACCACCGGCGGTACGACCTGTCCATGGTGGGCCGGTACAAGTTCAACAAGAAGCTGGCCCTGTGGAGCCGCATTTCAGGCCACAAGCTGGCGAAGCCTGTGGACGACCCCTGCACAGGGGAGCTGCTGGCCGAGGCCGGGGAGGTGCTGGACCGGAGACGGGCCCAGGAGCTGGACCGCAAAGGCGTGAACGAGGCCGTTCTGGATATAGACGGCAGGTTGGTGAAGGTTTTTTCCAACAACATGGTCCGCCTGGAGGACTTTGTGGACTTTGACCCCGCGGAGGCCGGAATCGACGAGATGGTTTCCTTCCCCGTGCTGCGCAAGCTGCTGGAGGAGTTCTGCGGGGAGGAGCTGAAGCAGGCCGTCCGCGCCCGCCGGGAGGAGCTGGTCCCCAACCACATCACCGTGGAGGATATTATGGCCTCCATCAACTACCTCAACTGCCTGGCCAACGGGGTGGGGGTCCCGGACGATATCGACCACCTGGGCAACCGCCGCCTGCGCTGTGTGGGCGAGCTGATCCAAAACCACTTCCGCATCGGCTTCTCCCGTATGGAGCGGGTCATCCGGGAGCGTATGACCACCCAGGACCTGGACGTGGTCACCCCCCAGTCCCTCATCAATATCCGCCCCGTCACCGCCGCCATCAAGGAGTTCTTCGGCTCCAGCCCCCTGAGCCAGTTCATGGACCAGACAAACCCCTTGGCCGAGCTGACCCACAAGCGCCGCCTGTCCGCCCTGGGCCCCGGCGGCCTGAGCCGTGACCGGGCCTCCTTCGACGTGCGGGACGTACACTACAGCCACTACGGCCGCCTGTGCCCCATCGAGACCCCGGAAGGTCCCAACATCGGCCTGATCTCCTACCTGGCCTCCTACGCCCGCATCAACAAGTACGGCTTTATCGAGGCCCCCTACCGCAAGGTGGACCGGGAGACCGGCCAGGTCACCGACCAGATCGATTATATGACCGCCGACATGGAGGACGAGTTCATCATCGGCCAGGCCACCGAGCCGGTGGACGAGTCGGGTTGCTTTGTCCATGAGCGCATCACCTGCCGCCACCGGAATGAGATCATCTCGGTGGACCGGCATCGGGTGGACTATGTGGACGTGTCCCCCAAAATGATGGTGTCGGTGGCCACCGCCATGATCCCCTTCCTCCAGAACGACGACGCCAACCGCGCCCTGATGGGAGCCAACATGCAGCGGCAGGCCGTTCCCCTCCTCCGGCCCGAGGCCCCCATCGTTGCCACCGGCCAGGAGCACAAGAACTGCATCGACTCCGAGGTGGCCATCCTGGCCGAGGGGCCGGGCACGGTCACCCGGGTGTCCGCCCGGTATATCACCGTGGCCTATGACAGCGGGGAGACCAAGGAGTACCGCCTGACCAAGTACCTGCGCTCCAACCACACCACCTGCATCAACCAGCGCCCCATTGTGGAGGCGGGCCAGCGGGTGGAGTTCCAGGACGTGCTGGCCGACGGGCCCTCCACCGACCAAGGGGAGATCGCCCTGGGGCGGAACATCCTCATGGGCTTCATGACCTGGGAGGGCTATAACTACGAGGACGCCATCCTCCTCAACGAGCGGATGGTGAAGGACGATGTGTTCACCTCCATCCACATCGAGGAGTATGAGACCGAGGCCCGGGACACCAAGCTGGGCCCCGAGACCATCACCCGGGACATCCCCAACGTGGGCGAGGACGCCCTGAAGGACCTGGATGAGCACGGGGTCATCCGGGTGGGCGCGGAGATCCGGGCCGGGGACTACCTGGTGGGCAAGGTCACCCCCAAGGGGGAGGCGGAGGCCACCGCGGAGGAGAAGCTGCTCAGGGCCATTTTTGGCGAAAAAGCCCGGGAGGTCCGGGATACCTCCCTAAAAGTGCCCCACGGAGAGGCGGGCATCGTGGTGGACGTGAAGGTCTTCACCCGGGAGGGCGGGGACGAGCTGGGCCCCGGGGTCAACCAGGTGGTCCGGGTCTACATCGCCCAGAAGCGGAAGATCAGCGTGGGCGACAAGATGGCCGGCCGCCACGGCAACAAGGGCGTGGTCTCCCGCATTCTGCCCCAGGAGGATATGCCCTTCCTCCCCGATGGGACCCCCCTGGATATCGTACTGAACCCCCTGGGCGTGCCCTCCCGCATGAACATCGGACAGGTGCTGGAGGTCCATCTGGGCTACGCCGCCAAGACCCTGGGCTGGAAGGTGGCCACCCCCATTTTCAACGGCGCCAGCGAGCAGGATATCCAGGAGTGCCTGCAAATGGCCGGCCTGTCCCGGACGGTGGGCCGGAATGAGCCCCTCATCGGCAAGCAGCTCTATCTGGTCCCGGATGGCGAGACAGCAGAAAAGGCCCCTGTCGCCAATCCCGCCGGCTCCGCTGACGGCCCGGCGATGCGGGCCCTCACCCCGGAGGAGATGGCGGACAAGGTCCAGGTGGCCCAGTGGCAGCAGGAGGGCCGGCTGCGCATCGTGGACGGCAAAAACTGGCTCTACGACGGGCGCACAGGCCGGAGGTTTGACAACCCCGTCACCGTGGGCTACGTCTACTTCCTGAAGCTTCACCACCTGGTGGACGACAAGATCCACGCCCGGGCCACCGGACCCTACTCCCTGGTCACCCAGCAGCCCCTGGGCGGCAAGGCCCAGTTCGGCGGCCAGCGCTTCGGCGAGATGGAGGTGTGGGCCCTGGAGGCCTACGGC
>JAAWSG010000058.1 GCA_022801435.1 Lawsonibacter sp.
GTCCGATGAGGAACTGGCTGACCTCAACGAAAAGGTCAGCAGGGTAAGAGGTTCCCGTGAGCGGTTTATCCGTCAGTGTATCAGCGGCGCTGCCATCCGGGAGGCTCCTTCCGTCGATGTGCCGAAGCTGATTTACGAAGTCCGCAGGGTGGTGGCCAGCCTTAACCGCATCCTCATCATTGCCAACGCCAGGGGCCTGCTGGAAGTGCCGGAACTCCGCAGGGCGATGGAACGGAATCGGGAACTGGAAGTACGTATCGTGGACGCTTACACGAAAGACTGACGGCAGATGAAACGCACCGCACAGCCAGAAGGCCATGCGGTGCCTACATAATAGTCAGGATGCGTCTGCTGCTGCAATCGAAACACTGCCCCTTACATTTCCCAAAGCGCCGTCCGGGGCCTGAAGGTACAGCTTATAGGTTCCGGGCTTTGTTGCCGGAGGCCCGACAGTAAAATCTGCAATACATTCCAGCGATTCGCCCGGCTGCCGCAGGTTATCCACAGACCAATAGGCCACATCTTTCTGCCCATCCTTCACGAAAAAGACCTTTATTCTGTTTCCCGTTTTCACTGAAATGTCGTACAAAATCTCGTCTCCTTTGGACAATGTATATTCCCCCAGGAAGATCGTTTCTCCTGCTGCTACGGTCTTGAAATCAATGGGGATTATTTCCACATCAGCCTTGTCATCCGGGTCATCCATATCCCCAAACAGTTCAGCCACTTCCGCCTCGGTCATATAGGCCACGCCTGTGATATTGTTGTTCGCGTCCCGGGTGATTTTGATATTGACTGTCCCAGCCGGATTCATGTTCAGCGTATAGAAGGAGCCTTCCTTTCGGATGTCCAGAAAGATATTGACCAGCTGTCCTTGATAATAATAGGTCTTTTCATCGACCATCGTGACGCCTGCCGCCTCATATTCCGCCATCTGCGCCTCGGCCCATTCTTTTTCCCGTTTCGCTTCCATCTCGTCAAATTCGTCCTTCTTGTTCAGCTTATCAAAGAGCATGGATTGGAATGCCCAGTTTCCATCCTCCAATGCCCGATCCAGCCAAAGCTCCAGTTCCGTTTCGCCCATACAGTCCGCCAAGGTAGAGAAAAACGCAATATCGGCGTCCTTGTACACCTGTTCGGCGAAGCGGGTCAGCACAGAAGAATTTGCATCAAGTCCGCGTACCGCGACCGAGAAGAACGCGATAGCCTCATCGGCGTAAATTTTTTCCAGCCATGCCAGCTGTTCCCCCTCCTCCAGCTGGGGGAAGGTGATTTGAAACATCGGAAGACTTCCGGCCTTATAATAGCGCTCTATCTGTGAAACGCCGCTTTCTCGATTTGTACTTGTCTCTTTCGGATAGACGAAATTATCGTAGGAGCGGCTTCCCTGCCCGATTGCGAGCACTGCTCCAACCGATTTTCCCGAAACATTTTTGCCCGCACTCGCAATATCATAATCACGCAAAGTGACATTATAAATGTGCGCGTTTTCCGCAACGCCGAACAGTCCAACAATCATCGCGTTTGGGTCAGTCATCGTAAGCCCTTTAATTTCAAACCCATTCCCATTGAACGTGCCGGTAAATGGGTCCTCCCACGTTCCGATGGGCGTCCATTCCGCCGGGGACAGCTGAATATCCGCCTGCTGCATATAATTTTGATCCATCCCATAGTTTCCCGTGCCAATCGCCCTGAGCTGGGCCTCGTTTGCGACCTGATAATAGGTTTTACCCTTCAGTTCGATGGTCTCCATCTCAGATGAATTATCTTCCCGCCAGGTATTCTGCCACCAGTCATCTTCCCAGGGCTTACCCTGCCATTCGTCTTGCCACAGTTCCTTCCAATCGTCCGGGAACTCATTAGAGGCGGTAAAACTTTGTGAAGTATAAATCCCCATAACGCCGGAGCCTTTTCGTGTCACCCGAATTGTATTTGCCCCTGTGCCGTCTGTAAAGGCAGACGTATTCCCGTTTTCCTTGAAATTCTTCGGCTTGTAAATCTCGCCCCAATCGCCGTTGTCAGTAATGGTGACAGTGGTATTTTTGAAATCGTCTTGGGAAACCAACTGGAAATACCCGCTGTCGGCAGTGACGTTTACCGAGCCGGAAAATCCCTCCGGCAGGCTTAAAAAGACGGAAGCCATGTTGAAATTGCCCAAAATATTGCCGGATTGGATCAGTCCGCAGGTCAGATACCCGTTATCGGCCTTCAATCTCACATCGCCGTAATCCACGTTGGGGAGATAGAGCTTGATTGTTTCATCATTGGTGTTCGTACTGGTTTTGCAGGAGATTGAAATCTTCCAGTCGTGATTCTGCTGGCTGATGTTTACCGTATAAACATCGCTGTTGTATTCAGCCGAAATCTGATTGTCCGCCGCCGCCAGCACATTGACAGCGGCACTGCTGACATCCAGCGACAGCGAGGGTCTGCCGGTGGTGTCCAGCGCTGTGCCGGGCAGGGACGCCGCCTGAGCATTCCCCGTTGTGTAAACCCCAACAAAGGACGCGCCCAATACGATACACACGGTCAGCACAGCCGTCAACAGCTTGACCGCTCCGGAGGGTTTTTGGAATTTCATAATTGCACCCAGCCTTTCTTTCAATATCTGTTTATTTTCGCTCAACGTGACCGACCCGAGATTTTCCCTGTATTTTCCCACCGCCGCCATCGCGTCCAGCAGGGTTTTTCCGTAATCCTCCGCGTTCTCGCCGCCCATTTTTGCGAGGACGGCTTCATCACAGGAAAATTCGCACGCCCTGGTAATTTCCCGGCTCATAAGATGCACAAGCGGATTAAACCAATGCAGGCAGACCGTAATCTGCACCAGCCATTTGTAGAACATATCCCGCCGCTTGTAATGGGTCAACTCATGCAGAACGATATACTGGAAATCCGTCCCGGCAATACCGGCGTCGGGCAGCACAATGCACGGATGGAAAAAGCCGATCAGCAGCGGAGAGGAAATCAGCGGATTGACACACAGCTCCACCGGCTTTTGAATACCTGCCCGTTCCGCGGCGATGGAGAGCCGGTCTAAGGCCGCAAGGTCAGAAACCGGGGTCAAGCCAGCCTTGAGATACCGCATAAAGCCCTGATAGATTGTCACTTTTCGTATCAGCAGACCCAGCGCAATCACAAGCCAAACCAGCCAAACATGATCGGCCAGCAGCGCACCCAGCTCTTGCAGCGGGGGAGCGGCTGTAGCCTCCTCTGCCGGAGGGCCTGCAGGTTCCTGGTTTTGCTCCCGGCCGGCCGCAGGAGCCCGCGCATCCCTCTCTCCCCCGGACCGCGGCGGCCCGGCCTGAACCAGCGCCTGGTCCACAGCCTGATAGGTGTTCCCCAGCAGGTTTACCTCCGGCCCGATGGGGAGCAGCAGACGCAAAACGACAATGAGCCAAATATAATACTGCCACTGACGGCTGATTTTGTCCTTCAAAAATCCCTTCCCAAACAGCAGAGCCAGAATCAGCAGGCCGCCGGAGCAGGACATGGACAGAAACACTTTCCAGACTTCGTTCATGGCTTTCCTCTCTCCAGCAGGCGCTTCAGCTCCTCATACTCCTCACCGTCCAGCAGATCCCCCATAATCAGGTTGGAGACCAATCCCTCCACGCTCCCCTCATAGACCTTGTCCAGAAAACGCCTGGTCTGCGCCGTCTGGTACTCCCGCTCGGACACAAGGGCGGTGTACTCGTTGCGGCGTCCCAGCTTCCTGGCATGGAGAAACCCTTTGTTCATCAGCCGGGACAGGAGCACGGTCAGGGTGTTCTTTTGGCACTCCTTCCCCCTGGCCGCCAGAGCGTCCATCAGGTCGGAGAACCGCGTCACCTCCGACGGATTCCCCCAAACGATTTTCATAAGTTCCAGCTCCGCATCGGACAGCTGCTGTACCACAGCGCATCCCTCCTCAATGTATAATGTATAACACGGTGTTATCCTCTGTAATATAACACAATGTTATTCATCTGTCAAGCCCCCGGAGACAAAAAAGAGCCGCCCCACTTGGGACGGCTCGGAATATGCGTCAGGCTGGGATTTGCTCAGGACTCCGGGTGGATGCCGGCCTTGCTCAGCCGCTCCCGCAGGACGGGGCCCAGTCCGGTCGCCACCACCATTTTGATCAGGTCGCCGGGGATGAAGGGGATGACGCACAGCTGCATGGCTCTGTCCAGGGAGGAACCCGACTGAACGCAGAACCAGGCGGTCCCCAGGGCGTAGAGCACAGCGGTGGCGGCAAGCATCCCCAGGAACTGGAGCACCCGGTTTTTGGGGCAGTACCGCACGGCCAGACCGGTGAGGATGACCAGCGGGATATATCCTGCCAGGTATCCCCCTGTGGGACCCAGCACCTTTGCCATGCCGCCCTGGAATCCGGTAAACACCGGGGCTCCCACCATACCCACCAGCAGGAACACCAGGGTGGCCAGCGCCCCCCGCCTCCAGCCCAGGATATAGGGGGTCATGTAGAGCACAAGGGTACACAGGGACAGGGAGATGGGCCCAATGGGGATGGCGAAGGGACTGACGGCGGCAATCACAGCGGCCATCACAGCGGTCATAACCAGGGGGTACGTGCTGTTTTTTGTTTTTGTCTCCATGGTAAGGGTACGCTCCTCTCAAGAATGTAAGTGTTTGGCAAGGGTCAGTATACCGCCTGCGCCCCCGTTTGTCAACTATTATTTTTTCTGGTTTACAATCACGCCCGTCAAAAAACCGCCGGGGTCCCGTATTCCGCGGGACCCCGGCGTCCAAAGGGTTCTATATCCGGCCGTGTCAGGCCTGAGCCATCAGCTGGTCCATGGTGGACAGCAGCTTTTGGGTGTCAAAGGGTTTGGGGATATGTCCATTCATTCCGCTTTGCAGCGCCGCCTGCTTATCCTCCTCAAAGGCGTTGGCGGTCATGGCCAGGATGGGGATGGAGGCCAGCTGCGGGTCATCCAGGGCCCGGATGTGCTGGGTGGCCGTATAGCCGTCCATCACCGGCATCTGCACGTCCATCAGGATGAGCTGGAAGTGCCCGGGCTTGGAGCGCCGCAGCATATCCACCGCGATCTGGCCGTTCTCCGCCGTCTCGGTCTCGAACCCGGCCTCCTCCAGAATGGCCACGGCGATCTCCCGGTTGAGCTCGTTGTCCTCCGCCAGCAGAATCCGTCCGGTGCGGGTGTGGGGGTGGTGCTCCTCCTCGGGCTCCTGCTCCTCCTCCCACCCTGCCTCCTCGGCGTTGACCACGCTGTTGAGGCAGCTGCGCAGCTCGGACATGAACAGGGGCTTGCTGCAAAAGGCGGTCACCCCAGCCTCCCGGGCCTCCTCCTCGATGTCCGACCAGTCGTAGGCGGTCAGGACGATGATGGGCACGTCCTCCCCTGTCTCCCGCCGGATGCGCCGGGCCAGCTCCACCCCGTTCAGGTCGGGCAGCAGCCAGTCGATGATGTAGACGCTGTATTGGTCATCCCGCATGATGGCCTGCCGGGTGCGGAGCACCGCCTCCTTGCCCGACAGGGTCCACTCCGCCCGCAGGCCCATCTGCTGGAGCATACTGGTGACGCTGTCACAGGTGTTGAAGTCGTCGTCCACCACCAGAGCCCGGCAGTCCTTCAGCTCGGGAATGTCCTTCCGCTCCCTGGGCCCGGCGCACAGCCGGAAGGTGAGCCGGACCACGAACTCAGAGCCCACCCCCTTGGCGCTCTTCACCGTAATGGAGCCGTTCATCATATCCACGATGTTCTTGGTGATGGCCATACCCAGGCCGGTCCCCTGGATGCCGCTGGTGGTGGAGTTGCGCTCCCGCTCGAAGGGCTCGAAGATGTGGTTGACGAACTCCTCGCTCATACCGATGCCCGTGTCCCGGATGCAGAACTCGTAGATGCCGTACTCCGAGGGGGCCCCCGGCTTCTCCGCCACCCGCACGCTGACGATGCCCCCGGCGTTGGTGTACTTGATGGCGTTGCCCAGCAGGTTGAGGAGCACCTGGTTCAGCCGCAGCCGGTCGCAGTAGATGGACTCGTGGTGAACATCCACCGCGTCCATATACAGCTCCAGCTGCTTGGCGTGGATGTCCGCCTGGACGATGTTGCGCAGGCCGTGGAGGAGGTCGGGCAGGCTGCACGGCTTCTCCTCCAGGGACATTTTTCCGCTCTCAATGCGGCTCATGTCCAGCACGTCGTTGATGAGGCTGAGCAGGTGGTTGCTGGAGGCCATAATTTTTTGCAGATAGCTCTCCACCTGCTCGTGCTGGTCGATGTGGGTGATGGCCAGAGCGGTAAAGCCGATGATGGCGTTCATGGGCGTGCGGATGTCGTGGGACATATTGGACAGGAAGGTACTCTTGGCCTTGCTGGCGCGGTTGGCCTGGGCCAGGGCGTCCTCCAGCATACTTTTCTTCTCCATCTCCCTGCGGGTTTCGTCGTCCACGTTCCGGAAGCCCAGCACCACCCTCCGGCTTTGCTTCCAGTCCCCCACCCGCACCGCCTTCATCTGGAAGAAGCGCATTTCGTTCCCGCACATGGTATGGTAGTTGGTGTATAGGGTTCTTTTGGTCACCAGCTCCCGCCCCAGGTTCTCCCGGGAGAGCAGGTGGAGCATCATCTCCCGGTCCTCGGCGTAGACGCAGGAGCCGATGTACCGGTCAATCCGCCCCTCTATGGTCAGGCCGCTGTCGCTGTCCAGGAAAATGTCATCCAGCACCTTGTACCGGCAGTCGTGAACCCGGAGGGCGTCCCCCTCGCCGGTGTCCAGGTCGAAGTAGCAAACCAGGTTATAGTCCACGCTCAGGGCCTGGACCAGCTCGGCCTGGCGGCGCTCCAGCTCAATGCGCGCCTGCTGCTCCCGGAGCTTCTGGGCGGTGTTGTCCAGCAGGAAGCGCTGAATAAACCACTCCCCGTTCTCCTCCACCAGCTTCAGGTTGCCCAGCACGTGGAGGATTTCCCCGTTGCTGTGCCGGATTCGGTACTCCACCGTGGCGCTGTCCCCCTTCTTCTCCAGCCCGGTGATGGCCTGGGACAGGAGCTCCTTGTCCTCCTCCATCACCGAGGGGGCCACCAGATAGAAGCCGTCGTCCTTCAGTTCCTCCTGGGTGGTGTAGCCCAGAATCTTCAGCGCGGCCTGGTTGATGCTGAGAATGCGGGAGCCGTCCAGGGTATGACAAATGATGCCGCAGTCCAGTGAGGTAAAGATGGACTCCAGCATATTGCTTTTTTGCAGCAGCTCCTGCTCATAGGCCCGCTCCCGGGTGATGTCGATGGCCACCCCCACCGTGCCCATCACGCTGCCGTCCACGTCGTACAGGGGGGATTTATAGGTGGTGAGCAGCCGCTCCCCCTCGCCGGTCTGGATCTTCTCCTCCGACACACAGGTGGACCGGCTCTCCATGACGATGCGCTCCGACTCAATGCAGGCGGGGTCGTCAAACTCCACGTCCCAGATGTACGCATGGCCCCGGCCCTGGATCTGTGCCTTGGTCTTGTTCACCGTGGCGCAGAAGCTGTCGTTCACCATCTCGTGGATGCCGCTCTTGTCCTTGTACCAGACCAGGTTGGGGACGCTGTTGATGGCGGCCTCCAGATACTGCCTGGCCTGCCAGAGTTCCCGGCTTTGCTTGCAGTTCTCCTGCCACCGCCGGAAGCGAAAGCGCAGCTCCCCGTCCGACATGGGGACCGGCCACACGTCCCTGATCTCGGACAAACGGTCCTCCACCGCCGCCATCTGTTCCCGTCCGGCCAGAAGGATCAGCTCCGCCCCCTCCTTCCTGCCGGACAGCAGCCGCTCCAGCCCCTGGGCCGGGTCGGTATCCCGCAGGTCGGCCAGGATCACATCCGCCCGGGCCAGCTTGTCCGCCTCGGCCTCTTTGCTTTCCCAAAACTCATGGGTGAATGGCTCCAGGGGTGGAATATCCTGTATGAGCTCCACCAGCTCCCGTCGGTGTCCGATCCAATAAAAGCACATATGACAGTGGTACACAGCCAGTTCCTCCCAACTCATTCACGCCCCGCTGCCGGAGCCGTGCGCTCAGCCTCCTCTATTTTAACGATTTTTCCGGGAGATGTCAATATTCCAACCGCTGGAGGAAGGGCTTTTTCTGCTGCTTTTGCCCCCGGGGCGGATGGATGGGGCCTGTTCCGGTCCGGCCTGTATTATTGGCTTTCTCAATATATGCCCGGCCTATTTGTTTTTTCATTTCATTGTGGAAAAATATCTCTTGTGACCGGGGGAAAAATGTGGTATGCTGTGAAAAAAGACGGATGGAGGATACTTATGGAGGAAAAAATCGTGTTCTGCAAGGGGGGCGGCTGTACCGCCAAGCTGGGGGCCGGGGCCCTGAGCCGGGTGCTGAGCCTGCTGCCCAAGGGGGAGCCCGACCCCAACCTGCTCATCGGCTATGACAGCAAGGACGACGCCGCCGTCTACCGCCTGAACGACGAGCTGGCCTATGTCCAGACCCTGGACTTCTTCCCCCCCATGGTGGACGACCCCTACACCTTCGGAAAGATCGCCGCCGCCAACGCCCTGAGCGACATCTACGCCATGGGCGGGACCGTGACCACGGCGCTGAACATCGTCTGCTTCCCGGAGCAGATGGACCTGAACATTTTGGGGGAGATCATGCGGGGAGGCGCGGAGAAGGTCATCGAGGCGGGGGGTTCCCTGGCCGGCGGGCATTCCATCGCGGACGCTGATGTCAAGTACGGCCTGTCTGTCACCGGCGTGGTCCACCCCGACCGCATCTACCCCAACAACCAGGGCCGGCCCGGGGACCAGTTGATCCTCACCAAGCGGCTGGGGGTGGGCATCCTGTGTACCGCCAACCGGGTGGGGGAGGCCAGCGCCCAGGCTATGGAGGACGCCATCGCCTCCATGACCCAGCTGAACAAGTACGCCGCGGAGTGCTGCCGGGGGTACTCCATCCACGCCTGCACCGATGTCACCGGCTTCGGACTGCTGGGCCACCTCCACGAGATGATGGACGGGCGGCTGTCCTGTGTCATCCACGCCTCCCAGGTCCCCGTTTTCCCCGAGGCGCTGGTCCACGCGGGGGAGTTTCTGCTCACCGCCGCCGGCCAGCGCAACCGCAACCATGCGGGGCCCTTCGTCACCTTCCAGGACATCCCCTTCCCCATGGAGGAGGTCCTTTTCGACCCCCAGACCTCCGGCGGACTGCTCATCGCCCTGTCCCGGGAGGAGGCCCCCAAGCTCCTGTCCGACCTGCGGGCCATCGGACAGCCCGCCCAAATCATCGGCGAGATTTTGGAAAAAGCCGGCCAGGAGATCCTGGTGACCAGCGAGTAGACCCGCTCCCTCCCCGCAGCCGGGAGGGGCGCACAAATTAAAAGGAGGAATTTTCTATGATTCAAGTCAACGCGGTGGGCGACGCCTGCCCCATCCCTGTCGTCAAGACCAAAAACGCCATTAAGGAGCTGGGCGGCCCCGGCGTGGTAGAGACCCTGGTGGACAACGAAATCGCGGTGCAGAACCTGACCAAGATGGCCAACCAGAAGGGCTACGGCGTCAAGTCGGAGAAGCTGGCCCCCCAGCAGTTCAAGGTCACCATGGAGATCGGCGAGGTCCCCGCCCAGGAGGAGGACGGGCCTGAGTCCTGCCTGGTGGTCCCCGAAGGCCGCAGACGCCGGGTGGCGGTGGCGGTCTCCTCCCCCTGCATGGGCACGGGGGACGACGAGCTGGGCGCCGCGCTGATGAAGGCCTTCCTCTTCGCCCTGACCCAGCAGGATGAGCTGCCCGCCCTGGTGCTGTTCTACAACGGCGGTGCCAAGCTCACCACCGAGGGCTCGGCCAGCCTGGACGACCTGAAGAGCCTGGAGGCCCAGGGGGTGGAGATCCTCACCTGCGGGACCTGCCTGAACTTCTACGGTCTGGGCGAAAAGCTGAAGGTGGGCGGCGTGACCAATATGTACGACATCGTGGAGAAGCTGTCCTCCGCTGATCTGGTGGTGCGTCCCTGATGCGGGAGAAAAAACCGGCCCTGATTCTCACCTTCGCCAGCACCACCCAGGCCATCGCCGCGGAGAAGTTCTGCGCCCAGCACCAGCTGCCCGGCCGTCTGATCCCCGTCCCCAAGGAGATCACCGCCGGCTGTGGGCTGGCCTGGAAGGCGGGGGTGGAGCAGGAGCAGACACTCACCCAGGCCCTGGCCCAGGCGGGGCTCCAGTGGCAGGAGGCCCGGGTGCTGGAGCTGTGGAGCTGAACCGCTTTGAGGACCCCTCCTGCGGGAGCGGGTCCTCTCTCTTTTCCGGCATATGGGTCCTGTCAATGCCATTGATAGAATTTTTCTATGTATATGCTGTCATTGAATTCGCAAACATATTCACTGGCTATCAAAAACCTCAATTTGCTTTTTTGACAATCTTTTGATATACTGGCGTGGCCTTTACCGGGCAAATGACAAGAACAGAAAGAGGATTGAACCATGAAATTGAGAAAACTGACCTCCCTGGCTCTGGCTCTGGTGATGGCGCTGTCTCTGTCCGCCTGCGGACAGAAGAACCAGCCCAGCCAATCTCAGTCCGCCGGAAGCCAGACCCCCTCCAGCTCCTCCCAGCCGGACCCCGGCCAGAGCCAGGAGCCCGCTGCCCCTGAGCTGTCCGGGACCATGAAGGTGGTGGCCACCAACGAGAGCTATATGACCCTGTTCGACCAGTTCGCCGCCGACACCGGGGTGAAGGTGGAGCTGCTGTCCATGTCCTCCGGGGACGTGCTGTCCAAGCTCCGGGCCGAGGGGGGCACTCCCTCCGCCGACCTGTGGTTTGGGGGCGGCATTGACGCCTTCATGAGCGCCAAGGCGGACGGCCTGCTGGAACAGGTGAGCTTTGACGCCTCCGCCGACCTGGCCGCCGGCTTCAAAGACCCCGAGGGCTTCTGGTTCTCCAAGGGCATCACCATCGTGGGCTTTTTGGTGAACAACACCCTGATGGACGAGCTGAAGCTTACCGCCCCCGCCACCTGGAACGACCTGCTGGACCCCTCCTACAAGGGGGAGATCATCATGTCCAACCCCGCCGTCTCCGGGACCAACTACGCGGTGGTCAACGCCATGCTCCAGACCAAGGAGGACGGCTGGGCCTACTTCCAGGGGCTGAATGAGAACATCGCCTACTACGCCCGCCGGGGCTCCGACCCCATGAACAAGGTGATCTCGGACGAGTTCGCCATCGGCATCACCTATATTGACGGGACCATTGAGGCCCTGCTGGACGAGTACGACGTGTCCATCATCTACCCCACCGACGGCATCCCCTGGGTCCCCGAGGGAGTGGCCGTGTTCAAGAACGCGGAGAACGCCGATGCCGCCAAGTACTTTGTGGAGTGGCTGTTCAGCAGCGACGAGCACCTGAAGACCCTGGCGGAGATCGACCAAAAAAATGCTGTCAAAACCATCAAGCCCAATCTGGAGGGTCTGGAGCTGGGCTACGACCCCTCTATCCTGATGGAGGAGGACCTGTCCCTCTTCGGCAGCCAGCGCTCCGAGATTTTGGAGAAGTTTGAGGCGCTGATGGGCGACAAGGCGGTTGATGAATAAGGGCGGCAGCCAACACAGAACAGCAATGGAAAAAAGGGTGTCTTTTGACATCCTTTTTCCTGCTGTCCGGAGGCTGATTGACCGGCTGATGGTGCTGGCGCTGCCGGGCTCGGTCTGTCTGTTCGTGCTCTACCCCATGGTCTGCATCCTGCTGCGGAGTCTGAGCAGCGGGGCGGGCGGGCTGACCCTGGACAGCTACGTCCAGGTGTGGAGCCAGTACCAAACCAGCCTGCGCAACAGCGTCTTCACCGCCCTGTGTACCTCGGCGCTGTCCACCCTGTTCTCCCTCTCCTCCGCCCTGCTGGTCTCCACCGGGCGGGGCTGGCGGCGGGGGCTGGGCATGGGCCTGCTCCTGATTACCATGGTGTCCCCGCCCTTTGTCTCCTCCCTGGCCTATATCCAGCTGTACGGGCGGCGGGGCTGGATCACCTACCGGCTGCTGGGCCTGTCCTGGAATCCCTACAACTGCTGGGGGGTCATCTGGATGCAGAGCCTGTCCTTTGTCCCGGTAAACGCCCTGTTCCTGCTGGGACTGCTGGGACAGATGGACCGGGACAGCCTGCTGGCCGCTCAGGACCTGGGGGCGAACCCCCGGCACATCCTTCTGGACGTGGTCCTCCCCCTTCTCAAGCCCGGCGTTCTGGTGTGCGCCCTGCTCTCCTTCGTCCGCTCCCTGGCCGACTTCGGGACCCCGGTCATCATCGGCGGGCGGTTCTCCACCATCGCCTCCGACATCTATCTCCAGCTCACCGGCTTCTCCAACCTGGAAAAGGCCTCCGCTATGAATATGGTGCTCCTGCTGCCCTCCATCGCCGCCTTCTTCCTCTACCGCTGGCTGATGGGACAGGTGGGCGCTCTGTCCGGGGAGCGCTCCCGCCGGCAGCAGTTCGTCCTCCCCCTGAGGAGGTGCGGCGGACCAGGGGTGTTCATCCTCCTGGGCGGCCTTTTGTTCTTCCTCCTCATCGGGGTGCAGTACGCCTGCATCCTCTCCTCCGGCTTTCTCAAGCGGACCAGAAACGGGACGGTCCTCACCCTGGAGTATGTGGAAAAGCTGTGGCGGTTCAGCCTGGACACGGTGGTCCGGAGCGTAGTCTATGCCCTGATTGTGGCCCTGGCGGGGACTTTGTTCGCCATGCTCTTCGCCTATCTCGTCCACCGGCGGGGGGTAAAATTCGGCGGGTTCTTTGACTGCCTGGCCACCCTGCCCTATATGCTGCCCGGGACCTGCTTTGGCATCGGCTATATCCTGGCCTTCAACCGGCCCCCCCTCAAGCTCACCGGGACGGCGGTCATCGTGCTGGCCAACATGCTCTTCAAGCAGCTGCCCACCACCACAAAAATCTGCTCCGCCACCCTGGCCCAGATCCCCCTGGCCCAGGAGCGGGCCGCCCGGGACCTGGGAGGCGACCGGCTGAGCGTGCTTCGGTACGTCATCCTCCCCGGCCTGCGCCCCGCCTTCCTCAGCTGCTTCGCCTACAACTTCTCCAGCAGCATGACCACGGCGGGGGCGGTGCTGTTCCTCATCGACCCGGGACACCAGCTGGCGGTGTTCAAGCTGTTCGACGCGGTATACACTGGGGAGTACGCCCTGGCCTCCCTCATGGCCTCGCTGATTGTAGTCATCGTGCTGGCGGTGGAGGGCGGCGTCTACTGGGCGGTGGGAAGAAAGGAGAACGGGGATGTTTCTTGAGCTGAACCATTTGAGCAAATCCTTTGGGGGCAAAAACGTGGTCCGGGACCTGAGCCTGGGGCTGGACCAGGGGGAGCTGCTGTGCATCCTGGGTCCCTCGGGCTGCGGCAAGACCACCACTTTAAATATGATTGGCGGCTTCCTCACCCCGGACGGCGGGAGCATCCTGCTGGACGGCCAGGACCTCACCCGCCTGCCCCCGGAGCGCCGGCCGGTGTCCACCGTATTCCAGTCCTACGGACTGTTCCCCCACATGACCGCCCTGCAAAACGTGTGCTACGGGCTGAAGTTCCGCTCCCTGAGCCGGGAGGAGGCCCGCAGGCGGGGGATGTCCTACCTGGAGCTGGTGGGGCTGGCGGACCGGGCCCAGTCCCGCATCCACGCCCTGTCCGGCGGCCAGCAGCAGCGGGTGGCCCTGGCCCGGTCCCTGGCGGTGGAGCCCAAGCTGTGCCTGCTGGACGAGCCCTTCAGCAACTTGGACGCCGCCCTGCGCACCAAAATGCGGCACGAGCTCAAGCGCCTGCAAAAGGAGCTGGGCATCACCATGGTCTTCGTCACCCACGACCAGGAGGAGGCGCTGGTCCTCTCCGACCGCATCGCCGTGATGGAGGACGGGGTTTTGGCTCAGCTGGCCCCGCCGGAGGAGCTCTACCGGACCCCCGCAAGCCCCTCTGTCGCCCGCTTTTTGGGGGTGGAGGAGCTGGTTTGGCGGGAGGACGGCGCGGTTTTGAAGTATATTAAAAACTATAAATGAGCAAATCTGAAAAATGGCAAAAAAGAAGGCATAGCCTCAAGTGTTATAATGGAAGTGTGACCAACCACAAAACACGAGAGGGAATGC
>JAAWSG010000059.1 GCA_022801435.1 Lawsonibacter sp.
GTCGAAGTCCAGGGGGCTGGAGGGGGTGCGGTTGTTGAAGTAGTACCGGGCGGCGTCCACCGAGATCTCGTCCAGCAGGTCGTGGAGGGCGATGGCCTTCCCCGTCCGCTTGGACATTTTTACCGGCTTGCCGTCCTGGAGGAGGTTGACCAGCTGCATCAGCACAATGACCAGCCGGTGGGAGCCGTCCAGCCCCAGCCCGTCCAGCGCCGCCTGGAGCCGGGCCACGTGTCCGTGGTGGTCCGCCCCCCAGATGTTGATGGCCAGGTCAAATTTGCGCTCCTCCAGCTTGTTCCGGTGGTAGGCGATGTCGGCGGCGAAGTAGGTATAAAACCCGTTGGCCCGCCGGAGCACGTCGTCCTTCAGGTCCAGCTTTTCCACCTGCTCCTGGGACTTGCCCTCGGCCAGATACTTCTGCCTGAGCAATTCGGCGGTCTTCAGCCACAAAGCGCCGTCCTTCTCATAGGTCCAGCCCTTTTCGGTGAGCAGTCCCACCGTGCCGGCCACAAAGCCCCGGTCATGGAGCCAGGACTCCATGTACCACTGGTCGTACTCGATGCCGTACTTTTTCAGGTCCTCTTTCATCCTGGGGATGTTCCGCTCCAGGCCGAACTGGGCCATGGCGAGCAGCTTGTCATCCTTCGGCTCATTGAGGCCGGCGTCACCGTACGCCGCACGGTAGGCCCGGGCCAGCTCCTTGATATCCTCCCCGTGGTAGCCGTCCTCGGGAAAGGGATAATTCTCCTCCCCCAAAAGCAGCTGCATATACCGGGCGTAGATGGACCGGGCGAACTTGTCAATCTGGTTGCCCGCGTCGTTGACGTAGAACTCCCGCCACACATCCCAGCCGTCCCGCTGGAGGACGTTGGCCAAGGTGTCCCCCAGCACGCCGCCCCGGGCGTTGCCCATGTGCATGGGGCCGGTGGGGTTAGCGGAGACGAACTCAACCATCACCTTCCTGCCCGCCCCCTCGCCGCCCGAGCCGTACCGGGCCCCCTCGGACTCCACGGCGGCCAGGACCTCCCCGTACCACCTGGGGCCCAAGGTAAAGTTGAGGAAGCCGGGCCCGGCGATCTCCACCTTTTGGAAGTAGCTCCCCTCCAGCTCCAGGTGGTCCACAATGGTCTGGGCGATCTGCCGGGGGGCCATGTGCAGCGCCTTGGCCCCCGCCATGGCGAAGGTAGAGGCGTAGTCCCCATGGGCGGTGTCCTTGGGGATCTCGATGCCCCCCCTCACCTGGCCCCCCCCGGGCAGGGCCCCCGCGGCGGCGGCCCTCTCATAGGCGGCCTGGGTCAGGGCGGCCGCCTGGCTCTTCGCGGACTGGATCATGTTTATCATTGTTCACACCCTCATTCTCTGTTGTAGCGGACTATACACTGTCCCGCTCCTGCCGCTTCAGGCTCGCGCCCTCCACCGGAGCGATCTCGATCTGAACGGCATTCCGGCCTGCCAGGGCGTGGTCCACTTCGATGTCGTAGTCCACCTCGATGATGCCGCTGTCCTCCTTCAGCTCGGCCAGCAGATGCCGGGTATTCACCCCGACCTCCATAGCGCCATAGGGTGTATTATAGACAGACAGGTGACGCCGCCCGGTCTGAAACACCATCTGGGTGTTGTACTCCCCCACCCGCAGCATGGACACCTGCTCTCCCTCCACCTGGATGGTCGTCAGGGTCCCCTCCATGCCGGTGAGCTTGCTCTCCTGATAGGACAGGGTACAGACCACCCCGTCCCGGAGCATGACCCCCCGGGTGACCAGCTCGATGCTGTCTGATTCCCTGTTCTCATACCACTGCATCCCCCTGATGGAGATGACTACATCCTTTTCCATAGGGACCTCCGAATGTTTGTATTTTGTCCGAGGACGAACGCAGGTATTATACACAGTTTGCCCCCCGCTGTAAAGAGGCAGGCTCAGCTTTGTATATTGTATGGCATTCCGGCGGAAAAGACAAGTAAAATTTTACAAAGCCGCGGTTTTTTCTGTGAAAAACAGGCAAAGCAGCCCCTGCCGGTCCGGTTTGCCGCCCAAATTCCCGTCTTTCTCCATTTGACAAATCCCGCCGGGCCGCTATAATATGTAGAGACAACTGTTTTTGCCCAGAGAGGAGGGCTCGCTTTGAATCTGGAGCTGAGCAAAAAGCAGTTTCGCCGGCTGCTGGACCTGGTCTATATCGGCAACTGGATCCTGAACTCCACCCGGGGGGACCAGCGCTTCACCGACTACGACCAGGTGGAGAGCCTGCTGTTCGGCCGGGCCGCCCTGGAGGGGATGCCCGAGCTGGCGGAGCTGTACCAGGGGGAGATCATCCCCTCCCGCGCCTTTGTGGAGGGCGGCATCCATGAGGCCATCGCCGAGTATGAGAACAACGTCTTCTTTGACATCCTGGCCGAGGACCTGGCCCGCCGGGACATGGACGACGCCCCCATCGACGAGAGCAACTACGCCGAGCTCACCAGCCGCATCGACGCGTACATCGCCGAGTTTGAGGAGCACGGCACCGACAACATCCTGGTGGACATCGACCAGTGAGCGCCCCGGCCGGATACGCGGCGCGGAAAACAGAGCAGAAGCACAGAAGACGGGGGATGCCGGCAAGGCATCCCCCGTCTTCTGTTGTCCGGCGGCCCGGGGTCTCTCAATCCAGATTCAGTCCGTAAAAGCCGATCAGCGCCATCGCCATCAGCCCCGCGGTAATCAGCTGAATGGGGGCCCCCCGGAACACCCTGGGGCAGCGGTCCAGGTCCACCTCCCCCTGGAGGCTGGCGAAGCTGGCCAGAGCCAGGGTGACCCCCACCCCTCCGCACAGGGCGAAGAGCAGGGCGGAGCCCAGGCTGTACCCCCTCTGGGCCACCAGCAGCGCGGAGCCCAGGGCGGCGCAGTTGGTGGTGACCGAGGCCAGATTCTCATCCGACCGCCGGGACAGCTCGGGGACGCAGGCCCGCAGAAAGCTCCGCAGGCCGGCCACCAGCCCGGGGATGAGCAGGGAAAAGATCAGCACCCGGAAGTGCTGCCACCCGAAGCGGCTGAGCAGAAAGTAGTCGGCCAGCCACGCGCACAGGGCCCCCAGCACCATCACCACGGTCAGCCAAGCCCCGGTGCGCAGGGCCTCCTTGGGCTTCTGGAAGGACTGGGTGTGGGTCCCCATCCCCATGCAGGTCACAAGCACCATATTTTCCGACAGCAGGGCGGCCAGCGCCACGCCGGCCAGCTCGATGGCGGTGTTCACAGCCGCTCCCCCCTCTCCCGGCCCAGGGGGAGGGCACGCTCACTCAATATCCTCATAGTTGATCTCCTGTTCTGTATCCAGGGTGGCTACGATGGCCAGCGCCCGGTTGACTCCCGCGGTGATGGCCTTGGAGGTGGCGGTGGCTCCGCTCACCGCGTCCAGGGCGTTGGGGCCGGTGCTGCGGATGGTCCCGGAGCGGCCCACATAGCGTCCCAGGGCCTCCGGCGTCATGGCCCATCCCCCCACGGTGGTGGTCTCGCTGTGGCTGGTGACCGCCACGCCGGTGACCTCTCCGTTGGTGTCCACCCCCACGATCATGGTAATCAGCCCGCTGAAGCCGCTGCTCTGCACCTCCACGCAGTAGCCCACCAGCTCGCCCTCGCTGGTGTAGCCCTCGGTGACGCTCAGGGCGCCGCTGGCCCGGAAGGGGGTCTCAGAGCTGAAATCCGCCGCCGGCATAACCTGGGTCAGCAGCTCCCGCTGCTCCTGAGCCTCCGCCCGGGCGGTATCCAGGTCGGTAAAGGTGTGTACCCCGTAGATGACGGCGCAGGTGGCGGCCAGCACCGCCCCCAGGGGAGCCAGGACCTTCCCCTCCGTCCGGAGCAGGTCCAGAAAGCCCTCCCCCGGCGCGCCTCCCTCCTTCCGCGCCGGGCGGCGGGGGAGCTTGGGGGGGACGAATTTGATCTGGGCCATACTCACCCGCAGGTTCAGCGCCCAGGCCCGGGTGGTGGCGAAGGGGCCCATCCCGAACCGGCGGGGCATCCCCATCCGGTCCAGCAGCCACACCATGCAGTTCATAGTCAGGATGGCCCAGCCCACCCCCTCGGGGTAGGAGCTGCAGGTGCGCAGAAGCACGGTGAACAGTCCGCACCCCACCCCGAACATCGTCTGCCCCCTGGGGGTGACCGGAGTGGTGGCGGGGTCCACCGCGAAGAAGAAGGCGCCCAGCAGCAGTCCTCCCCCCAGCAGCTGGCAGGCGGCCCAGCGCAGGGGCTCGGCGCCGTCGGGGCACAGCAGGAGGGAGAGCAGCGCCACCGTCCCCAGGTAGGAGCCGGGGACCCGCAGGGAGATCACCCGGCGCAGGAACAGGTACAGTCCGCCCAGCAGGAGCATGAAGGCGGACACCTCCCCCATGCAGCCCCCCCGCAGACCCAGGAAGAGCTGGTCCAGCCCCTGGGCGGGGAGCAGCCCCTCATGGAGCTGGGCCATGGGGGTGGCGGTGGACACCACATCCACCTCCTGGCTCAGGGCCAGCCAGCGCAGGGGCTCGGGCCAGGTGGTCATCAGGGTGGGCAGGGTGGCGGCCAGCATCCGTCCGGCCAGAGCGGGGTTCATAAAATTGCGGCCCATCCCGCCGTAAAACTGCTTGACCACCACGATAGCGAAGCCGCTCCCCAGGACCGCCACCCAGTAGGGGGAGCTGACCGGCAGGCTAAGGGCCAGCAGCATCCCGGTGACGCAGGCGGACAGGTCGCCGATGGTCTGACTCTGCCGGGTGAGCAGACGGTACAGCCCCTCAAAGAGGACGCAGGAGACCACCGCCGTCCCGGTGAGCGTCAGGGCCCGGGGTCCGAAGAAGAAGACCGCCATCCCCAGGGCGGGCAGCAGGGCCACCATCACGTCCAGCATCATGGCCCGTGTGGTGGCGGGCTGGCGCAGCTGAGGGGACAGCCGCGCAGGGGAAAACAGGGAGCTCACCGCGCCGCACCTCCTCTCTCCAAAATGCTCCGCGCCAGGGCCACCGTCTCCACCAGAGGCAGCTGGGAGGGACAGATAAAGGAGCAGCAGCCGCAGGCGATACAGTCCTCCACATGGAGGCTTGGCAGCCGTTCCAGGTCCCCCCGGTCCAGGGCCTGCCGGATAAAGGCGGGGGCCAGGTGCATGGGACAGCTGGCCACGCACTTGCCGCAGCGGATGCAGTCCTCGCCGCCGCTGTGGCGCTTGTGCTCCCTGGCGGTAAGGCAGACCAGGCTGTTGGTGCTCTTGGTCACGGGGGCGTCCAGGCTCTCCAGGGCCACCCCCATCATGGGCCCGCCGGTGAGCATGAGGTCCGCCTCCTCCCGCAGTCCGCCGGCGGCCTCCAGCAGGCAGCGCAGGGGGGTCCCGATGGGGACCCACAGGTTCCGGGGGCGGGTCACCGCTCCGCCGGTGACGGTCACCGCCCGGTGGGTCAGGGCGTGCCCCTGGAAGAGGGAGTCCTGAATGGCGTAGACGGTGGCCACATTGAGCACCACGCACCGCACGTCGGCAGGGCTCCCCCCCGGGGGGACCTCCCGGCCGGTGACGGTCTGGATAATCTGCTTCTCCGCCCCCAGGGGATACCGGGTGCGCACGGTGCAGATGCGGGCCCGGCTGTCCCCCCGGCGGCGCAGGCGGCGCTCCACCGACTCCACCGCGTTGAGCTTGTCCCCCTCGGTGACCACCACCACCCGCTTGGCCCCCAGGCAGCGGGCCAGCGTCCCCGCCCCCAGGAGGATCTTCTCGCTCCGCTCCAGGAGCAGGCGGTGGTCGGCGGTGATGTAGGGCTCGCACTCGGCGGCGTTGACGATGAGGGTATCCACATGGCGGGCGGCCTGGATCAGCTTCTCCCAGGCGGGAAAGGCTCCTCCGCCCATGCCCACGATACCGGCCTCCCGCACCCGGGCCAGCAGCAGCTCCAGCTCCACATTCCGGGGCTCCAGCTGGGAGGGCCGGCCCGCCGACGGGGTGTCCCGGCCGTCGTTCTGGATGATGATGGCGGGACAGCTCCCTCCCCAGGGGTGGGGGCGCTCCTGGATGGCGGACACCCGGCCGGAGACGCTGGCGTGGGCAGAGGCCCCTCCGTGCTCCCCCCGCTGGGCGATGAGCTGCCCAACCGCCACCATCTCCCCCGGACGGACCACCGGGACCGACATGCCGTCGCTGCTCATGGCCAAGGGAATCGCCACCTCCTTTGGAGGAGCGGACAGCTTGGTCAGGGGTTTTTTTCGGGTGCTTTCCTTCCGTGTGGCAGGGAACACCCCGCCAAAAAATGTATGCGGCATAGTTTACCTCCCGTACCCCTCTGCCCAGGCGGAGAGGTGCGCGCTGTATCTTACAAAAACTCAGGATACATCATAATCCAATCTTCGCCGTCTGTCCAGAGTTTTTTCTCCGGACTGGGGAAAATCAATTGGGCGCCGTGAAAATTCCGGCGGAGCGATTGTTCAGACACGCCGCAGGTCTGTATATAGAGGCTGACTTGCCGTGTCCTGCATAGGCGGCCCTCCCCGGCGGCCTCCTCCCCGCACAGCCCGCAGGCCGGAGCGGAGCAGTCCCCCCAGGGAGCGGGCCAGGGTGGCCTGGACCTCGGGCGGGAGGGCGGGGAGGGCGGCAGCCAGGTGCTGGGGGCGGAGGGCCTGGTCCAGCCGGTCCGCTCCGCCGGAGGCCAGGAGGGAGAACAGCGCGTCCACGGTCTCCTCCCGCTGTTCCGGGGTGAGCCCCGCCAGCCAGTCCTTCAGGGTCCGGTCCACCAGACGGCTCCCCAGGGTGACCTCCTCCAAGCAGAGGAACCCGTCCCCCTTCACCTGCCAGGAGTAGGGGTCGTGCTGGAGCAGGCCGGCGCGGTCGCTGTACACCACTGTATAGGGCTCCTCCCGGGCCAGCAGCAGCCCCACCACCGAGGACTGGGGTATGAAGGTCTTCAGCCGGGTGAGCATCTCCCAGTAGCCGGGCCGGGAGAGCAGGGCGGAGGAAAAACCCGGGCCGTCAAAGCTGTACACGGTCCGGACGCGGTCCCTGCACCGGGCGGGGGCCATCGCCGCGGCGCAGGCGGCCAGATTTCCCCCCTTGGAGTGGCCTCCCAGGGTCAGCGGCCCGGGGAAGCGCTGACAAAATTTCCGCACATACTCCGCCGCGGCTTTTTGGGCGGGGACGACCTCCAGAAAGCTCATATTAAAGTCCTCCTTCCACCCCACCAGCGTGTTGTCCGTCCCCCGGAAGGAGAGAAAGGCAGACCCGTCCCCGGTGAGAATGGCCAGGGCGGCAAACTGGCTCTCCTCCTCGGGGTCGAACCGTCCGGCAGCACAGGCCAGTTCCATCCGGGCAAACCGCGGCGTCCCGGCCAGCTTCCGCAGCAGCCTGCGGTCCTCCCCGCACCGCACCCGCCCTGCGCAGTCCCCAGGCAGCGCCAGCCACTGCCGCGCCGCCCGCTCCAGAGGGACCGCCCCCTCCAGCCCGGCGGGGACCAGACCTCCGAAGGGGATGTAGGACAGCAGAGACAAAATCAGCCCGTCTACCGCTCCGGGCGGGATTTGGGCAAAACTGTCCTCCCCCCGGCGGTCCAGATAGTCAAACACATTCACAGCGCATCCCTCCCCGCCAGTCTATGCGGGAGGGCAAAAAGCGGAATAGCTTTTTCTCTATCTGCATATGATAAAGCAATCCAAGGCGGGGAGTGTTGCGCTTGTGAAGGGAAATATGGAGGAGCGGGCCCAGCGCCTGGCTCTTTACATCATAGAGAACCGGACTACCGTCCGTGCCGCGGCACAAAAGTTTGAAATCAGCAAGTCAACTGTACATAAGGACCTCTCGGAACGCCTGCCCGAATTCAACCGCAGCCTGTATCTACAGGTGAAGCAGGTGCTGGAGGAAAACAAGGCCCAACGCCATATCCGCGGAGGGATCGCCACCCGCCGCAAGTACAAGGGGATATAGCCCGCCCAGCGTCTCCGGACCCCCTCCGGAGGCGCTGGAGCTCTTTTGATGGCGGCGGCAAAAGTTTTTCCTCTGATTGCGGCAAGTCCCTTGACAATCCGGCAGAAATCGGCTAGAATACTTTAGCGGTTAAAATCAATGAAGTACCGCCGAGAAAGGAACGAGCGCCATGCCTATCACCGACCTGTTGGAGCGCAACAGCAAGCTCTATGGAGAGGAAGCCGCCCTGGTGGAGATCAACCCCGAGGTCCGGGAGGAGCAGCGGGTCTCCTGGCAGGAGTACGAGCTGATCCAGCCCACCGGAGACGCCCCCTACCGCCGGGAGATCACCTGGTCCGTTTTTGACGAGAAGGCCAACCGGACCGCCAATATGCTACTGGGCCGGGGCATCCGCAGGGGGCAGAAGGTGGCCGTCCTGCTGATGAACTGCCTGGAGTGGCTGCCCATCTATTTCGGCATCCTGAAGACCGGGGCCATCGCCGTGCCGCTGAACTTCCGGTACACCTCGGAGGAGATCGACTACTGCCTGAAACTGGCCGATGCCGATGTGCTCTTTTTCGGCCCGGAGTTCACCACCCGCATGGAGCCCATCGTCCCCAAGATCTCCCGCCAGATGCTGCTGTTCTTTGTGGGGGAGCACTGTCCCGCCTTTGCGGAGGACTATCTGCGGGCCACCGCCAACTGCTCCAGCCGGGCCCCCAAGGTGCTGGTGGATGACGAGGACGAGGCGGCTATCTACTACTCCTCCGGGACCACCGGCTTCCCCAAGGCCATCCTCCTCAAGCACTCCGCCCTGATGCAGTCCGCCCGGATGGAGGCCATCCACCACGAGACTACCCACGACGATGTGTTTTTGTGTATCCCGCCCCTGTACCACACCGGGGCCAAAATGCACTGGTTCGGCTCGCTGTTCACCGGAAGCCGGGCGGTGCTCCTCAAGGGGAACTCCCCCTCCGCCGTCCTCCAGGCCGCCAGTCAGGAGCGCTGCACCATCGTCTGGCTGCTGGTTCCCTGGGCCCAGGACATTCTGGCCGCCCTGGACCGGGGGGAGCTGCGGCTGGAGGACTTCTCTCTGTCCCAGTGGCGGCTGATGCACATCGGCGCCCAGCCCGTCCCCCCCTCCCTGATTAAGCACTGGCTGACATACTTTCCCCACCACAGGTACGACACCAACTACGGCCTGTCCGAGTCCACCGGCCCGGGGTGCGTCCACCTGGGTCTGGACAACGTCCATAAGGTGGGGGCCATCGGGATTCCCGGCTACGGCTGGAAGGTCAAGATTGTGGACGAGCAAAATACCCCCGTTCCCCAGGGAGAGGTTGGCGAGCTGTGCGTAAAAGGCCCCGGGGTGATGGTGTGCTACTACCACAATCCCGAGGCCACCGCGGAGGTGCTGGAGAACGGCTGGCTCCACACCGGGGACATGGCCCGGCAGGACGAGGACGGGTTTATCTTCCTGGTGGACCGGAAGAAGGACGTCATTATCTCCGGCGGCGAGAACCTGTACCCGGTACAGATTGAGGACTTCCTCTCCGCCTACCCCAAGGTCCACGACGTGGCGGTCATCGGCCTGCCCGACAAGCGTCTGGGGGAGATCGCCGCGGCCATCATCCAGATCAAGGAGGGCATGACCTGCACCGAGAGCGAGATCAACCAGTTTTGTATGGACCTGCCCCGGTACAAGCGCCCCCGGAGGATCATCTTCGCCCCCGTCCCCCGGAATCCCACCGGCAAGATCGAAAAGCCCAAGCTGCGGGAACAGTACTGCGGCGTGCGCCTGGTGGAGGCCCAGAACCAGGGGTAACGCCCTGTCACCCACCGCGGCCCCCTCTCCCGGAGGAGAGAGGGCCGCGGGTTTTTATGGTCTCTTTTCATCCGCCGTCTCAGGATTTTTGACCAAGTCCGCCAGGGTGAACCGGGACAGATACCCGTCAATTACCCGGTCCAGCCCCTGCCAGAGCGCCAGCGTCCGGCAGCTCTCCCGGCGGGGACAGGCCTCCCGCTCCGGCTTTAGACAGGCCACCGGCGCCAGCGGGCCCTCCATCCGCGCCAGAATCTCCTTCACCGGGCACTCCTCCGGCGCTCTGCTCAGCCGGTAGCCTCCCCCCTTCCCCCGCAGCGCGGTCAGGAACCCTCCCCGCACCAGCTCCTTGACCACGATCTCCAAATACTTCTCCGAAATCTCCTGCCGGGCGGCCACATCTTTTAGAGGCACATATCCGCCCCCCTGGTGCTCTGCCACGTCCGCCAGAAACCGAAGCGCGTATCTGCCCTTTGTGGAAATCATCACAGGCATCCCCCCATTTCTCCCTATTATACCACAGGTTTGATAGGATTTCAAGGGTCCCTTCCGCTCCCAGGGCGGAGCGGGCTTTTTTTGCGCTTCCGGGATGAAAGTGTTCCGCCAAAGCCATACTACCCCTTACCAACCGACGGAAGGATGGAGAGCTGTTTGAACGCTGTTATCATGGCGGGGGGCGAGGGAACCCGCCTGCGCCCCCTGACTCTGGGCCGTCCCAAGCCTATGACCCCGCTGCTGGGCCGGCCTGTCATGGAGCACATCATCAACCTGCTGAAGCGCTGCGGAATCACCGATATCTGCCTCACCCTGTGCTGCAAGCCCCAGTCCATCATGGACTGCTTCGGCAGCGGGGAGCAATTGGGGGTCAAGCTGACCTACTTTGTGGAGGACGAGCCCCTGGGCACGGCGGGGAGCGTCCGCAGCTGCCTGTCCGCTTTGGGCGGCGGAGATTTTCTGGTCATCAGCGGGGACTGCGTGTGCGACCTGGACCTGGCCGCTCTGTGCCGCTTCCACCGGGAGCGGGGGGCGGCGGCCACCCTGGGGCTGTACGCCCACCCCAACCCCCTGGAGTACGGCCTGGTGGTCACCGATGAATCGGGCCGGGTGGAGCGCTTTGTGGAAAAACCCGCCTGGGGGCAGGTGGTCACCGACCAGATCAACACGGGCATCTATGTCCTCTCCCCGGAGGCCATGGAGCGGGTCCCGGCGGAGGGGGCCTTCGACTTCGGCAAGGACCTGTTTCCCGCCCTGCTGGAGGAGGGCGTCCCCCTGTACGGCCTGGCGCTGGAGGGCTACTGGTGCGACATGGGGGACTGCGGGGCCTATCTGAACTGCGCCTGCGACGCCATGTCGGGAAAAATCAAGCTGGATATGGGCCTGCCCCAGCGGGGACCGGGGGTTTGGAGCGCCCAGCCCGTCCCCAGAGGGGTGACCCTGGTCCCCCCCTGCTGGCTGGGGGAGGGGGTCCACATCAAGCGGGGCAGTCTCATCGGCCCCCACACCGTGCTGGAGCGGGGGGCGGAGGTGGAGGAGAAGTCCATGGTCCAGCGCTCCATCCTCCTGGAGAACGCCCACGCGGGTCCCCGGGCCACCCTCTACGGGGCGATTCTCTGCCGGGGGGCCTCTGTCCGGCGGGGGACGGTGCTCAACGAGGGGACCGTTCTGGGGGAGAACGCCCTGGCGGAGGAGGGGGCGGTGCTCATGGAGCGGGTGGCCCTGTGGCCCGGTCAGACCGCCCCCGAGGGCTGCCGCCTGGCCCGGTCCATCACCAGCGGGAGCCAGAAAACCTCCCTGCGCTTCGGGGAGAGCGGGGCCATCCGCGGGGTGCTGGGGGAGGACATCGGCCCCGAGGCCCTGCTCACCCTGGGCAGCGTCCTGGGGGCGGAGGGCCGGGCGGGGGTGGGCTCCTCCCCCACCCGGGGAGCCAGAATGCTGGCCCGGGCCGCCGCCGCCGGGGTGGCTGCCGCCGGAGGGGACTGCCTGCTCTACAGTCTGGAGTGCCCCGTCCAGGCGGCGGACGCGGGGGTGGCGGACGGACTGCCCCGCTCCCTCTTCATTGAGGAGACCCCGGAGGCCATCTATCTCCACGTCTTCGACCAGCTGGGCCTGCCCCTGGAGCGGGGCGCGGCGCGGAAGCTGGAGCACGCCCTCCTCCAGGGGGAGCTGCGCCGGGTCCGGGGCGGCCGGGTGGGGACCCTCCAGCGGGGGGCGCTGTCCCCGGAGGAGTGGGCCGGACGCACGGCGGAGCTGGCCGGACTGCGCCGTCCCGCCCTGCGGAAGGTCACGGCGGCGGTGGGGACCGGCACCCCGGAGGACCGGGCCCTGCGGCTGGTCCTGTCCGCCCTGGGCTGCCGGCTGGAGGAGTCCTGGCGGCCCGGCATCCCCGCCTTCCGCGCCGGGCGGGGAGGGTTTCTGCTCAGCGCCCAGGACGAGCGGGGAGCGGTGGCCGACCCGGAGCAGCTGCTGGCCCTGGTCTGCCTCATCGAGATGGAAAACGGCAGCGGAACGGTGGCGGTCCCGGGCCAGGCGGGGGCGGCGGTGGACCTGGTGGCGGCGGGGTACGACGGACGGGTGCTGCGCCTGGACCGGGACGGCTCCCAGGCCCGCCAGCTGTACGCCGCCCAGCCCTGGCTGCGGCAGGCTCCCAGCGCGGCGGCCCGCATCTGCGCCCGGATGGGGACGGCGGGGCAGAGCCTGGAGAGCCTTTTGTCCAAAACCCCCCGCTTCACCGTCCGCCGCCGGGAGATCCCGCTGTCCGCCGGCCGGAGCCAGGTGATGCAGGCCCTCTCCCGGGAGTACGGACGCCAGCCCGGCGGGGAGGGGCTGCGTCTGCGGTCGGGGGGCGGCTGGGTCTATCTCTCCCCTCTGGCCCGGCGCTCCGCCCTGCGGGTGGTAGCCGAGGGCCCTGATCTGGAGGCCGCCGCCGAGCTGTGCGACTTCTACGCGGGCCGTGCGGCGGAGCTGGACCGGCAGCTTTCTGAACAATGTGCCCAAGAGAAGGACGAATGAGTCTGTTTTGTTTTTCTGAAACAAATAGTATACTTTTCAGGAAAAGTATGGTAAACTATAGGCGGTACTCCGCGACAATTTGCGGAGATACGGTTTTGGATTTATACGCCGGCGGGGCGGGGGACCTGGGTTCCCCCTCCCCTGGCGTCTAAATATATCCCCCGGTCCCTCAGCCGCGGCACAGGCGGGGACAGGGCCGGGACATCCGCCTGGCACAGCGCGGGCATGGCAGGCGAAGGGACTGCGGACTCCCCTCCGGCGAGGCAGGGCCGGAGGCAGTGCGCCCCTTCGTCCTGTCCGCAATGCTCCGCGCCCCTGCCGGGCTACATCATCCAGCGGCACGCAATGGAACAATTTTAGAACAGTAAGGAGTTATCATGGCAGAAAAATTGAAAATCATACCCCTTGGCGGCCTCAACGAGATCGGAAAAAACCTCACCGTCTATGAGTACGGCGGGGATATCATCGTGGTGGACTGCGGCATGGGCTTCCCGGACGACGACATGTACGGCATCGACGTGGTCATCCCCGATGTGAGCTACCTCATCAAAAACCAGAACAAGCTCCGGGGCATCTTCATCACCCACGGGCATGAGGACCACATCGGCGCGCTGCCCTACGTGCTGCGCTCCATCAACGCCCCCATCTACGCCACCCGCATGAGCGCGGGGCTCATCAAGCTGAAGCTGGAGGAGCACCGCCTGCTGGACCGGACCAAGCTCATCACCTGTGAGGCGGGGGACACGGTGAAGGCGGGCAGGTTCTCGGTGGAGTTCATCCATGTCAACCACTCCATCGCGGACGCGGTGGCCTTCGCCATCAAGTGCCCCGCGGGGACCTGCGTCCACACCGGGGACTTCAAGATCGACGCCACCCCCATCCAGGGCGGGATGATGGACCTGGCCCGCCTGGGGGAGCTGGGCAAGGAGGGGGTGCTGGCCCTGCTGGCCGACTCCACCAACGTGGAGCGCTCGGGCTACACCCGGTCGGAGCGCAGCGTGGGGGCCTCCTTCGACGCCCTGTTCCGGGGCTGTGAGGAGCGCATCATCGTCACCACCTTCGCCTCCAACGTGGACCGCATCCAGCAGATCATCGACGTGGCCGCCCGGTACGGCCGGAAGGTGGCGGTCACCGGCCGGTCCATGGAGAACGTGATGAAGGTCTCCACCGAGCTGGGGTATATGAACATCCCGGACGGCATCCTCATGGACCTGAACCACATCAAATCCCTGCCCAAAGAGCGGGTCTGCATCATCACCACCGGCAGCCAGGGGGAGACCATGTCCGCCCTCACCCGCATGGCCTTCAACACCCACCGGCAGGTGGACCTGCTCCCCGG
>JAAWSG010000005.1 GCA_022801435.1 Lawsonibacter sp.
CAGGCCAGGCCCGCCTGCGGCCGGGGGACGCCTTTCTGCTGTGCTCCGACGGCTTTTGGGAGTATGTCTACCAGGAGGAGATGCTGGCGGACCTGCTGAAGGCGGAGACCCCGAAGCAGTGGGCGGAGGGGATGCTCCTGCGCCACATCCGCCGCACCCCGCCGGGAAACGACAACTTTTCCCTCATCACCGTATTTGCGGAGGAGGAGCTATGAGACGGCTGACATCTATCTTGCTCGCCCTGCTGCTGGCGGGGCTCCTGTGTACCAGCGCTCTGGCCGCCGGCAGCGCGGAGATCGTCCGGGCCTTTGTCTGCGACGGCACGCTGTACACATATGTGTCCATGGACGGGATGGAGAAGCCTGTCACCAAGGCGGAGGCCAGGGTGGGCGGACAGACCTTCTCCGCCGCCGGCCGGCTGGAGACCGTTCGTCAGGCGGGCGCCCCGGTGACCTGGCTGCTGCTGGTGGACAACTCCACCTCCATGCCCGCCTTCCGTCAGGAGGCAGCGGACTTTGCCCAAAGCCTGGCCCAGTCCGGCGGGGAAAACACCAAATTTATTCTGGCTACCTTTGGAGACGCGTTTGTGGTCCGGGCGGAGGACGTCTCCCCGGAGGGGCTGCCGGTTGAGATGGAACAGCTTCCCTTTGACGAGCGGGTGACCCGCCTCCATACCGCCATCAGTCAGGGGCTGGATTACTTTGAGGGGCTGCCCCGGCAGGGCAACGAGCTGCGGTGTATGGTGGTGCTGTCAGACGGGGTGCAGTATGATCCCACAGGGGGCGTGCCCTATGAGGAGCTGCTGGAGCGAGTGGACGCCTCCGATGTGATGCTCCACTCCGTGGGCCTGGGCGGCGACCGGGAGGCCTTGGACAGTATGGGCCGGCTGGCGGAGGCTTCCGGAGGCTCCCATCAGATGATGGAAGAGGTATCGGCTGCAGAGGCCGGGAGCACCCTGGCAGAGGACAGCGGCAGTCTGTTCGTCACCGGCTTTGATCTGTCCGGCCTGAGCTCAGAGGGCGGGACGGAGCAGATGTCTGTGACCTTTGTCGCCGGCAGCGAGCTGGTCTGTCGGGCGGAGGGGCAAGTGGAACTGCCCAAGCTCACCGGAGAGGGCGGAACACAGTCCAATGTCCAGCCGTCCGTTCCGCTGCCGAAGCCATCGACACAAGCTCCTGGCGGAGCAGGGGACGGGACCGCCTCCCCGGCTGATCCTCCGGCTGCGTCGCCTGCGGTCCCGCTGATTGGAGGGATTGCCGCCATAGTGGTGGTGATAATCGCGGCGGCGGTGCTCTTGACCCGAAGAAAGCGGAGAATTCCAGAGTCCTCTGGCCCTATACAGGAGAGGCAGGCGGGTATCTATATGCGCCTGGAGCTGGTGCGTGGAGGGCTGGCCGGTGGTCAGAGCCAAAAGGAGCTGGAATTGCGGGATGAGTTGATGATCGGTACAGATCCCCTCTGCGATATTGTGGTACAGGACGGTGAGGCAGCTCTCCAGCATGTCCGGCTCTTTTCCCTGGAGGGCGCGGTATATGTGGAGGCTCTGGATTTCTCCGGCGCGGCGCAGGTCAACGGGGAGGAGCTTCAGGAGACCCGGAAATTGCGCAGCGGAGATGAGGTCACTGTGGGAAGCACTGTAATTCGTCTGAAATTTTAGCGGGAATGGTTTTCTTTGTTTATTGACTGACATCCAAACCGACTCCATGGTCCGCTCCTTGTCAGATCTGCTTTGTCATATCTTTGGCCGCATTGCCGCCGCTGTTCAAAGCAGTATACCTATTTTTTGCAAAAACACAACCCCAACACAATAGCGCCAGCCTGTCACAGGTTTCTGCGGCAGGCTGGCTTTTATGGACCGGTTCACCGAAAGAAAAAGCGTTATATTGGATCAGGCCCTCATGTTATCAATTATCCCGCACTGATAAGTTCAATATATCGGGTCTTGAATAATGTCCCACGCCATCAAATTCCATTCGGCTCATCGGGACCTTGCTCATATCCAGATCTACATAGACAATGGCTTCTTGATTCCAAACCGGTTCATTGACATAGTGGCCATAGGGATCCACCACGGAAATTGGCTGCACCAGCACGATTCTACAATACACGCAAAATAAATTGGGAATCACGTTCCTGCCCCGGCTCACTGCCAGGAAGAGCCTGGAATCGGGAGAGTTATCGTGTTTTACGGTAAAAGAAGTATCAATCCAGATGCTGATTCAGCTAATTTACCGCAAAAGCACCTGGTGCAGTCCAGCAATGAAGGCGTTTATTGAAACAGTAAGGAGCTGCCAGGTTTCAGGTCCCTCTTTCTAACAGTTTTGTTGCAAATTCCCGAAGCATCTTTCTGTTTCTGCATGATTCTGCTATAAGTGGCAGCGGGGCCAGAGCTTGCCTGCGGTGGACAACCTCTACGCCCTGAGCGCCCTGCTGGATGTACCCATGAACGACATCCTGGCAGCGGCCAAACTTCCCGATCTTTGCAGCATGAGCGGCAGTCCAAAGCCTGCCGCTCATCTTTTTTCTCCCCGGGCGCGGGAGACATGGCGAAATTTCAAAGCCGCCTAGACCCTTATCCGCCCCATCCGCACCTGAACCGGCCGTCACAGTTCCTCCACTCCGCCATGTCCGCCGCGCCCGGGGAGGCGGGTTGCTCGGTCTGACTCTGGATGAAGCGGGACAGGATCACGTCAAAGCTGTCGTTCATCTCAAAGGGGAGCGTGCAGTCCACCTCAGTATTGACCAGACACTGGTCCATAGGACTGCTTCTGCAGCCCCAAAGGTCCCCACTCATAGCCCGCCAGCACCTCCTCCGGGTCCAGCCCGTGGGCACGGATCATACGCTTGAGATATGCGGTGTCCACAGGGCGGAGTCCCCGCTCCTTGCAATAACGCCACTTGAACATATCCTCGTCCTGCCCGCCATAAAGCCGGTTATACTCCAAGTATTTCTCCCGGGCCCGCTCCGCAGCCATCAGCTCCACCGTGTTGTTGTGGAGCCACAGGCCGCAGATGATATGCTCCAAGAAATCGGGGTAATCCTCCCGCTCTAAACCCTCGTCATTTTCCGGGAGCGCTTTCCAGACATAATCGGGCACTTCGTCCCAGTCGGTGATGGCGATTACCAGGTCCAAATAGGGGAACGCAAGCTCAAGATCAATGATATCTGTCATGATGTCATTCTCCTCGGGATACTTGATGCCGCTGACGCCGTTCATCCCTACCGTACCGTCCGGACGCACCCACCCATGGGGAAAAATGTCAAACCAGTCGTTATCCAAAATCCCGCTGCTGTATACCAGGTTTTTCCATGGATACTTGCCGGTCTGGCTGTAGGAGAGCGGCATATTGGTCCGGCAAAGGATATCAAATGCCTGCTCCTCTGTCACCGGCCTGCCCCGCATCCGAAAATAGGGTCTGCGTTCATACTCCAGGTCGACGGCCTGGGGGTCGAGTACCAAATGGAAGCGTTCCAGCGTCTGAAGCGTCTCCTGGGTCAAAAGGAAGCTCCGTTCGCCCTCCCAGGCACGGCCTTGCTGTGCTTCATCCCGCCAGTACTGCCACTCTCCTGGCTGCAGCAGACCTAAAATATGGCTGGGCAGAATCTGGTCCCAGGAGAACCAGCCGCTCTCCTGCCACATACTCTCCAGCTCCAGCAGCCGGCAGAAATGGACGGCCATCCCCTCTTCTGTGGAGGAAACGATCTCCTCGCCAGGGAAAAAATCCCGGCAGAATTCCAACAGTGTCATATCGAACCGCTCCTTTTCCAAGCATCAGCCGTGCGTCTGATGGATCACGTCCAGGACCTGGGCCAGCTCGCCGGCCGGGATCTGCCCGGGCGCGGAGCTCTGCCCAATTGTGCCGAAGGTAGCGCAGGAGCCAAAGATCCCGCCCGCCAGCCGGCTGACGATGCCAAGCCCGCCCATAGATATGGTCAGCAGGGGCCGGTCCGCGTAGCGGGTGAACATCTCCTCCGTGGCGGACAGAAGGGTGAGCACATCCCGGGGTGTGCGGGCCATGACCGCGATCTTCAGGATATCGGCCCCCAGGTCCTGGGCTCTGCGCAGGCGGTAAAGAATCTCACTGTGGGGAGGCGTCCCGTTGAACGAGTGGTTTGATCCCACCGCCTTGACCCCGGCAGCGTGGATTGCCCGAATATGTTCCGCCGCGTTCTCCCCAAAAATCTCCACGTCTATCAGGTCCGCCCAGCCGCTTTCCGCCGCCCGCCGGTTCAGCGCCAGGTAGTCCTCCGGGGCAATGCTCCGGGCTCCCCCCTCCTTCTCTGTGCGGAAGGTAAACAGCAGAAGCTTGTCGGGCAGACGGTCCCGCAGGCCCTGCAAGACCTGTTCCACGGCCTGGATGTCCTGAAGCCGCTCAAAAAAGTCCGCCCTCCACTCCACAATATCAATCCGGTGCTCCGCAAGACCGGAGGCCCGGTTCAGGATGGCCTGGGCGTCCCGGTCCACAATCGGGACAATGATTTTGGGTCTGCCCTCGCCCAAAGTAATATTCCGGATGGTCAATGATTTCACTGAGATCAACCCCTTTTTTACCTGTTTTTCAAACCCTTCGGCAATCTAGTTTTCCATAAAAGCAAGCAAATTTTCTGCTATTATAGCGCAAATTTCCGCCGGTTACAACCCCGTTCCGAAATACACCCAAGGCAGCAGCATTTGATGGCGAGGACAGGCTTTCTTGGCACGGAAACAGAATGATGCAAGATTCCGCTTGCGCACCGCGTTGCGCTGTGTCATAATGGGGGAGAGAACGCGGGGGACTCGGCTTTGCAAAAATACCCCGCCTGTATGGGGGGACGGACTGTGTTTCCATATGATCTTCTGACCGGGGCCAGCCTTGCGGGAGGACTGCTGCCCCTCCGCCGGTCGAGATTTCGGTGGGGCTATCTGCTGACGATGGGCCTGGCCTGCTGGCTTATTGCAGCTCTGCGCTATGTCACCGGCTTTGACTACCGTTTTTACGAATCGGTGTTTTATGCCGCCGCGTCCGGTCTGGAGGGAGCGGATTGGTCCGAACCGGGCTATCTGCTCCTGAATCGGGCGGTCAGCCTGCTGGGAGGCGATTACCGCGCATTCCTGTTTGTGTTCCACCTTCTGCTGACCGCGCTGGTCTTCGTCTGGATTGGACGGTATTCCGCCGCCCCCTGGCTGAGCGTCTTCCTGTTTTTCACCCTGCAACACTTTGCCCTGAGCATGAACTTCCTCCGGCAGGCGCTGGCCGCAGCTATTGTGATATGGGTCTACCCCTTCCTGACAAGCCGCCGTTTTCTCCCTGCCTGCGGACTTGTGCTCCTGGCCGCCTGCTTCCACCGGACGGCCCTTGTGATGCTCCCCCTCTGCTTCCTGCTCACCTTGCCGGCCACTGGACTCCACTATGGACTGGCCGCGTTCACAGCGGCGGCCGCCTATTTCCTGATGGACCCGCTGATCCAGATCGTGGTTGCCATCCTGCCGAAATACCAGCACTACCTTACGGAAAAATATTGGCAGGGCAACAGCTTCCTCTATACCCTGATGCCGCTGGGGTGCTTTTTGTTCACGCTCCCGCTGCTCCGGCGGACAAGGCGGGATCAATCCTCCCCCGTGCTGCCCAACAGTGTGTTTTATGCCCTGCTGCTCCAGCTGTTCATTACCCGGCACTTTATTCTGGAGCGTCTGTCTGTCTACGCGGCGATGTTTTCCCTCCTGGCCCTTCCCGCCGCGGCTGCCGTGCCCGGAAAACAGGTCTCTGCCAAGCTCCGAACGGGCATTTTAATCCTGGGGGGTCTGGCCTACCTCCTGTTCGCCGCCAGCCAGGGCTTCCATGGCGTGTACCCATACCACGGGATCTGGGACCGAGCCCTCACGCCCTGAAAAAAGGCGGCCGGGAGCTGAAACTTCCGGCCGCCTGCCTGCATCCGCGAATACAGGGGCATTTCTATACGTTTATATTCCCGCTGGAAGGAAAATTACGCCTGACGTACCACGAAGGTGGGGATGACGGAGAAGGAATTGTTCTCCGGGACCGCGCTGCCCAGGGTGCCCACCACATACATGCTGCTGCTGCCGTAGGGGTTCAGCGACATGATGCTGACGTTCTGCTGCACGTTGGCCTGGAGCCAGGTGGTCTGGTTCAGCGTCGTGGGCATCTGGTTGGCCAGCATCTCGGGCTGGAAGCCGATGGCGATCTCGTTGGAGGCCACACTGGGTCCGATGCCCCAGACCGTGTCCTGGAGCTTGCTCAGATCCACAGAGGTATAGGCCACTTCCATACTCACAGGGACACTGGAGTTATTGGTGACGGTGATGCGGGGAGAGATGACCTTATTGTCTCCCTCAATGGCACGGCTGACGTGGAAGGGTACGTAGCTGGGAATGGTGACCGACATCACGCTGGGTACTACGGTCCCCACCATCAGCACCTCATTGGAGGAGCCGATGGGTACATCGCCGGACTGATAACCGTTGGAGGCGTAGGCGGCGGTCACAAACAGACTGACAGCCATAATGGCCGCTAAAATGACGGAAAGTTTACGCTTCATTCAAATACAGCTCCTTTTCCGCCCCTATATCCGCGAAGTGTGGCCGAGTTCAACTGAGCACCGTAATCTTGATTGCGGCGCCCGCCTGCCCGATGAAGGAGCGGTCGTCCTCCCGATAGGCTTTGAAGTAGGCCGTGGCCTGGTATTCTCCAGGCTCCAGCACCTTATCCAGCATGGCGTTCTCGATGTAGGCTCCCGCGGGGATGGCCTTGGACTGATAGATCAGCTCCTGGGTATCATCCAGATAAATCTCCGCCACCAGCAGCTTGGCGTTGTGTTCGGGATTCTCCAGCATCAGGTTCCCCTCGGACCCGCCTGTGGCAAAGACGGGGCTGGTGTTGATGGAGAAGGCAATCATGCTCTCGTCCAGCTGCTCCTGGAGCTGGGCCTGCCGCTCCGTGATGTCAATACCGGGCAGGACCCCCATGGTGGCGTTGTCGTCCAGCGCCAGCGGGTCGGTGTCCTCCCTGGTCAGCCAGAAAGCCGCGCCTCCGGCCACCACCGCCAGCAGGCAAAGGCAGACTATGACCAGCGGTTTCTTGCTTTGCTTTTTGAATCCGTTTTCGTCCATAATAAACCTCTTCTCCTGTGAATTTGTTCCCCTGCGTTTATCACAAAATCCGCATTTTGTCCTGACGGCGGAAGAAAAAACGCCGGACAGGACGCTATCAAAACGGAAAAATACGCACGCGGCCCCCGCAGAGCTTAAAACAGGGCGCAGCGCAATAAGCTGGACAAAATTTTCCTTTGTCCAGCATGATTTGTTATGTAAAAATTTGCGCTGAAAGTCTTGCGATTCCCTGCCGCCTGTGCTATGATGGTTTTACCGGAGGGAGCCGCCGCTTTTTTTTGCAGCGGCCAGAGGACAAAATGCGGATTTTGTGATGCCGCTGTGTCAGGAGATCAGTCCCAGCCGGTCCAGCTGCCGGACGTGCTCCTCGCCGGTGGAAATCAGGTAGATCCGGGTGGTTTCGATGGAGCTGTGTCCCAGCACGTCCGCCAGCTTCACGACGTCGCGGCATACCCGGTAAAACGCCTGGGCAAACAGATGGCGCAGGTTGTGAGGAAACACCTTGGTGGCCTCTACGCCGGCCTTTGCGCAGAGGCTCTTCATCTCCGCCCAGATTTGCCTGCGCGACAGCCCTTTTCCGTTTCTGGTGAGAAAAATTTCGCCGGAAACGATTTTTTGTGTCCGGGCATACTTTCGCAGCTTCCGGCACAGCTTTCCGGGAATCAGGATGGTGCGGATCTTGCCCTTTAAGCTGATTTCTGCCCGTCCCGCTTCCACCGCCTCCACTGTGAGATACTTGACCTCCGACACCCGTATCCCCGTGGCGCAGATGGTCTCCATCAGCAGGGCCAGCCGGGTCCGCCCCATGCGGCTGGCAGTCTCCAGCAGACGGGTGTAGTCGGCCCTGGTCAGCTCCCGGTCGGTCCTGCGGAACAGCCTGTGCTGAATGCGCAGGTATTTCACACAGCAATCCTCTCTGCCAATAAATTGGAGGAATTTGTTCAGCGCCGAGAGCTTGGAATTGACGGTCTCCGGGCGGAGCTTCTCGGTCTGAAGGTGCTCCTTCCAGGCCGCGCAGGCTTCCTTGTTCAGCGGGCACTCCTCCAGCCACGCGGCAAAGCCTCGGATATCCCGCAGATATTTTTGAATGGTGCCGGACACGCGCTCCTCTGCGCGCAGGAACTGCTCAAAGCCGTTGATTTGCGGGGCTTGAATGGTTTGATGGTCCATGCTCGAACTGGCTCCCTTCCTGTTCATTTGAGTTCATCCTTCCCGTTTGCGGGGAAGATATACGAGACCACAGCAGCAATGTGCCATACGCAGAAAAAATTTGACGCGTCTTCCCTGTGAAAGACACGTCAAATTTTTTCTGTCCCGTCAAAATATACATCTCCACCCAGCCGGTGACGATCCCGCTTCTCCGTTCCGCGCACGGGCTGCCAGGTCAATTCTGTTCGGTTCCCCGGAAAAGAGCATCCTTACACTTTTCCTCAAAATCTTTCGGGTCCTTTCTGCCCCGCATGTACTCCCGGAGGATGGGCCTGATGTTCCGCTCCCAGATCTCCTCCAGGTTTTCTTCTCCGTCATAGCCCTCGAAGTAGGAGGGACCGATGGCAAATTCCGGACCCAGTCCAGGCTGGTCGGCGATGATCCCGTTCATGGTTTTGATCCGGCCCACCAGCTCCTCCGTGACCTTGCCCGTGAGCTTTCCCTTGTCCGCCATACTCTTCAGGGAGCTGTGCATCACCGTGTTCGCGTCAATCTCCACCCAGTCGAAGCGGCGGCGCAGGGCGAAGTCAAAGGTCTCCACGCTGCGGTCGATGTCGTTCATGGTCCCGAGAATCACAACATTTTCGGGGAGATAAAAGCCGTTGGCGAAGAGGTCCTCCCCCTCCAGGCCGGCGGTGGGCAGGTTGTGGTACTGCGTCTTGACCCGGTGCTCCGGCCCTCGCTTCTCAAAGCAGTACATCAGCTCGCCGAAGACCCGGCCCAAATCCGCGCGGTTGATCTCGTCGATAATGAAGTAGTAGGTGCGGTCACTGTCCGCCGCCGCCCTCCGGCAGAAGGACTTGAAGATGCCGTCCACCCGGACAAACTGCATATTTCCCTCTGACGGGATGGGGCGCAGGCCCTCCACAAAGTCGGTGTAGTCGAAGGAGGAGTGGAACTGGACGAACTCCCAATCCGGATGCGGCGCGCCGTTTTTTCCGTCCTGTCCGGTTTTATCCTTGACGTATTCCTCCACGCAGTAGGTCTTGCCCGTCCCCGGCGCGCCGGTGAAAATAACACATTTTTTGGTGGAGTCCTCCACAGCGCCAGAGATTAGTTTCATTGCCTGATCTTCAATGAAGTCCTCCAAGGATGCACCGCTTTGGACTTTTCTTAAAAACTCGATCAATCTTTGGCCTGTGGAATTATAGTTGGACTGTAAAAAAGCCAGAATGCCCTTCAATATTTGGTTCAGCTTTGTTTCATATGTGATGGAGAGCGCGTTTTTCTGTAAATATCCGTTCCAGTTTTGAAATATTGTGATATCATTGCCCTTTCCGCTAATATATTTGCCCGCATTCCGATAAACAGTGCTTTGGGGCACATCACTTCTAAATGTGCAATAATGCTTCCGAACTTCGTCGTCCTTCCCAAGTGCGCGGCATATAAACTCAACCACGGCATCCAAATAGCTGACAGAGTATTCTCCTGATATCTTCTCCTGACCGGCTGTCCCCTGCTTGAACAGCTCGTTCAGATCATGTACTGTTTTGTTCTCATCCTTAAAGTACCGAACCACAGCTGCAAATTCCTGTGCAGTCATTCCAAGCTCCCTCTCCTGTCCCATAATCAGCGGCCCTCCGCTTAAACGTACAGAGCTATGGTATCACAAAACCCCAGGAATTTCAACCGTTTCCGCAAATATTTTCCGCCTGTAAGGTTTGCGTCTCCCCCTATGCTCTTCAGTCTACACGATTTTTTTAGGCCGGTAGATGACCTCATTCACATTGTACACCGTGATGAAAGCGGCGGGGTCCGTCTGGGAGATGAAGCTGATCAGCTTGATGTACTCCTGCTTGGTGACAATAACGATAATCTCCTCCCGCGTCTCCCCGGTATAGGCCCCCACCGCTTGATAGAGGCTGGCTCCGCTGTGCAGGGTGTCGAGAATGAAGCGGGTAATCTCCTCCTTTTTCTCCGACATGATGCACACCCGTTTTTTGATGTTCATGCCGAAGATGAAGTGGTCCAGCACCAGCCCGAAGAGGTAGGTCCCCAAAATACTCAGGGCCACCGTCTTGGGGTCGTACACCAACGCCGCGGACAGGGCCACGCACACGCCGGTGAGGGACATGGCCGTCCCCAGTTCCATACGGAAGTACTTGTTCAGAATTTTTGCCAGAATATCCAGCCCCCCGGAGGAGGCGTTGAGGTTGAAGAGAATGGCGCAGCCGGCCCCGGCCAGGAAGAGGTAGCACACCATATCCAGAAAAGGGTCCCCCATGATGGAGGCGAAGCTGGGGAAGAAGCGCTCCAGCACCTCCAGCATCACCGGCAGGGCCAGGGAGGTGTAAATGGTCTTCACCCCGAAATCCCGGCCAATCAACACCATCCCCACCGCCAGCAGCACGATGTTCAGCCCCATGGAGATGACCGGCACGCTGAGACCGGTGATCTCGCACAGCACAATGGACAGGCCGGAGACACTCCCCACGGCCAGGTGGCTGGGCATCATGAAGAAAAACACCGACACGGCGATCAGCATGGTTCCAAAGGTGATAAAACCCCACTCTTTGACTCTTTTCATGGAAAAAATCCCTCTCTTTTCTGTTCCTTTACGGGGCCGTGCAGAACACCGGCCCCCTTTTTGTTTTTGTTCTGTGGACATTATAGCATAAGAATGCCGTCCTGGGAAGAGCATTTCCATATTTCCCGGATAAGTTTTTGCTTCTGCCTTGCAATCCCCCGCCGCCTATTGTAAAATAGAACAACACACAGCCGCGCTATGCCCAGACCAGCGGGCGCGGAGAGGAGGAGACCGCGTATCAGCATGACGGCAATCACAGGGGTGGACCCCCGGAGTCCGGCCCGGCGGGCGGGGGTCCGGGCGGGAGAGACCCTGACCCACATCAACGGCCACCCCATTGTGGATGTGCTGGACTACAAATTCTACGGCTACGACCCCCGGCTGGAGCTGACCCTCCGGGGGGAGGACGGCCGGACCCGCACCCTCCGGATCAGGAAGGAGGAGGGGGAGGACCTGGGCCTGAGCTTCGGAACCTACCTCATGGACCGGGCCCGCTCCTGCGCCAACCGCTGCATCTTCTGCTTCGTGGACCAGATGCCCCCGGGAATGCGCCAGAGCCTGTACTTCAAGGACGACGACGCCCGGCTCTCCTTCCTGCTGGGCAACTACCTGACCCTGACCAACCTCTCCCCCCGGGAGGTGCAGCGGATTATCGACCTGCGCATCTCCCCCATCAACATCTCGGTCCACACCACCGACCGGGTCCTCCGGGAAAAAATGCTCAACAGTCCCCGGGCGGGGGAGGGCATCGACATCATGGAGCGGTTCGCCCGGGAAAAGATCACCATGAACTGCCAGATCGTCTCCTGCCCCGGCATCAACGACGGCCCCGCCCTGGACCGTACCCTCCGTGACCTGGCCGCCCTGTATCCGGCGGTGAACAGCGTGTCGGTGGTCCCCGTGGGGCTGACTAAATTCCGGGAGGGGCTGTACCCGCTGGACCCCTACACCCCGCAAACCGCCGCCGCCCTTGTCGCCCAGGTGGAAGCCTTCGCCGCCCGGCATCTGGAGCAAACCGGGACCCGGCTGGTCTGGTGCTCGGACGAGTTCTACCTCCTGGCCGGCCTGCCCCTGCCCGAAGAGGACTGCTTTGAGGCGTTCACCCAGCTGGACAACGGGGTGGGGATGCTCACCCTGCTCAGCCGGGAGTTTTCCAGAGCACTGGACCTGATGGAGCCCGAGGAGCTCTCCGGGGCCGCCCCCTTCTCCATCGCCACCGGGGTCTCCGCCGCCCCCTTTTTGGCGGAACTGGCGGACATGGCCAGAGCGAAATGTGGTACAATAGAGGGCAGGGTCTACCCCATTGTCAACCGCTTCTTCGGCAAGTCCATCACGGTGGCCGGCCTGGTCACAGGGGGAGATTTAATAGAACAGCTCCGGGGGAAGGACCTGGGACAGCGGCTGCTCATCCCCGCCTCCATGCTCCGGGCGGGGGAGGATGTCTTTTTGGACGATGTGACCACCCAGGACGTGGAACGGGCCCTGGGCGTGCCGGTGATTTCGGTCCCCCAGGACGGCTACGCCCTGCTGGACGCCATGCTGGGCATCGCCCTCACCCCTGACGCCCGGCAGGCCGCCTGGGAAAATGAGGAATTTTACCGGTATAATCCATAAATCCGGAAGGCGCCGCACCGATGGCGGACACGGCAAGCCGCGTCCCCGCACGCGCATATACCGGCCCCCTGAAAAAATGAAGGAAGTGACCAAATGAAACCATTAGTTGCCATTGTGGGCCGCCCCAACGTGGGCAAGTCCATGCTGTTCAATAAGCTGTGCGGACAGCGGCTGTCCATTGTGGAGGACACCCCCGGCGTCACCCGGGACCGTCTGTACGCCCCCTGCGAGTGGCGGGGCAGGACCTTCGACATTGTGGACACCGGCGGCATCGAGCCGGGGACCGACGACCAGATTCTCTCCTTCATGCGGGAGCAGGCAGAGATCGCCATCGGGACCGCCACGGTGATCGTCTTCGTCTGCGACATCAAGACCGGCATGACCGCCTCGGACCAGGAGGTGGCGAATATGCTTCTGCGCTCGGGGAAGCCGGTGGTCCTGGCGGTGAACAAATCCGACCAGACCGGACGGGAGAACCCTGACATCTATGAGTTTTACAACCTGGGACTGGGGGACCCCATCGCCGTCTCCGCCGTTCACGGGCACGGGACGGGGGACCTGCTGGACGCCTGCTTCGACCACTTCCCTCCGGAGAACGGGGAGGAAGAGGAGGACGATGTTGTCAAGGTGGCGGTCATCGGCAAGCCAAACGTGGGAAAATCCTCCCTGGTGAACCGCATTCTGGGGGAGGAGCGGGTCATCGTCTCCAACGTGGCGGGGACCACCCGGGACGCGGTGGACAGCTACTTCGAGAACGGGCAGGGCAAGTACCGCTTCATCGATACCGCCGGGATGCGGAAAAAATCCAAGGTGGAGGACCGCATTGAAAAATTCTCCGTCCTCCGCGCCACCATGGCCATCGAGCGCAGTGACGTGTGCCTTATCATGATCAACGCCCAGGAGGGTGTCACCGAGCAGGATACAAAAGTCGCCGGCCTGGCCCACGAGGCTGGGAAAGCCTGCATCATCGTGGTCAACAAGTGGGACGCCATCGAGAAGGACGGCAAGACCATGGACAAGATGCGCCAGGATGTGATGCGGGACCTGTCCTATATGACCTACGCCCCCATCCTGTTCATCTCCGCCCTCACCGGCCAGCGGGTGGACCGGCTGTTTGAGCTCATCAACTACGTCAACAATCAGGCCGCCATGCGGATTACCACCGGTATGTTAAATTCCCTGCTGGCTGACGCAACGGCACGGGTCCAGCCCCCCACCGACAAGGGCCGGCGGCTGAAGGTCTACTATATGACGCAGGTGGGAATCAAACCGCCCCACTTCGTCTGCTTCTGCAACGACGCAAGACTGTTCCACTTCTCCTACCAGCGCTATCTGGAAAATCAGATCCGCTCCACCTTCGGCCTGGAGGGGACCCCGGTGCGCCTCACCGTCCGGGAGCGGGGAGAGAAGGAGGGGTAGCTATGTATGACAGACTGACAGAGCTTTTTCGCCCCATCTATATTTTCATCATGACAATCGCCACAATAGAGATTCTGTTCTGGTTGGCTGTCATCGCCTTGGCCGCCTATTTCCTGGGCTGCTTCAACGGCGCCGTAATCGTCTCCAAATATATTCTGCACGACGACATCCGCACCCACGGCAGCGGCAACGCCGGACTGACTAATTTTTACCGCACCTTCGGCGGACCGCTGACTCTGGGGGTCATTCTTTGTGATGTGTTCAAGGCTGTCCTGGCAGTCGGATCTGGGGCCTTCGTCTTCTTTTTCATCCTCCATGTCACCCGCCCGGACTATGTGATCTTCGCCAAATACTGGGCGGGGCTGTTCTGTCTGCTGGGGCATATGTTCCCCTGCATGTTCCACTTTAAGGGGGGCAAGGGCATCCTCTCCGGCGGGACCATCGCCATCATGCTGGACTGGCGGCTGGCGCTGCTGGTGTGGGGAGGCTTCCTCATTCTGGCCGTCCTCACCCGGTATGTCTCTCTGGGCTCCGTGTTCGCCGCCGCCGCCTTCCCCATCGGTACATGGCTCTTTGTAAGCCGCAACCCTGTCATTATGGCCTTGGCGCTGCTCCTGGGCGGATTGGTGCTGTATATGCACAGAGGAAATATCCACCGGCTTTTGACTGGAACGGAAAGTAAATTCAGCCTGCATAAAAAACATTGATTTTGGGAGGAAAACGGTATGAAAATCACAGTCCTTGGCAGCGGCGCGTGGGGGACGGCCTTGGCGCTCCTGCTGGTGGAAAACGGCAACGACGTGACCCTGTGGTCCTACACGGAGGAGGAGTCCAAAATCCTCCGGGAGACCCGGGAAAACCCCATGCTCAAGGGGGTCCCCCTGCCCGGGGAGCTGAAATTCACCACCGACATGGCCGCGGTGAGGGGCTGCGGGCTGGTGGTGGTGGCCACCCCCTCCTTCGCGGTGCGGTCCACCGCCCGTCAGCTGCGGGAGCTGGCCGACCCCGGGACCATCCTCGTCTCCGTGTCCAAGGGCATCGAGAAGGACTCCTCCCTGCGTCTGAGCCAGGTCATTGAGGAGGAGGTTTCGGGCAAGTGCCCGGTGGTGGTACTCTCCGGCCCCTCCCACGCCGAGGAGGTGGGCCGCCATATCCCCACCGGCGTGGTCGTGGCCTCCGAGGACCTGTCCGTCGCGGAGAAGGTCCAGGACCTGTTCATGAACCAGCGCTTCCGGGTGTACACCAGCGACGACAAAATCGGCACGGAGATCTGCGCGGCCCTGAAAAACATCATCGCCCTGTGCGCCGGCTGCTGTGACGGCATGGGCTGCGGGGACAACACCAAGGCGCTGCTCATGACCCGGGGGCTGGCGGAGATGGCCCGTCTGGGAGTGGCCCTGGGGGGGAGAAAGGACAGCTTCACCGGGCTGGCGGGGGTGGGGGACCTCATCGTCACCTGCTGCTCCATGCACTCCCGGAACCGGCGGTGCGGCATCCTCATCGGCCAGGGCAGACCGGTGGAAGAGGCCGTGAAGGAGATCGGCGCCGTGGTGGAGGGCTACTACGCCGCCGCCAATGCCCGCGCCCTGGCCCAGAAGGCGGGGGTGGAGATGCCCATCGCCCAGGCCGCCTATGAGGTGCTCTACGAGGGCCGGGACGTTCACACCGTCATCACCAACCTGATGCAGCGGGCCAAGCGCTCCGAGATGGACGAGAGCTATCTATGACCGAAAAAATCTACGAACAGAACGCCTTTGTCATCAAATTCGAGGCCAGGGTTCTCTCCTGCGTCAAGGGAAAAAAGGGCTTTGACGTGGCGCTGGACCGCACCGCCTTCTACCCCGAGGGCGGCGGCCAGACCTACGACACCGGGCGCATTGAGGGGAAGGATTTTCAAACGCTGGCCAAGGTGCTGGAGGTCCACCAGCGGGACGGGGAGATCATCCACACCTGCAATCACCCCATCGAGCCGGGTACACAGATCACCGGGGTTCTCGACTGGGACCGGCGGTTCGACCTGATGCAGCAGCACTCGGGGGAGCACATCGTCTCCGGTCTGGCCCACTCCCTCTGGGGGTGCGAGAACGTGGGGTTCCATATGGGGACGGAGGTCATTACCATCGACTTCGACCGCCCCCTCACCGAGCAGCAGTTCGCCGCCCTGGAGCGGACCGCCAACTGGCACATCTGGGAGGTCAACCTGCCGGTGGAGATCACCTACCCCTCCCCGGAGGAGCTGGCGCACATCCACTACCGGAGCAAGAAGGAGCTGGCCGGGCGGGTGCGTATCGTGGAGTTCCCCGGGGCGGACTGCTGCGCCTGCTGCGGAACCCATGTGACCTACCCCGCCCAGGTGGGCCTGATCAAGCTGCTGTCCATGCAGAAGTTCCGGGACGGGGTGCGCATCGAGCTGGTCTGCGGCGGCCGGGCCTTCCGGTATCTCAACCGGGCGCTGGAGCAGAATGTTCAGGTCTCCCGCCTGCTGTCCGCCAAGCTCTTCGAGACGGGGAAAGCGGCGGAGCGTCTGCTGGCGGAGAACGAGGCGCTGAAAGCCCAGAACCGCACCCTGGAGGAGGGGCATTTCCTGAATCTGGCCAGCCAGTACGCCGGGGCGGGGGACGTGGTGCTCTTTGCGTCTGAGCTGTCCTCCGACTCCCTGCGCCGTCTGTGCGACGCGGTGCTCCACACCTGCGGGGGCCGGTGCGCCTGCTTCTCCCAGATCGATTCCGGAGGGTATAAATACGCCATCGGTCAACAGAACGGAGACCTCCGGGCGTTGGTCCAGGACGTGAACCAGACCCTGAACGGACGGGGCGGCGGCAAACCGGACTTCATGCAGGGCTCCGTCCAGGCGAGCCGGGAGGAAATTGAGGGATTTTTCCGGAACAGGAGGCCAGAGGGGTGAGCCGAATCTTTTGTCTCGTGGGGAAAAGCGGCTCCGGGAAGGACACTATGTACACCCAGATCATGGCTTTGGGCCTGCCCCATCTCCGCCCTGTCATCCCCTGCACCACCCGGCCCAGGCGAATCAATGAGGCGGACGGCCAGAGCTACCACTTTGTCTCTCCGGAGGAGCTGGCGCGGTACGAGTCCGCCGGGCAGATCATAGAAAAGCGGGAGTACATGACCACTCAGGGGCTTTGGACCTACTTCACTCCCCGCTTCCATCTCACGGAGGAGTCCGACCGGCTCCTCATCACCACCCTGGAGGGAGTCCACGCCCTCATTGCCCTTTACGGCTCCCCACAGGTCCAGGTGATATACCTCTACACAAATGACCGGACCCGTCTCCTGCGCTGCATTGAGCGGGAGTCCCGCGAGGAAACACCTGACTACGCCGAGGTCTGCCGCCGCTTTCTGGCCGACCAGGAGGATTTTTCTGCTGCGCGGCTCAAGCAAATCCCCCATCTTCACTCCATTGACACCGGGAACAGTCTTGCCCTCTGCCTGGAACAGTGGCAGGCGCTGTATCAAAAAGGCTGACCCGCACTTCCCTGCCTCACTCCGCATAGGATGGAGCGCAGTCCAGAGCAGGGGAGGTGACATATGATGATAACCATGCTGGGCACTGTCCTCCAGGCCTGGGGCTCCCAGGTGCTGATCCGGGACAACAGCAACGGAGAGCAGGTGCTGGTAAACACCAACTACTCCACACACAACCTGTACGCCGGGGATCAGGTGCGCATTGAGTTTGACGGCGCGATGACCGCCAGCATCCCGCCTCAGATTTCCGCCATGAGCATCTGCGTGCAGCGGGTATACTGAGCCTTTTCGGATTGGAGCGCCGCAGAATTTCTGCGGCGTTCCGGTCCGCTTTTTCTTGACTTGCCCCGGGAGAGAGTATATACTGAAGGATGGGAGGCACTTCCGCCTCCTGCCGACAATTTTCACGAAAAGGAGCTGCGTTATGAAACACTTGCTTCGCTGTATGCTGTGCGCCGTTCTGGCGGCCGGGCTGATGTGTGTCCCCGCTTTCGCCGCCCAGGAGAGCGCCCCCGAGCGCCAGGGAGATTTTTATGTCCTGGTCAACGGGGAGTACGCCACCTTTACCGATGCGGTCCCTCAGATTCGCAACAACCGCTCCTGCCTGCCCTTCGTGGCGGTCTTTGAGCAGCTGGGCTTCCCCTCTGACGGTATGAGCTGGGACCAGAGCACCAAGACGGTCACCGCCGTGAAGGACGGACTGACCCTCTCCCTGACCATCGGCCAGCCCGTCATCACCCTCACGGACGGGGAGGGCCGCCGGGAGATCACCGCCGACACCGCCCCCTATGTGGACCCGGACACCAACCGTACCTACGTCCCCTTCGGCCTGGTGGCGGACGCCCTGGGCTACCGGGTGGGCTGGGACTCCTCCATGCGGGCGGTCATCATTGACGATGTGGACGCTATTTTGGCCAAGAACACCGCCACCTATGACCTGATGGACCAGTACCTGGCCTACGCGCAGACCTTCAGCCAGGGCAGCCAGGAGATTTTGGGCAAATACGCCATGGAGATGGACATCGCCTCCTCCCTGGAAAACAAACCCCTGGAGATCAGCTTCGACCTGAACGGGGACTACACCGCTCTGTCCGCCGGCGCCGCCCAGATGCAGTTCAAGACCGAAATGGCCATGGCGATGAAGGCCGCCCTGGACGGGGAGGAGATCAGCGAGGTCACCGAGGCGCTGGGAGAGCTGCCTGAGTCCATCGACATGGAGCTGCGGGGAGATTGGTCCAGCGGAGTGCTTTACATCCAGTCCGCCGCCCTGGCCGAGATGATGGGGCAGCCCGGGATGGCCGGGAGCTGGTACAAGCTGGATCTGGCCGGTATGTTTGACAGCCTGGGAATGGAATACAGCGCCCTGATGGAGCTGGCCCTGGGCGTCACGGAGGAGACCTCCTTCCAGGCGTACCTCTCCCAGCTGCTGGCCCTGGTCCCCCTCACCAGCGTGGACGCCACCACCACCGACACCCTGACCATCCTCAATGACATTCTCGCCGACGCCGCCTTCCAGCAGTCGGGGGACAGCTATGTCAATACCATCATGGATGAGGACGGCATCCAGTGTGTCCTCACCCTGCACGCCAAGGACGGCGCGGTCAACGGCTGCGCCCTGAAGATGACCGCTGAGGACGCGTCCTTCGGCAAGCTCCAGATGGGCTACGACCTGACGGACAGCAAAATGACCATGGAGCTGGGCATGGACCTCTCCCTTGACGAGCTTGGAACCGCCGCTTTTTCCATCACCATGGACGGGACCTACACCCCCACCGACAAGGTCCCCGAGGTTGAGCCCCCCGCCGGCGCTGCCGTGGTGGACCTGAGCGGGATTTTGGATGCCCCCGGCGTCCTCCCCTCCGCCGCGTAAGCACGTCCCTGAACCAGTCAAAACCCCCGCCGCTCCGTGCCGGAAGCGGCGGGGGTCTGTTTTTTGCGCGCCTCACTCCTCCTCCGGAATGGGCATGGGGGGAGCCACCCGCTCCGGGTCGGTCTCCGCGTAGGTCTGGGACAGGGACTCCAGGGACAGGTTTTGCTCCTCCATCAGGTCGGACGCCCGGGACAGATACCGCCCCGCCCGGTCCAGCTGGTCGGCGGCGTGGGAGATGGTGGTCTCCACCTGGGTGCGCAGCTCGTCATACTCCCGGCCCAGCCTTTGCAGCCACTGGTCCGTCCTCTGGCGCAGACGGCGGACCTCCTCCTCCGCCTGGGCCTGGATGCTCTGGGCCCGCCGGTGGGCCTCCAGCTCCACCCCGGCGGTGCGCTCCTTCAGCTGGACGTAGGCCTGGGCGTCGGGCTCCAGCGCCCCCAGCCGGCCCCGCAGCTCCGCCAGCTCCCGGCGGGCCTCCTCCAGCTCCCGGGCGGTCTGGCTGTGCTGGTTCTGGCTGGCGGACAGCTCCCGGGTGCGCTCCTCCAGCTGGGCGCTCAGGCTGTCCCTCCCCTGGCGGGCGGTCTCCAGCTCCCGGCGGACCTGCTCCAGCTGTCCCTGGAGCTCCTCCCGCTCCCGGCGCAGGCTGTCCAGCTGCCCGCGGGCCTCCTCCAGCTGGGTCTGGAGCTCCTGCTGGACCTGGGCCGTCTGCTTGGACTGGGTCTCTAAAAAGGACAGCACGTCCTGCCTGTTGAATCCGCCTACCGCGGCGGAGCGAAATGGATGGTCCATAGCTGCGCACCTCTCTCTGTTTGTCCCCGTTATTTTAGCACAGACGCCCCCAAATTACAACCACTTCTTCCGCAAACCCGCGCTCTTCCCCTCTTGGAGCGGAAAAATCTCCCCGTTTGGAGGCGGCAGAAAGAATTCCAGGCCCCGCCGGGCGGATATTTGATTGACGAAACGGCTGGGAAATGTTATACTGTCCTGGCTTAGATTGACCGGGTGAGGGAGGGGTGGCCCCATGTGGCTGTCCGACAAATGGCAGGACTATGAGCTGATTGACTGCGGCCGGGGGGAGAAGCTGGAGCGCTGGGGGGACCATCTGCTGGTGCGGCCCGACCCCCAGGCCATCTGGAACACCCCCCGCCTCCACCCCGGCTGGAAGAAAAACGCGGGCCGGTACGCCCGCTCCTCCACCGGAGGGGGCCAGTGGCAGAACCGGTCCATGCCAGAGCGGTGGACGGTGTCCTACGGGCCTCTGACCTTCAACGTCAAGCCCATGAACTTCAAGCACACCGGCCTCTTCCCCGAGCAGGCGGCCAACTGGGACTTCGCCATGGAGCGGATCAAGCACGCCGGCAGGCCGGTCAGCGTCCTGAACCTCTTCGCCTACACCGGGGGGGCCACCGTGGCCTGCGCCGCCGCCGGGGCCTCGGTCTGCCACGTGGACGCCGCCAAGGGGATGGTCCAGTGGGCCCGGGAGAACGCCAAAAGCTCCGGCCTGGAGGGGGCTCCCATCCGCTGGATTGTGGACGACTGCGGAAAGTTTGTGGATCGGGAGATCCGCCGGGGCCGGAGGTACGACGCCATCATTATGGACCCCCCCTCCTACGGCCGGGGCCCCACCGGTGAGGTGTGGAAGCTGGAGGAGAACCTCTACCCCTTTTTGGAGCTGGTGTCCGGGGTGCTGTCCGATGAGCCCCTGTTTATCATCCTGAACTCCTACACCACCGGCCTGGCCCCCAGCGTGCTGACCTACCTTCTCCAAACCCTTGTCTCCAAAAAATTCGGGGGGCACACCCTGTCCAACGAGCTGGGCCTGCCCGTCACCGAGAGCGGCCTGGCCCTCCCCTGCGGGGCCACGGGGCGGTGGACCCGGGACTAATGAGAAAAGAGTGATACCATGGGAACCATCATTCAAACCGAGAACCTCCGCTTCTCCTACCCCGCCGATGAGGGGACAAGTCCGGTGGTGCTGGACGGGGTCTCCCTGGAGATTGCAGAGGGCAGCTTTGTGGCGGTACTGGGCCACAACGGCTGCGGCAAGTCCACCCTGGCCAAGCATATGAACGCGATCCTCCTCCCCTCGGGGGGGACGGTGTATGTGGACGGCATCGACACCCGGGAGGAGGACCGGCTGCTGGATATCCGGCGGACGGTGGGGATGGTGTTCCAGAACCCGGACAACCAGATTGTCGCCAACGTGGTGGAGGAGGACGTAGCCTTCGCGCCGGAGAACCTGGGCGTCCCCCCGGAGGAAATCCGGCGGCGGGTGGACGACGCGCTGAAGGCGGTGGGGATGTACCAGTTCCGGGAGCACGCCCCCCATCTGCTGTCCGGCGGGCAGAAGCAGCGGGTGGCCATCGCCGGGGTCATCGCCATGCAGCCCCGGTGCATTGTCCTGGACGAGCCCACCGCCATGCTGGACCCCATTGGCCGGCAGGACGTGCTGCGCACCATCAAGCAGCTGAACCGGGAGCGGGGAGTCACGGTCGTCCTCATCACCCACCATATGGACGAGGCCGCCCAGGCGGAACGGCTGATTGTCATGTCCAAGGGGAAGGTGGTGGGGGACGGCCCGCCCAGAGAGGTGTTCGCCCAGGTGGAGGCGCTGGAATCGGTGGGCCTCACCGTCCCCCACACGGTGCGCCTGCTGTGGGAGCTGCGGCAGGAGGGCTTTTCTTCCCTCCCCCTGGACGCCCTCAGCGACGGGGAGTGCGCCCAGGCTTTGTACGCGCTGCTCTCCGCCGGCGGGGCATCGTAGATCCTCCCCTTTCCCATTTTCGGACGTGACCCAAACGGGCATGTACCAACGAACAAAGGTGTACGCTATGCAGCCTATTATCGAGACCAAAAACCTGACCCACATCTACTCCGCCGGGACCCCCTTTCAGAGGAAAGCGCTGGACGGGGTAGACTTCTCCGCCTATGAGGGGGAGTATCTGGGCATCATCGGCCACACCGGGTCGGGGAAATCCACCCTGATCCAGCATCTCAACGGCCTGCTCAAGCCCACCTCCGGGCAGGTGCTCTTTCAGGGGACCGACATCTGGAGCAGCCTGAGCACCACCAAACGCACCCGGTTCCAGGTGGGGCTGGTGTTCCAGTACCCGGAGTACCAGCTGTTTGAGGAGACCGTCTACAAGGACATCGCCTTTGGACCCAAAAACATGGGGCTGGACGGGCCCGAGATCGACCGCCGGGTGCGGGAGGCGGCCTACTTTGTGGGTCTGCGGGACGACCAGCTGCCCCTGTCCCCCTTCGAGCTGTCCGGCGGGCAGAAGCGGCGGGTGGCCATCGCCGGGGTCATCGCCATGGAGCCCAAGGTCCTCATCCTGGACGAGCCCACCGCCGGCCTGGACCCGGCGGGGGTGGAGTCCATTTTGGGCAACATCCGGGACTACCACAAATTCCACGGAGCCACCATCATCCTGGTCTCCCACTCCATGGAGGAGGTGGCCCGGACGGTGGACCGGTTGGTGGTGGTCAATGACGGCACGCTCCCCTTCCAGGGCAGCCCCCGGGAGGTCTTTCTCCACGGGGGGGAGCTGGAGGGGATGGGCCTGGGGGTCCCTCAGCTCACCCGAGTGTTCCACCAGCTCAGGGCAATGGGGGTCGACATCGACCCCTCGGTCTACACCATCGAGCAGGCCAAGGCGGCCATCCTGGAAAAGCTGGGACAAAAGAAGCAGGAGAAGCAGGAGAAGCCGGGAAAGGGGGGACCTGAATGGCGCTGAAGGACATCACCCTGGGGCAGTATTTTCCCGGAAACTCAGTGGTTCACCATCTGGACCCCCGGACCAAGCTGATTGCTGTGGCGCTGTATATCGTGGCCCTCTTTCTGGCCGCCGGACCGGTCACCTACGGGCTGATGTTCGCCGTCCTGGCGGTGTCCATCGGGCTGTCCCACGTGCCGGTAAAGTCCATTTTGCGGGGGATGAAGCCGGTTATCTTCATTCTGGTCTTTACCGCCGCGCTGAACATCCTCTACACCCCGGGAACCCATGTGCTGGCCAAATTCTGGGTTTTTACTGTCACCCTGGAGGGAATTGCGCGGGCCTTCTATATGGTCATCCGCATCCTGATGCTGCTGGCGGGGACCTTTCTGCTGACCTACACCACCTCCCCGATTTTACTCACCGACGGGCTGGAGTCCCTGATGAACCCCCTGAAAAGGCTCCGGGTCCCGGTGCATGAGCTGGCTATGATGATGTCTATCGCCCTGCGGTTCATCCCCACCTTGATCGAGGAGACGGATAAGATCATGTCCGCCCAGCGGGCCAGAGGAGCGGACTTCGAGAGCGGAAGCCTGATTCAGCGGGCCAAGGCGCTGCTGCCGCTGCTGGTGCCGCTGTTCATCTCCGCGTTCCGGCGGGCGGACGAGCTGGCGGTGGCGATGGAGTGCCGCTGCTACCACGGCGGGGAGGGCCGTACCCGGCTCCGGCAGCTGAAATATTCGGGGCAGGATTATTTTACGCTGGCGTTTTTCCTGGCCGTCGCGGCGGGGACCGGGGTGCTGGGCCATTTCGGGGTCTGATTTCTGCGGACACGTCCCGTCTCCGTGTCCCTGCATCTGCGGGCACAGACGGGTCCGTTCTACAAAAAAGTACGCAAACCCTCTTGACGCAGGCCCAGCCCAAAGACATAATGGAGATTGATACCGCTGTTATTGCAGCGCGTTTTTCCCGACTATCAAGCAGGTGAGAGTTTTTATGTCCACATTTCCGGAACGAGTAAAAGAATTGCGTCAGGAGAACCGCTACAAGCAGCGGGAAATGGCGGATATTCTAGGGCTGAAGCTGCGCGGTTATCAAGAATATGAATATGGAAACGCCTATCCCACTGTCCCCGGCCTGATTCAAATCGCGGAGTTTTTCCAGGTCAGTACCGACTATCTTCTGGGCCGGACGGACATCCGGGAGGTGAGCCGGTAGAGGTCATGGAACGAAACATCGCGCTGACACTGATGTACAACGGGACGGCCTACCACGGCTGGCAGGTACAGAAGAACGCCGTCTCTGTGGCGCAGACGCTGGAGCAGGCGCTGTCCACGGTGGTAGGGCATCCGGTAAAATGCACCGGGGCGGGCCGTACCGACGCCGGGGTCCACGCCGAGGTCTATGTGGCCAATTTCCGCACCAGCTCCTCCATTCCTATGGAAAAGCTCCCTCTGGCGGTGAACACCCGTCTGCCCAACGACATTGTGGTGGTCCGGGCGGTACAGGTCCCCGACTCCTTCAACGCCATCGGGTCCTGCCGGAAAAAGGAGTACACCTACCGCATTTACAACTCCCGTCTGGGCAACCCCTTCTTTGTGGACCGGGCCTGGTTCTACCCCCGGCGGCTGGACGAGGAAATCATGGCCCGGGCGGCGGCGCAGTTTGTGGGGACCCACGACTTCCGGGCGGTGCGCTCGGTGGGGACCCAGACCAAAACAACGGTGCGCACCGTCCACTATTTCGACGTGTCCCGCCGGGGAGATCTGATAGAGTGCAGGGTGTGCGCCAACGGATTCCTGTACAACATGGTCCGGGCCATGGTGGGGACCGTTGTATACGCCGCCGAGGGCAAGTTGCGCCCGGAGGACATCCCGCAGATTTTGGACTCAGGCAACCGCACCCTTGCCGGCCCCACCGTTCCTCCGGGCGGACTGTACATGACCCGTCTGTGGTATCCGGAGCAGGCGCTGGGCATGGACGACGGTCTGGAGGATTAGATGATACGCACTCCCACCCCCGCAAAACGGGTCAAAAAACCGAATATTTTCCTGCGCCTGCTGGCTCTGCTGACCACCGCCGGACTTCTTCTGGGGGCGCTGGCCCTGGTGGTCTACCGGGACCGGTTCAACCTGGACGCCCTGCGCCGCTGGATGTCCTACCGGGCCATCCTCACCAGCGAGACAGGAGAGGCCGCCCCCTTCCCCCACTCCGGCGGGGAAAAGCTGTCCATCGCCTACCTCTCCAGCGGGGTGGTCACCGCCTCCGCCGCCGGGGCCCACTACTACTCCCTGTCCGGCGAGCAGTACGCCGAGCTGGTGGCCCCCATGGACAACCCGGTGCTCTCCCATTCCAGGAACAGCGCCGTGGTCTACGATGTGGGCGGAAGTACCCTGTGCCTCTTCACCGGGGGGAATATGTACCAAAACCTGCCCATGGACAGCGGGACCGACCTGCTCTCTGCCCGGGTGAATGACAGCGGCTGGATTGCGGTCACCGCCCAGCAGAGCGGCTACAAGGGGGCAGTGTCCGTCTATGACAGCCGCCAGCAGCCGGTCATCCAGATCAGCCTCTCCTCCACCTTTGTGGTGGATGCGGTCATCTCCCCCGACTGCCGCACCGTGGCGGTGATTACCATGGGGCAGGACGGCGGGGACTTCTTCAGCCGTCTGCTCCTCTTCCCCGTGGACCAGACCGAGCCCCGGGCCCAGGTGGAGCTGACAGGGACTACCGTGCTGGACCTGGACTATGAGGACGGGCACGTCTGGGTGCTGGGGGAGGACCAGCTCTTCATCGTCCCCGAGGACGGCTCCCAGCCCGCCGTCTACCCCTTCGGACACAGCTACATCAAGGAGGCCTGCCTGGACGGAGACGGCTTTGCCCTGCTGCTCACCAGCCACTACCGCTCGGTAAGCGCCACCCACGCCACCCTGGTGAACTCCTCCGGCCAGGCGGTCCAGACCATCGAGCTGGCCAGTCAGCTGCTGGACTTCGACTGCGCCGGCGGGTATTGCGCCCTGCTCACCGCCAGCCGCACCGACATCTATGACAGCCAGCTGAGACCCTACGCCAGCCTGGAGCACATGCAGGGGACCCGATACCTGTCCCTGTCCTCCGACGGCTCCGCAATCCTCTCCACCGGCCAGCAGGCGCGGCTGTTTATTCCTTAGCCCTACAGCGCATTTTTGGAGGTTTTTATGTCCTACCTTGTGTTTGATCTTCTCATCGGAGCGGTGCTGCTCATTGCCCTGGCCCGGGGCTACTCCCGAGGATTTGTTCTGACCCTGTGCGGCTTCCTGGCCGTCTTTGTCGCCTTCATCGGGGCCAGCGTCCTCTCCAACGCCCTGGCCGAGCCGGTGGCCAAGGTCATCGAGCCCATGGTGGTCAGCCGGATCCACGACACCGTCACCAGCTACCATGACCGCTCCGCCGCGGAGCACACCGCCCAGGAGGAGTCCGACTGGCTGGATCAGCTCCCCCTGGAGGAGGTCCTGGAACCCCTGCGGGAGTCCCAATTCTTCCAAAGCATCGCCGAGACCTTCCAGCGGGCGGTGGACAACGGGACCGCCGGCATCGCCGCCCACGCCGTCCAGGCCCTGGCCCACTTCGCCGCCGTGCAGATCGCCCGCACGGTTCTCTTTGCCCTCTGCTTTGCCGCCGTCCTCCTGGCCTGGACCCTCCTCAGCCGCGCCCTGGACCTGGTGGCCCGCCTCCCCGTCCTCAACGCCCTCAACCGCTGGGGCGGCGGCGCGGTGGGTCTGTGCCGGGGGGCGCTGCTGGTCCTCATCGCCCTCTGGCTCTTTCGCGGGCGCATCCCCCCAGGCGCGGAGGAACACACCTTCCTGCTCCCCCTCTTCCTCCGCTTCGACCCCCTCGCTCTCCTGGTCCATGCCACAAGAGCATAATTTTCGCTTTCCCACCGTATTTTCCCTGGGATAGTTGTCAAATGTTCATACCCAGTTCATAATTGGGGTGTAGTATCACTCCAAAATACCACCTCTCCTGAAAGGAGTGTTGCGCAATGCAGCCCACAATGTGCAGCCGCTGCGGAAAAAATGTGGCGGTCATCTTTATTACGAAGCTGGAGGGCGGGACCTCGAAAAATGAGGGGCTCTGCCTCAAATGCGCCCGGGAGCTGGGCATCAAGCCCATTGACGACATGATGAAGAAAATGGGCATCAGCGATGAGGACCTGGACAGCCTCACCAGCGAGATGATGTCCGCCTTTGGAGGGGCTGAGGGACTGGAGGGCCTGATGTCCCCCAGCAAGGACGAGGACGAGGGGGACGATGGCCGTACCGCCACCTTCCCCTTCCTCAACCAGCTCTTTGGCTCCTCCACCTCCCCCGCCCCCGTCCCCAGCGAGGGGAGCGCCGCCCCCAGAGGGGAGAACAAAAATCAGCCGGGAAAGCCCGCCAAGCGGAAGTTTTTGGACAGCTACTGCATCTCCCTGACCAGCCGCGCCCAGGAGGGGAAGCTGGATAAGCTCATCGGCCGGGAGCGGGAGCTGGAGCGGGTGGTGCAGATCCTCAACCGGCGGCAGAAAAACAACCCCTGCCTCATCGGCGAGCCCGGCGTGGGAAAAACCGCCATCGCGGAGGGGCTGGCCCAGCGCATCGCCGCCCGGGACGTGCCCTATAAGCTGATGGACAAGGAGGTCTATCTGCTGGACCTCACCGCTCTGGTGGCGGGGACCCAGTTCCGGGGCCAGTTCGAGAGCCGCATGAAGGGCCTTATTGAGGAGATCCGCAAGCTGGGCAACATCATCCTTGTCATTGACGAGGTCCACAATATCGTGGGCGCGGGAGACGCGGAGGGCTCCATGAACGCCGCCAACATCCTCAAGCCCGCCCTCAGCTGGGGGGAGCTCCAGGTCATCGGCGCCACCACCCTCAACGAGTACCGCAAGCACATCGAGAAGGACACCGCCCTGGAGCGCCGCTTCCAGCCCGTTATCGTGGAGGAGCCCTCCATCGAGGACAGCGTTCAGGTGCTGCTGGGCATCGCCCCCTACTACGAGGCGTACCACCAGGTGGCGGTCTCCCCGGAGATGTGCCGGCTGGCGGTCACCATGAGCGAGCGGTACATCTCCGACCGCTACCTGCCCGACAAGGCCATCGACCTCATCGATGAGGCGTGCTCCAATGTCAACCTCCACAACAAGGACCTCTCCCGCCTGCACGAGGTAGACAAGGAGCTGGCCGACCTGGCCAAGGAGAAGGAGGTCATGACCGGGGCCGCCACCGACGAGGCCTATAAGCGGCTGGCCGATATCCGGAGCATGGAGCTGCGCCTGGAGGAGGAGAAGCAGGAGCTGAACAGCCACGCCTATCCCGCCCTGTCGGAGGAGCACCTGGCCAACGTCATCGAGCTGTGGACCAAGATCCCCGCCAGCCGCATCCAGGAGCAGGAGTTCCAGCGCCTGGCCAAGCTGGAGGAGCGCCTGAAGGAGCACGTCATCGGCCAGGACGAGGCGGTAAAGGCCGTCTCCGCCGCTGTCCGGAGGGGCCGGGCGGGCATCTCCCCCAAGCGCAAGCCGGTCTCCTTCATCTTTGTGGGCTCCACCGGCGTGGGCAAGACCGAGCTGGTCAAGCAGCTGGCCGCCGACCTCTTCGACACCCCCGAGTCCCTCATCCGGCTGGATATGTCCGAGTTTATGGAGAAGCACGCCGTCTCCCGCATCATCGGCTCCCCGCCGGGGTACGTGGGCTATGACGAGGCGGGCCAGCTCACCGAGAAGATCCGCCGGAAGCCCTACTCCGTGGTCCTCTTTGACGAGATCGAGAAGGCCCACCCCGATGTGCTGAACATCCTCCTCCAGATTCTGGACGACGGGCGGATCACGGACGCCCACGGCCGGACGGTGAATTTTGAGAACACCGTCATCGTCATGACCTCCAACGCGGGCAGCGGCAGCAAGGCGGGCACGGTGGGCTTTGGCCGGACCTCCAATGAGCAGAGCAAGGAGAAGGTCATGAAGGCGCTCCAGGACTTCCTGCGGCCCGAGTTCATCAACCGGGTGGACGAGATCGTCTGCTTCAACCAGCTCACCGAGGAGAATTTTAAGGGTATCGCCGTCATCATGCTCAAGGACCTGGCCGCTACCCTCCAGGAGAAGGGCATCTTCCTCTCCTGGGACAACTCCCTGCTGGACTATTTGGTGAAAAAGTCCTACTCCGCCGCCTACGGGGCCCGGAACCTCCGCCGGCTCATTCAGAAGGAACTGGAGGACGCCATTGCCTCCCGTCTGATTGAGGGCTGGCAGAACCCCTTCACCCGGATCAATGTCCGGGGCGGCGAGCAGAACCTGGAGCTGGAAACGGTATAGACGCAAACCGGGCCTCCCACAGCGGAGGCCCGGTTTTTCTGCGGAATTGAAACGGCGGACTCGACAAGCGTATCCCTGCATTTGTCAAAAAACCGGCCCCAGGCAGATACCTGGGGCCGGTTTCTCTCTACAGCGCGCAAGCTGTTCCGGTTTAATCATCCCACTCCTGGTCATACTCCAGAACGGCTCCGGTGACGCCATCGATGGTGTACTCGTACTCCATGCCGCCCGCCTTGAACTCCACCTCATATTCCAGCCGGCCATCGTCCCGGTCCCGTTCCACCTTCATTTTGGTGGTCTGGCTCTCGGACACCCCGGCGTGGCTCAGGGCGGCCTCCTTGGCGGCCTGCTGGCCAATGTCGGAGGAGGTGTTCCCTGTCTCGCTGTGCTGACCGGGGTCACGCTCCCCATGGCGGTCGATCTCGTTCTTCAAAACCGAGCCCGTGCGGCCGTCCACCGTGTACTCATACTCCGTTGTGCCGCACCAGAACTCCAGCTCATACTCCAGCCGTCCATCTTCCCACTCCCGCTTAATCTTCCAGCCGGTGACATCCTCCGCCGTCAGCCCCGCGTTGTCCAGAGCGGCCTGCTTGGCGGCGTCCTGACCAATGTCCTCCTCAGAGCTCGCAGGCGCAGAGGGCTGGGGATTGGCGGGCTGGGGATTGGGATTGGCGGGCTGGGGATTGGCGGGCTGGGAATTGGGCTCCCGGTATTCAGTGTCCCATTTCAGAACCGCGCCCGTATAGGCGTCGATGTCGTAATCAAATTCATAGCCGCCGAGGACAAAATCCACATCGTACATCTGACGGCCATTGTCCCACTCCAGCTTGACCACGGCATTCAGGATGTTGTTCCGGTCAAGTCCGGGATACTGTGTGCCGCAGTGCGCCGCCGCAGCTTCCAATGCCTGGTCTTCGGTAATGGGCATTCCGGTCTCCCCCTGGCTGCCCGGCGCGGCGGTATTCAGCAAATCCTTCTGCCCGCTGAGCACCTCCCCGGTGAAGGCGTCCACGATATAGTCGAACTCCCCAAAGGCGGTCTTGATCTCCACGTCGTAGTGGGGGGGCTGCTCGTCCAGTTCCGGGTCCACGTCGGTCACCGCGGAGTCCAGGGCCAGCGTCCCGGCATAGCGCTCCGCGGCCACGGCGGCGGCGGGCTTGCCGATGGGGATACGCGTCTCTCCCGCCTCCAGCAGGTCGTTCAGCTCCTCGATGGACAGGGCGGCCAGCTGGTCGAGGGCAGTGGTGCTGTTGGTGGCGATGGTCCCGTTCATCTCCATCACCTTGCGCACCAGGCTGGCCTTCCCGGCGGACAGGCCGGAGTCAAAGGTCATATACTCAGGCGCGGGGGTGTTCGCGTCCAGCACCTGGCTGAGCACCGCCGTCCCCGGAGCTTGGGTCTTCAGCACCCCGTCCACCGAGGCCACCAGCTCCGCCTGGAGCCGCTGGGCCCGGCTCTGATCCTTGTCCTCCACCGAGATGAGGATGGCGGAGGAGATGCTGTCCAGATAGCCCTCCCGCACCAGCGCGCCCACGATGGCATTCACTGCCACGTCCAGCTTGACGCCCTTCAGGTCCTCCCCTCCGTCCATCTCAAAGAGCACCCCCGCCGCCTCGGTGTTCAGGGCGGTGCAGGAGATGACCCGCTCCCCCCGGTTGACCCGCAGCTCAATGCTGGGATTCACGTCCAGGGACACCACGGAGGCCACCGCATGGCTGTTTTGCCACGCCAGCCCGCCTCCGGCTCCGGCCAGGACCAGGCCCACACAGGCCGCAGCCAGCCACCGGCCCCATTTTTTTCCGGCTCCCTTTCTCTCATGGTTGGAATTGGCTTCGCTCATTTTCGTCACGCTCCCCTTCTGTTCACCGCAGCGGGAGAGGATGGCGTCCAGGTCGTCGGAGGCGGTCCGCTCCAGGGCGGCGGCCAGCTTTTGCAAAAGCTCCTGGTCAGTCATAGTCAGCTCTCCCCTTTCATCTGGGCTCTCATTTTTTTCAGCCCGCGGTGGTACTTGGACAGGACGGTGGACAGCGGCAGCTCCAGCAGCGCGGCAATCTCCCGGTGCTTCAGCCCGCCGGCGTGGAGCAGCAGGATGTACCGCTCCTCCTCCCCCAGGCGGCCCAGCCCCTCCTGGAGGAGCAGCCGGTCCTCCGCAGAGACCCCGGGCTCCCCGGCGGGGATGGCGTTCCAGCTCTCCTCGTCCAGCAGGACCTGCCGTCCCCCCTGCCGCAGCCGCATCCGGGCGGTGTTCCTGGCGACGGTGAGCAGCCATGCCATAGGCGTACCCTGGGGGCGGTAGCTCGGAGCGCTCTCCCACACCTTGACAAAGACGTCCTGAGAAACATCCTGGGCCTCCTGGGCGTCGTGGAGCAGGGCCAGCGCCAGGCCGTATACCGCCCCCCGGCTCAGACCGTACAGCCGGGCAAAGGCCTCCCGGTCCCCCCGGCCCGTCCGGAGCAGAAGCGTATCCAGCTCCTCTTCACTTGTCTGGACACTGTCAAGAGCCAGCATAGTCCATTTCTCCTGTCATAAAAGGAATGCCTCAGAAACGGGTTTTATTGCACGCAAGAAAAATTTTTTGCGGCCTGTATGGATTACTATATCACAGACGTCCGGGAACTGCAAGTGGATTGCCGGTATGACTTGCCGGCGGTCCGCAAGTTTGTCTGTATTTTTTCCTTTTTTGTCTTTACTTATATTATTCCACATATTATAATAGGTTTCATTAGAATTGGTGCGCACGCCTTCCAATTGAGGTGGTTAGTTTGGGTTTCAATCAAATTGTGGTCAACATTATGGTCGCCTTTATGGTGTTAGCCGCCATAGACCGGTGTCTGGGCTCGCCAACCGGGCTGGGCAGGGAGATGGACAAGGGGCTGGAGGCTATGGCGCCCATGTGCATCCCCATGGCAGGGATGCTTCTGCTGGCGCCCAAGATCGGAGCCCTGCTCACCCCCTTGGTCAGCCCCTTCTTCCGCCTGCTGGGGGCGGACCCGGCGATGTTCGCCACTTCGATTCTGGCCTGCGACATGGGGGGCTACGCTTTGGCGGTCTCAATGGCCTCCACTCCGGAAGCGGGCCAGTTTGCCGGCTGCATCCTGGGCTGCTCCCTGGGAGGCGCGGTCTCCTTCTTAATCCCGGTTGGAACCTCCATGATCCGCAAGGAGCTCCAGCCCAGCTTTGCCATCGGCATATTGGTGGGGGTGGTCACCGTCCCCGCAGGGCTGATTGCGGGGGGCATAGCCGCCGGCTATCCGCCCGCCATGATCTTCCACAACACTCTGCCCATTTTGATCCTCTCCCTGCTCATCGCGCTGGGGCTGTGGAAGGCGCAGCATTTTTGCATCCTTCTGTTTGAGCTGCTGGGCCGGTTCATGGTGGTGGTTGCCACTGCCGGCTTTGCCATCGGCATCATTCAGGAGCTCACCCCCCTGGTGATTTTGCCCGGGCTGGGCTCTGTGCTGGACGGCATCCGGGTTGTAGGAAGCGTAGCCATTGTTCTGTGCGGCGCCTACCCGATGATGTTCTTAATCAACACCATCTGGCACGGCCCCATTCACCGGCTGGGCCGCTGGATGGGCATCGACCAGAACGCCATCTCCTGCATTTTCGGCGGAATGGCCAACATCATGCCCATTCTGGGTCAGTGCAACCAAATGTCCCCTGCCGGGGTGACGGCCGCTATGGCCTTTGCCCTCAGCGGCTCGTGCATCTTTGGGGATCACCTGGGCTTTATCGCCAGCGTGGACAAAGAGATGATCGTCCCCATGCTGCTGTCCAAAGCGGTAGGCGGCATAATTGCTCTGGCCGCGGCGGTCATTTTGTGCAAACGAAATCAGTACAGCGACCAGGTCCTGATATAGGAAGTGTATACAGAACAATGAGGTTTCTCTATGGATATTACCGATATAAAGGCAGAAAATGTCAAGCAGATATTGAACCATCTCCGTTTTTCCTCCGGCCTGACCAAGCGGGAGCTGGCCGATATGACGGGGCTGAGCTTTTCTACCGTCTCAAACCTGTGCAACGAGCTGAAAGACAGCCAGGTGCTGAATGAGGAAAAATCCAGCGGCTACGCGGTGGGACGCACCCCAAACCGGCTCATGTTCCGCCGTGAGCAATACGGCTCTCTGTGCGTGGACCTGCACCAGGAGCACATTCTGAACTTCACAGTGCTGGATTTCTCCAACCGCCGGCTGTACCAGGACTGCCAAAACATCTCCAGCCTGACTCGGGTGGAGCAGGTTGTCTCCCTCATCGGGGAACAGTACTGGATGCTGCGGACCGACCCCCGCTTTTCCGGCATTCAGTTCATCGGCCTGGGGGTTTCGGTCCCCGCCATCTACGACCCCACCACCCGCAATGTGGTCAACTCCACCTTCCGCCTGTTTGACAACGTCCCGCTGCGGGATATGCTCCTCCAGCAGATCCCGCTTCCCTGCTACGTGGACAATGAGGCCAACCTGTGCGTCCTGTCAATGAGCCAGTCCCATGCGGAGCGCCGCAATATTGTCTATCTCCACAGTTCCTCCGGGCTGGGGGTCGGGGTAGTGTGTGACGGCCATCTGCTCCAGGGGGACAACGGCTACGCCGGAGAGGTGGCCCACATTCCCCTGGGGGACCCGCAGCTGCGCTGTCCCTTCTGCGGCAACCTGGGCTGCATTGAAAATGACCTGTCCCAGCGCGGGATGGATATCCTTCATTTCCCCGCCTTAGACGAGCGGGAGAAGCAGCGCCTGCTCCAGGACCGGGGGCGCAAGCTGGGGGAGCTGCTGTCCATTCTGGCCAACCTCTTTGACCCCGCCGTCATTTACCTGGGCGGGAGCGCTCTGGAGACCTATGACACCATGCTCCCGTATGTCATGCACGCCCTGCATCAGCGGTCCGGCATGGTGCTGGCCCGGGGGCTGTCCGTCCTCCACGACACCGACAGTCTGACCACCATCGCGCAGGGCATCAACCAGGTCATCTATGAAAAATGGAACCCCCTGGAACAAAAGCAGTGACCCGGCTGACCGCCGCGCCACATACTTTTTCAAGCGGCGGGGCTGTGACCCAACGGTCACAGCCCCGCGCATTTTTTTACGCTTAGTACAGATAGGGGGTGTCCCACAGATTCAGGCTGACTCCCAAGCCCATCTTAACGGCGTTGTCATAAATTTCCTTGCCCCAAGCCACGTCGTACACAGGCAGGCCGCCCATGCCGAAGAGAATGATCTCATCTTCGCTCTGGCGGCCGGGGATTTTGCCGTTGATGATGTCGCCCAGATTCTCAATCTGGTCTACTGTCATACTGCCATCCTTGACCCAGTCCAGATAGTAGCCGCCGATGAGCTCCAGAGAGGGATGCCAGGGGTAGGGCAGCTCCTCGGCCCAGGCCTCATACATCTTCCAGTTGTCCACCACCCGGCGGGCGCGGTTCAGGACGAAATCCTGGTCCAGATTGATGCCGGCGGGCAGAGAGACATAGGCCCCGGGCTTCAGCCACTTCTCGTTGATGTAGGGCAGATCCTTGCCGGAGGTGGCGGAGTTGATGACATCCGCGTCCCGGACCGCCTCCTCCACGCTGTTCACCAGCTCGATGGTTTTGATCTGGGGGTACTTCTCCTTGATAAAGGCGGCCAGCTTCTCGGCGGTGGCGGGGAACACGTCAAAGATTTTCACCGTGTCCAGCTGGGTACACACATCAATCAGGCTCATAAAGCAGGTCCGGCTGATGACGCCGGCGCCGATGAGGGCACAGACCTTGGAGTCCTTCCGGGCCAGGTGGCGGGCTCCCACGCCGGGAATCGCGCCCGTCCGCACCGAGCTGATCAGGTTCCCGGACATCAGCGCCACCGGAGCTCCAGTCACCGCGTCGTTGAGCATCACCATCAGGATGGAGCGGGGCAGGCCCTTCTCCCGGTTGGCAATGTTGGAGCCGTACCACTTCTCCCCGGCGATATTGAAGCGCCCGCCAATATAGGCCACCATCGCCATGAAGCGGCGGTCCGGGCCATCCACCGGCATATTGGGGAACTGAGACTCCTTGGGGAAAATAATCTTCACGCCATGGGAGTTGTGGTTCTTCCCGCCCATGACATAGTCCCCCTGACCCATCAGGCGGTAAACCTCCTCCATGCTGTCCACACAGGCGTGCATGTCGGTGACGCCGGCCTTGACCATAGAGGGCTCATCCAGATACAGGAAATCAATTCGAGAGCTCATACGAAACACTCCTTTTCATTTTTCAGCATACGCTGCTATCCTCACCGGCTCAAGCCGGTTGGGGGCTGTTTTCCATTATTATAAATACTATAAGAATATAATACGGCTTTTTTTGCCCCATGTCAAGAGCGATGTGTCCCGGCAGCCGTTTTTTGAACAGTCCGGCGAAACTTCCGCTTCACTTTCCTCTGCTCCTTGCCGCCCGGCGTTTTGCGTCCTCCGCAGCCCTTTTGCAGGGGGCAGCCCTTCCCTCCGCAGGAAAACTCTAAGCCAGGCTTTCACCTGGCTTAGAGAAAAACAGATTATACTTTCCTTTTGTTATGATTCTTGTGCTTACTTACATGTGTCGAGATACAGGTCATACTGGCAGCAGCGCCTGCACAGCGTCCAGAGGTTTAGTTGGGGCTGATGGTGTAGTTGGGGGCCTCCTTCGTGATGTAGATGTCGTGGGGGTGGGACTCCCGGAGTCCGGCGGCGGTGATCTGCATAAACTGCGCCTTGGTGTGCAGCTCGCCGATGTTGTGGCAGCCGGTGTAGCCCATCCCGGCCCGCAGACCGCCCATGAGCTGGTAGATGGTCTCGCTCACTCCTCCCTTGTAGGGGACGCGGCCCTCCACTCCCTCGGGGACCAGCTTTTTGTTGGACTCCTGGAAGTAGCGGTCCTTGGAGCCCTTGTTCATGGCGGCCAGGGAACCCATGCCCCGATAGACCTTGAAGCTGCGGCCCTGGAAGATCTCGGTCTCCCCGGGGGACTCCTCGCACCCGGCCAGCAGAGAGCCCAGCATGACCACGTCCCCTCCGGCGGCGATGGCCTTGGCGATGTCCCCGGAGAACTTCACGCCGCCGTCGGCAATGATGGGGATGCCGTACTGGGCGGCCACGCAGGCGGCGTCATAGATGGCGGTAATCTGGGGCACGCCGATGCCCGCCACCACCCGGGTGGTACAGATGGAGCCGGGGCCGATGCCGATTTTTACGCAGTCCGCCCCCGCCTCGATGAGGGCGCGGCAGCCCTCGGCAGTGGCCACGTTGCCGGCGATGAGCTGCACATCGGGGTACAGGGCCTTGACCCGCTTGACCGTCTCCAGCACGTTCTGGGTGTGGCCGTGGGCGGAGTCCAGGGCCAGCACATCCGCCCCTGCCTCGGTGAGGGCGGCCACCCGGTCCAGCACGTCGGAGGTGGCTCCGATGGCGGCGCCCACCAGCAGGCGGCCCTTCTCGTCCCGGGCGGAGTTGGGATAGACCTCCGCCTTTTCGATGTCCTTAATGGTAATCAGGCCCTTCAGACGGAACTCGCTGTCCACGATGGGCAGCTTTTCGATCTTGTGCCGGCGCAAAATCTCCCGGGCCTCCACCAGGGTGGTCCCCTCGGGGGCGGTGACCAGGTTATCCTTGGTCATTACGTTGTCAATGAGCTGGGACATATCCCGCTCAAACTTCATGTCCCGGTTGGTGATGATGCCGATGAGCTTACCGTTGTCGCAGATGGGCACGCCGGAGATGCGGAACTTGGCCATCAGCTCGTCCGCCTCCTGGAGGGTGTGTCCGGGGGCGAGCCAGAAGGGATTGGTGATGACGCCGTTCTCGCTGCGCTTCACCATGTCCACCTGTTCCGCCTGCTGGCTGATGGACATATTTTTGTGGATGATGCCGATGCCACCCTCCCGGGCGATGGCAATGGCCATACGGTACTCGGTCACGGTGTCCATGGCGGCGCTGATGAGGGGGATATTCAGCTTGATCTTTTTGGTCAGGCTGGTTTTCAGGTCGATATCGGCGGGCAGCACGTCACTGGCGGCGGGGATGAGCAGCACATCGTCAAAGGTGAGGCCCTGCTTGACGAATTTTTGGGAGGTGTCCTGATTCACCATAATTCCACTTCTCCTTTACATTTTTATCCAGCGGTACAGGAATGTATTAGATTTATTATATACGCCCCTACGGAATTTTGTCAAGTATTTCTCCAAAAAACAGCGCGGCCTCAAAGCGGGGTTTTTCCTCCTTGTCCACCCCCCGGACATAGCGGCGGTCCCCCTGCTCCCCCACCTGGAGGAGCAGGGTCTCTCCGGGCAGGCACTCCGCCAGATAGCCGATCTGCATTTCGGCCAGGAAGCGGTCCGGGGCCAGGTCCTCCATCTCCACGGCGTCGCAGGCGAAATCGGCGTACCGGGTGTTGTTCACGTGGCCGTTGACATCGGTGTCGCTGTAGCGCATTTTCCTCCGCTCCGCCTCCCGGAGGGCGTCCGGACGGCGGAGCTTGGCCAGGGTCATGGTCTTGCACAGCGTGCCGCCATCCGTCCGGCTCAGCTCGGTGATATCCCCCAGACGCACCAGCTTCCGGCTCTCCAGCCCGGCCAGCACCCAGGCGGACACCGACTCCCCCACCAGCTCCCCGCCGGACAGGATGTCGTAGTCCCGGTACATCATGGCCCCCCGGCTTCCCCGGTGCCAGGTGCGGATGGTGACCGGCTCCTCATACCCCAGGGGCCGCCCCAGACGAAACCAGGAGCGGGCCAGCATCCAGAAGGCCCCATAGCGCTGGATGAGGACATCCCGGCCAAAGCCCCCCTCCTCCGCCGCCAGAGTGGCCGCGATTTGCAGATAGTTGAGCAGGGCGGACGCCTTGCAGATCCCCCGCCCGTCCACGTCCAGGCCGGTGAGCCGGACGGTATGCTCATAGAATAAGCTCATGACTGTTCCCTCCCGTGAATCAAAATTCTGCTCTTGCAGCACAGGTCGTCCAGGTCGTCCGCGGTGGCGGCGGGAATGCGCATCTGGGCCCCGCAGTCCTGGCAGAACAGGTCCACCGAGCTGAAATTGACCTGAAAGCCCCACCGCTGGCTGCCGCAGGTGCAGGATATCCTCCCCTGGGCGGCAATGTCACGCAGCTCGGACAAAATCTCCTCCATGATGGTCCCGTCCAAAAAAGCCTCCTGGTCCCCGGCGTCTTCTCCCAGCTTGTCCACCGCCTGCTCCAGCCGGGCGGTAGCGGCGTAGACCGGCCCCTCCTCCCCCGCGTAGCAGCAGTCCAGCCCGGAGGCCGCGCAGGAGAACGCCAGCGCCTTTTCCCGAATAAACGCCTTGGTGGAGCAGGACACGCTGTGCTCCCGCCCGCAGAACAGGCAGGGCACGGTAAGCCGTACCCGGTTGGGCTGGAACTCCACCGTCAGCTCTGACTTTCCGCAGGGGCACTGGATATGCGCCGTGGAGGCCGCCGCCAGCGAAAACAGATCCCGCTCCACAATCACCGACTGGAGGCAGTGCGGACAGATATAGGATAAAAATCGCTTGGTCTCTTGTATCATTGGTTTACTGCTCCTTTAAAATCATGCTTTCCCCTCTTGACCAGCCGCAATCGGCTGATGCCCAGGGCGAGGGCTCCGGCTGAAACTTCAGCGGTCCCGCGCCTGTCCGGGAGGGCTCCAGCCTCTATTTCTTCTTATTCCGGCGCTCCTCGTCCACCTCATATGCCTTGATGATCCGCTGGACCAGGGCGTGGCGGACCACGTCGGACTCGCTGAGCCGCAGGATTGAGATGCCCTCCACCCCCTTGAGCACCCGCATCGCCTCCCGCAGGCCGGACACCTTGTCCGCCGGCAGGTCGATCTGGGTGATGTCCCCGGTAATGACGATCTTCGACCCGAAGCCCAGCCGGGTGAGGAACATTTTCATCTGCTCCCGGCTGGTGTTCTGGGCCTCGTCCAGGATGATGAAGGAGTCGTCCAGGGTGCGTCCCCGCATGTAGGCCAGGGGGGCCACCTCAATATTCCCCCGCTCCAGGTATTTTTGGTAGGTCTCGGGGCCCAGCATCTCAAACAGGGCGTCGTACAGGGGGCGCAGATAGGGGTCCACCTTGGATTGCAGGTCCCCGGGGAGGAAGCCCAGCCGCTCCCCCGCCTCCACCGCCGGGCGGGTGAGGATGATGCGGTTGACCTCCTTGGCCCGGAAGGCGGCCACGGCGGCGGCCACGGCCAGATAGGTCTTCCCCGTTCCGGCGGGGCCGATGCCCAGGGTGACCACGCTGTCCCGGATGGCCTCCACATACTTCTTCTGCCCCAGGGTCTTGGCCTTGATGGGCTTTCCCTTGGCGGTGACGCACAGCACATCCCCCGCCAGCTGTTCAATCTGGCTCTCCCTGCCCTCCCGGACCAGCTGGACAATATAGCGCACATTCTGCTCCTGGATGCTCTCCCCCTTGGAGGCCAGGGTCATCAGGCTCTCAATGGCCTTGACCGCGTGCATCACCCCCTCCGGGTCCTCCCCCGCCACCTTGAGCATGGAGTCCCGGCTCACCGCCGTCACCCCCAGCTCCCGCTCAATAATCCGAATGTTCTCGTCAAAGGAGCCAAAGACATCAATGGTCTCCTCCAGACGTTCCAAGCTGATGGTCTGTTCTGTCATTGGTAAAACTCTCCTTGATCTGCTCAATTCCCGCTGCCGGGTTCCTCCGGAGGCTGGGGGAGCTGCTGAACTCCCGGCTGCTCCCGGCCGATCTCCTCCCTGCACTCGGCGGTCAGGGTCACCTGGAGCGCGCCCCCCTCCACCTGGGCGTCGAAGCGGGTGGACTCCACCTCCCCCTCCTCGCCGATGAGGCCGGCCAGCTGCTTCAGAAGCTCCTCCTCCAGCAGCGCCTGGGCCGCTCCCTCGTCCACCGGGACGGCGCGGGTCTTGTACTCCCGCAGGCGCTCCCGGCTCAGGGACAGGGGCAGCGCCTGGCCTCCGGGCAGAGCCGCCTGGTGTACCGTGGTTATTTTATCATAAAAGGGCCATGAAATGCTACTGTTTCCAAAAATTTCAATGCGCTTTCCAAAAAAAATCAGGGACCACCGGTTCTTTTCCGCACCGGTGAGCTCCTTCACCTGGGCCTCCAGCGGAATAGACGCGGTCAGAGTGCGCCATGTCCGGGCCCAGACCCGCCCCCGGGCGTGGGTCTGGTAGTAGCGGACGGGCAGATCGCTGTACTTGGGGGGCTGAATGGAGACCACGCCGGAGATGAGGATGTCCCCCTCCACCACCGTGTCCCCCTCCTGGACCTGGGCCTCCCCCTGCTCCGCCTCCACCCGGAGAATCATGCCGCCGCCCCGGGCCGCCACATCAAAATAACCGCCCTCCTCCAGCCGTTCCGGGCTGTCCACCGGCTCCCGGACGATGACCTCCAGCCGGGTCCCGTAGAGGTTGATTCCCATCCAGGACAGCTCCTCCAGCCCCAGCAGCGCCTCCTGGGCCAGCTGCCGGCGGTCCAGACTGGGTCCGTACACCCCGGGCCGCACCCCCAGCTGCCGCAGCTGGTTCAAAATGACGGCGGTGGGGACCTTTTGGTTGCCCGTCACCTCGATGACCAAGACGAACCGGGACAGCACCCCCACCGCGCACAGGGCGATGGCCAGCCCAGCGAGAAAGGCGTACCGGGTGCGGAACCGGGCCAGGAAGTCGGGCAGTCCCCGCCTGGACTCCAGCGCTACGGTGCAGCCTCCCCGCTCCGCCAGCTCCTCCAGCCGGTCCAGCGTGCGGCGGCGGGTCAGCATGGTGAAGGTGTGCCCGTCCAGCCACTCCACCCCCCAGAACTCCACCCCCTCCTGGGCGCACAGATTGATCAGCCGCTCGGGAAAGGGGCCCTCCGCCCGGACCTGGGCCATCCCCCGCAGATAGTTCATCAGCCGTCCCATACTGCCCTCCCTACTCCAGCGTGATCTGCCGGATGACTCCGGTAATCAGCAGCTCCAGACCGGTCATGGCCCGCAGCTCCAGCCCCTGCCCGGTAATTTTCACCAGAAAAACCCCCGTGCTGACATGGATCTCCTCCGAGCCATAGGCCAGAATGCCCTTATGATTTTCCAGGCGCAGCTCCCCGTCCCCCACCAGCTCCAGCCTGGGCAGGCCGGCCAGCGCGTCCGCGGGCAGATCGAAGAGCTTCGCCGTCCGCTCCATCAGACTGGGACGGCGCTGTTTCCGCTCCATAAAAATCACCTCTCCCCTATCTGTATGAGGGGGAGAGGTGAAACTTTCCTGGCGACACAGACGGCGTGTTCTCTTTTCTCAACGAACAAAGGATTTTGCTCAAAACAGGAAAAACTCCCTGGAAAACCAGGGAGCCTCCGGAAGCTATACCTTGCGGTCATACGGCTCCCTTGAAACAAAATTTTGTACTCACTGTATCCCAAAAATTCAGGCGTGAGACTTAATCTAGGATATGTTCATTATACGCGAAAATATTCTGTTTGTCAATCAAAAATCGAAAGCTCGTCTGAATTTATTTTTCAGCAGCGCAAGATCTCCAGGCTCTAACCGCCCAATACACCCTCTGGACATATCAAACCTTGCTTTGCTTACAGCGCGAATTTCCTCGCATTGCACCATACTGTCCTTGTCTAAAAAAGAATAGGAACACATTTGCTGGGGAATCAGCCGCCCGGGATATATCATTTTATTGGGGTCAGTTGTATTGGAGTACAAAAGAAACCACGAATCCTGCGCAGGCAGATGATTGGCGTTCAATTTTCCTCTGGCATCCGTTATGCAAATAACAACAACCTTTTCTGCCCGGTTGATACGATTATTGGAAACAACAAGTACAGGACGTGTCTTATTCTTTTCTGTGCCAACATTATATCCTAAATCACAATACCACACTTCTCCGCAAAGAATTTGTCTGCGTTTGACCGATGGTAGTTTTGCCCTGTCATGATAACCGACCTTTTCTTTTAACCATGCGGCGATGTTATAGTATTCCTGCGCCTCCAGCGTCATATGTACTCCTTCTTTGCACCAAATGATAACTTCACTATAGCGAAAAAAGTCGGATTTGTCAACACTTTCAATTTCCATATTTCCTTAGCCGGCCACCTGATGGTTTGACTTCCGGCGCGTCCCTCAGCCCACCGTCAAGCCGTAGACCAGCCGGGCGACCAGCAGGAGGAGCACCACAAAAAACATAGGCCGGATAATCTTCGCGCCCCCCCTGAGGGCCAGGCCGGAGCCCAGGTAATTCCCCGCAATCCCGCACAGGGCGGCGGGGATGCCCACTGTCCACATCACCTGCCCCGCCAGGCCGAAGGTGACAAGGGAGGCCAGGTTGCTGGCGGAGTTTGCCACCTTGGTATTCCCCGAGGCGGTGAGCAGGTCGAATCTGCACAGACCGGTAAAGGCCAGCATGAGGAAGGTCCCAGCTCCAGGGCCGAAGAAGCCGTCATAGGCCCCAATGACCAGCCCGATGCCCAGGGCCATAGCCAGCAGCTGGAGCCGGCTGAACTCCGAGGAGCGGTTTGCCCCGCCAAAATCCCGCTTCAGCAGCAGGAAGACCGCCATCACCGGGACGACTGCCAGCATGACATAGTACAGCATCTGCTCCGGCATGATGAGGTTGAGCCGCACCCCGGCCCAGGCCCCCGCCAGCGCTCCGGCGGCTCCGGCCAGGGCGCTGGGCAGATGCACGTCTCCCCGCTTCAAAAACCGCCCGGTGGACAGGAAGGTCCCGAATGCGTTGCCGCACTTGTTGGTCCCCGAGGCCAGGTGGGCGGGCAGGCCGGCCAGCAGGTAGGCGGGCAGGGTAATCAGCCCTCCGCCCCCCGCCACCGCGTCAATGATCCCCCCTAAAAAGACCAGCGGGCAGACGATCAGCCATATGTGGGTCAGCTCTGACAGTTCCATCTCTATCTCTCCTGTGTGCTCTTTTTTGTTCCTTTTCTTGAAAGAAACCGAACCGAAAAGAACTTTTTGAAAACTTCGTTTTTCTTTTATTCCTGGCCCTTGATCTCCTCCCAGTACCTCCGGGCGGCCTGCTCCGTCTTGTTGTCCCCGTACTGGTAGTAGCGGGTCCCCGCCAGCTCATCGGGCAGGTACTGCTGCCGCACCCAGTGGCGGGGGAAGGCGTGGGGGTACTGATAGCCCTGCTCCCGCTCCTGTCCGGCGGAGTCTGCGTGGACGTTTTGCAGCTCCCGGGGGATGCTCCCTGTCCGGCCCGCCCGCACGTCGGACAGGGCGGCGTCGATGGCCATACAGGCGGAGTTGGACTTGGGGGCGGTGGCCAGCAGAATAACCGCCTCCGCCAGAGGGAGTCTGGCCTCGGGCAGGCCCAGCTGGAGGGCGCTGTCCACGCAGGCCTTGACAATGGGGACCGCCATGGGGTAGGCCAGGCCGATGTCCTCGCTGGCGGAGCAAAGAATTCTCCGGACGGCGGTAATCAGGTCCCCCGCCTCCAGCAGACGGGCCAGGTAGTGCAGCGCCGCGTCCGGGTCGGACCCCCGCAGGGACTTCATCAGGGCGGAGGCGATGTCAAAGTGGGCGTCCCCCTCCCGGTCGTAGCGCATGGCGGACTTCTGCGCGGCGGTTTTGGCGTCCTCCAGGGTGACCAGCAGGGCGCTCTCCTCCCGGCGGGCGGCGGTGAGGAGAAGCTCCACAGCGTTCATGGCCTTGCGCACGTCCCCTCCGCAGGCGGCGGCGATGTGCTCCCGGACCCCCTCCTGACACCGGACCTCCGCCCCCAGCCGCGCCGACATGAGGGCGATGCCCCGGTCGATGGCGGGGAGCACCTCCCGGGCGGTGATCTGCTTGAACTCGAAAACGCTGGCCCGGGAGAGCACCGCCCCAAAGACCGCAAAGAAGGGGTTTTCCGTGGTGGAGGCGATGAGGGTAATACGGCCGTCCTCCATAAACTCCAAGAGGGACTGCTGCTGTTTTTTGTTAAAATACTGGATCTCGTCCAGGTAGAGGAGCACCCCCTCCGGGGCCAGCAGGGTCCCGATGTCCGCCATGATGTCCTTGATGTCCGAGATGGAGGCGGTGGTGGCGTTGAGCCGGTGGAGGGGCCGGTTGGTCCTCTGGGCGATGATATTTGCCACGGTGGTCTTCCCCGTTCCGGAGGGGCCGTAGAAGATCAGGTTGGGGACATTGCCCCCCTCCACAATGCGGCGGAGCAGACCGTTTTTTCCCAAAATGTGCCCCTGCCCCACCACCTCGTCCAGATCCTGGGGACGTATCTCATCCGCCAACGGCCGGTATGCCATACGCTGTCACCTCTTTCTCTCCGCCGCCTCGCCCAGACCGGCGGCGGCGCACATCTTCTCCTTGCACAAGCGGTTGACCAGGGCGATGGCACGCCCAACCCCCAGCATGGCGGCAGCGGCAAAGATGTTTCATGGAAGCTTCTCTCCTTATGTCTCTTGATCCAGCGCTTTGCCGCAGTCCTGCAGCGCCTGCCTCCTCGTCCGCCAGTCGGGCATGAGGGCGTCCATTTTGGCGTAAAACCCCGACCCATGGTCGTGGTGGAGGAAGTGGAGCAGCTCGTGGAGGGCCACATAGTCCCGCAGCTCCTCGGGACACCGGGCCAGAGCGGTATTTAGGGTGATGTAGCCCCGGTTCCAGTGGCAGTTCCCCCACTGGCTTTTCAGCAGGCGCAGCTTCAGCACCGGGAAGGCCACCCCCAAGGGCTCCACCAGGGGATAGACCCGGAGCAGCGCCTCCCGCAGCAGCCGGCCGCACTCCTCGGGGGACACGGAGGGGAGGGATATCTCACGCCGGGACTCCTGGCGGTGGAGGATGTCCCAGACCCAGCCGCTCTTCTCCCGGACAAAATCGTCCGCCCGCTCCACAGAGCAGCGCCGGGGGATGGAGACCATGATCTTTTCCCCGAAGCACACCCGCAGATTCAAATTTTTCACCGGCTTGCGGACCAAGACGTAGGTCAGCGGTCCCTGGGGGGTGTCCACTGTGCGCGTCTGCTCGCTGTCCTCTCTCACCATCGGTTTTCCACTTCCTCTGCAAAGCCCAGCAGGTCCTTGAGGAAGAGCTCCTCCCCGCTGTCCAGCACCACCAAGCCGGTGAAGTGCCCGAAAATCTGGTGCTGATTCGACCGGAGGGGCCCCAGGCCGGTACAGGAGTTACGCTCCAGGAGGGGCTTGAACTCCAGCTCCAGCCGGCCGTCCCCGCTGGTGATCTCCCAAAGGTCCAGATACCGGCGCTTTCTCTTCCGGCCCGGGATACGGAAGCGCACCTTGTCCAGCTTATGGGCCTTTCCGTCATAGAAAAGCATATTTTCGGTGGCGGCGGCGGTATTTCCAAAGCCGTAGCCCAGGTTCAGCCCGAAGGGGACCCCGTCCACCAGACCGGAGGCGGAGGCCCAGTAACAGGTACTGCGGTAGGTCCACACCCCCCGGCTCCAGTCCAGCACCCCGAAGGAGTCGGCGGGGTCAAACATATACTCCCGCTCCCCCAAGGTCACCTTGCCCTTGGCCCGCAGGCAGTTGATTTTCTGATTGAAGTAAAAGTGCCCCGGCTTGTCGAAGGGGGTGCAGATGACCATGGACTCCTCCGGCTCGCCGGTGAGCTCCAGATAGGCGTCCAGGCCGTCCTTCCCCTCAAAATTTTCCATGTGGGCGTAGAGCAGCCGCCGGTCCTCCTCCCGCCGGAAGAGGAGGGAGTACCCCTTGCCCCGGGTGGCGCTGTCCCCCTTTTGGGAACTGCATGGCATCCCGGTGCTCCCCATGGGCAGGAGGCGGACAGGGCTCCGGGTGGTCTGCCTCTTCTCCCAAAAATCTATCAGAGAAATGGAGTCCAGCCCCATATAGCTGTTGTCCGCAATGGTCAGGCCCAGGGCGCACTGGCCGTTCATCACCAGGTAGTAGTCCCACTCCTTGATCCGCAGCGGCCCGCCCTTTGCCTTGTGCCGCTCGTAGATGGGCAGCGGCTTTCTGGCGTATCCCGGTTCCCGCAGGTTGCCGTGCTCGTCCAGCAGCGGCCCCGTCTGGGTGATCTCGTGCTGCTCTATGGCTTCCGCCCCCTTTCATTCCCGCCTATTATACTGTATATTTTCCCTTCCTGCAATTGTTTTCTTGCCGTTTTGAGAAAGAAAATCGCCAGGATTTTTTCCTGGCGGTGGGTAAAATCCCTTTCATTGTTTGTGCTGCTTGCCGATATGCGGGGAAACAACTCCGCCATACCCCATATAGGAACAGCGGCTACATGCCTAAAAGCTCCAGCAATTCATTGGGATGTTTCGCAGGGACCAAATTCTCTGTCTCTATGAATTTCTTATCGCTGGTAGCAATATAATCGCTCCCTTCCTCTTTGGCACAGACAGCCAATACCGCATCCTCATAGTCGCTCATGGGGACATTCAGAGCCATAGCACATATCTCCCCATTCACTTCGGCTATATCGAACACCGTAAGGACGTTGGCAACCATCTGCCTGGCGCCTTGGTCTCCTATGAATTTTCTGGCGATATAATAAATGTCCGTTATGCTGTTGGCTGTGATTACACCGTCAATTTGATCAGCGGCGGCAGCCAGAACAAGCGCCTGCGCCGATTTATAATCAGCCCGCTCCAAAACAGCATCCAGGATGACATTTGTGTCAAAGACCACCCTCATTGCAGGCGCTCCTCTCTGATCTTACTGATATCTACATCCGTCCCCTTCGGGAGCATCGTGAACATCCTTTTTGCAGCAGCCACCTTGTCCGCTTTGGCCGTAACCAATTTAGCGACTATTTTCCCCTCTCTGGTAATAAAAATGTCCTGTTCATTTGCCATCGTAACAAATTTCCCAGCGTCCGTTTCAAGCTCTGTCAATGAAATCCGCATCATATCCGTTACCTCCTTCCGCTTCGTACCGCATTTACACTGTCCTTTTTGTTTAGTATAGCAAAACAGAACTATGTTGTCAATTCTGCGTTCATCCCCTGTCGGGAAATCAATTTCACCCGCTTCAAAACTTCTTCCTCAGCAGACCGACAGAAACGCGTCAATGATTTTCTTCAATGCGTTTTGCTGTTCCGTGTTCAGTTCCTTCAGCCGGGCGTCCTCCCAGATGCTGGCTGAGCTATGCCGCCCCGTGAGCATAAATTCAATATCCATGTTCAGCGCCCTGCTGATTGCAATGATATTTTCCGCCCTCAGCGCCTTTTGCCCCTGTTCCGCAGTACTGACTGTTTTTTGGGATATTCCCGCCAGTTCCGCCAATGCCTCCTGACTCCATCCCAATTGCAGGCGCTTTTCCACAATACGTTTTCCAATCCCGAGCAGCAGCTCTTGTTTCTTCTTTTGCACGCAATCCCCCCTATGGGAGAATTTTACCCCCTACTGTAGTAAAAATTAACCCGACACAGTAGACAAAACAGTTATATAGTAGTAAAATAAGAAAAAGGGGGAAAAATGATGAAAACAGAAAAACAAAAACTTCAAGCGCTCGGACAGCAGCTTTCTACACTGGGTGTCGAATTTCGCCTGGCGCAGATTGGGCTGGATCGGGCAGTCGAGCAATTCGGGTTGTCCTCTCAGGAGGCGGTAGAGGCTTCGCAGATGTGCAGTATCTTAGCGCTGCGCTTTACCGAGGCGGAGGAAGAATTCTGCTCCCTGCTGGAAAAAATGCAGATCCTTTCATAAAAATTTGTAGGGACACGACTTGTCGTGCCCCTACAGCAAAGCTATCGCTATTCCAATAATTCCAGCAATCGTGCCTATGATACCAATTACAAACGACAGCACTGCTAAATGGTCTTTCTTTGTTGCTCTATGTTTGAGAAATGTCGCTGATTCCTCCACTTCCTGTAGTCTTTTGTCCAAGTTTCCAAAACAATTATAGGCATCTTCATATAAATCGAAGAGCTCCTGCTCAGAAATATTTGACGTTTCCGCCCTCTTTGCGCCTCTCAATTTGTCACTTGCAGTTTTACGGAGACTATGTATTTCATGTAAAAAGGTTCCGTTATCCAGGTAAGACAAATCCACACCTTTGTACCGCTCAAAAAAATCTGTATAGTGATCGGTAAAAATGATACAGCTGTACTTATAGCAATCAAGGACTGCCCGTTTGGTATGCGATTTTATTTTTTGGATGTTTCTTTGTACATCCTCTTCATTCTCTGCCAAAGCTGCCCGGGAAAGATGCCCATACATTGCCCGAATCTCATTTTGCAGTTCAACAGGAAACTCATTTCTGAGTATTTCAAATTGAACAATGAACGGATTTATGACATTAAGGTATGTCGCAAATATTTCATTCAATTCCTCATAATGCTGTCCCAAAAAAGAACTGTCTACATTATGCAGCATGTCCATTCATTTCAGCTCCAAAATCTTTTTATCTACATCTGCCATCGTACAGAACCTTCTGCGAATGATATAAGGGCTTCCCCGGCCACGCATACGGGAATCGACTATTTTTGAAAACACCAGCGGTTTCTTTGTTTTGCTTTCCACAAACCTGATTTCTTCCTGGGCGTCCATATGGGATAGCTCATCAATTGATTTCCCAATAATGCGCTCCAACGTACTTTGGGTTTCCTTTTTTAAACGCACTCTGACTACCTCCAAACACACCGCCATACTCCAATATCCTGTAAGAAATATTGTCGCCCTCGAAACTGCGATTTTACTTATTATATGTGCCAGCCGCAGAAATTGCAATAACTTTTCAAAATTTTTCGCGCAGCCTTTCCCGTCATGTTCTCTCCTGCCGCCGCATAAAGTTCTGACATGGGGCTCCTCATCCCAAATTACGTTTGGTCTCCGCTCTCTGCTTTGGGGGCGGAGGCCGAACCCAAAATCTCCGGAGGTGGCAACAGTGGGACGCATTTGGGCAAAAGCCCGGTATCGGGACCTGATTTTAGGCATCGCTCTGCTGGGCGGGGCGGCGGCTCTGGTGCTGTGGCCCGAGCTGACCATGGAGGCCATGCGGGACGGCATCCGGCTGTGCGGCAATGTGATTCTCCCCTCACTGTTTCCCTTCTTCGTGCTGTCCTCTCTGGTGGTGGAGCTGGGCATGTCCCGCTACCTGGGCAAGCTGCTGGAACCAATTATGGTCCCTCTCTTCCGGGTCAGCGGGTCCTGCGCCGCGGCACTGGCGCTGGGATTTATAGGCGGCTACCCGGTGGGGGCCCGCACCGCCATCCAGCTGTACGAGAACGGCCAGTGCTCCCGGACCGAGGCGGAGCGGCTTTTGGCTTTTTGCAACAACAGCGGTCCCGCCTTCATCTTGGGGGTGGTGGGGGCGGGAGTCTTCGGCAGCGGACGGCTGGGACTGCTCCTCTGCCTCACCCACCTGCTGGCCTCTCTGGCGGTGGGCGTCCTGTTCCGCTTCTACCGGCCCGGAGACCGCCCCCGCGCCAAGGGACGCGCCCCCCACTTTCAAACCGCCAGCTTTCCCGCCGCCTTCACCCGGTCGGTCACGGGGGCGCTCCAATCCACCCTCCACATCTGCGCCTTCATTCTGTTTTTCACCGTTCTCCTCCGGGTGCTGGCCCGGGCGGGGATTTTGGACCTCCTCTCCCGCCTGCTGTGCGCCCTCCTCTCCCCCCTGGGGCTGACCCGGAGCTGGGCGGAGCGGCTGCTCACCGGCCTGCTGGAGGTGTCCTCCGGGGTGACCTCCCTCACTGGCGGCTCCCTGTCCGGACGGCTGTCCATGGCCGCCTTCATGCTGGGCTGGGCGGGGGTCTCGGTCCACTGTCAGGTGCTGGCCTTCCTGGGAGACAGCGGCCTGTCCATGAGGACCTACGTGGCCGGAAAGCTCCTCCACGGGGGACTGTCCGCCCTCCTCACCGCCGCCCTGGTCCGGCTCCTGCCCCTGGAGCTCCCCGTCTCCCTCTACCTGGCCCAGCAGACCGAGACCATCGCCCAGCTGGACTTCCAGCGCGCCCTGACCATCTCCGCCGCCGCGGCCTGGGGGATGTGGCTGTTCTTCCTGGCTCTGGCCGTCTATATGGTGAAAAAAAGCAGTGGAAAAAACCGGCGGACTATAGTATAATGGTCCTCAAAGGAGGGCGAGCTCCGCCATGAAGCTGTTTCAATCATCCATCGAACCCCGCTGCGCCTACTGTGCCCTGGGCCGGGCGCTGGACCTTGATCAGGTGGTCTGCCCCAAGAAGGGGGTCATGTCCGCCGGCTCCAGCTGCCGGGCGTTCCGCTACGACCCGCTGAAGCGCGTGCCTCCCCGTCCCGCCAGGCTGAACTCCTTCGGGCTGGCGGAGGAGGATTTTAAGCTGTAACGCGGTTCCCCTTCCGCCAGTCCATGAAAGGACCCTTCCCCCTGAACAGCCCGCGGGCCTGTAAAGGTACTCCCTTTACAGGCCCGCCTCTGTTTTTAGAAATTTTCTCCACGTTCCGCCACCCAGCGACCGATTTCCGCCCAAATTGATTTCTCCGAGGACGAACTGTCCCGAACCACGGGGATTCCTGCGATATCTTTCTCTTTCCTCCTCCAGTGAAACACTATATAATGTGCTTATTCTCTCGAAAAGATAGGAGGAAGCACAATATGAAGGAATTGGAAATTGCATCCCGCCGGTGCCGGGATCAGCTGGGCGCTCCCCGGGTCTTCCACTATTTTCTCACCATCGACCTGGAGGATACTCCCCGTTTTGCCTGCGAGAGCTACGGCGTCCGGGTCTCGGAGGAGAATGGAGCCACCGCCTGCATCCCCGGCATCACCAGCAGCGCCGCCCGCATTGACGAGCTGATGACCCTGCTGGTGGACAACCGGGTGGGACCGGTCGGAGTTGCCGATGTGGTGGCGGACTGGCTGTAACGGGGACGGCCTTCCCCTCCTCAGCGGTAGGACAGCAGGGTCCCTGCATCCTTCCGGGGGGGCGCATCCCCCACCGCGGCGGGGTAGCCCAGGGCGATCAGGGCCATCAGCTCCTGGTCCTCCGGCAGCTCCAGATAGGCCTGAAGCCCCAGCCGGTCAAAGACTCCCATGATGACGGTGGCCAGCCCCAGCTCGTGGGCCGCCAAGCAGAAGGTCTGGGCGGCGATTCCGCAGTCGTAGTACTGCCACCCCTCCTTCCGGTCGGTGGTGAAGCTCCCGTCCCGGTTGAAGCCGCAGCGCCCCTTTACAAAGCTCTGGGCCACCAGCACCGGCGCGCTGGCGATGATGTTCGGGTTGTTGGAGGCCCCCTCGATACAGAACCGGTCGATCACCGCCTGCTGTGTGGCGGGGTCCTCAATGGCGAGATAGCGGCTGATCTGGGTGTTCTTCCAGCTGGGGGCGTAGGCGGCCAGGGAGACAATCTCCTCCAGCGCCTCGCGGCTGACGGGCTGGCTGGTAAACTGCCGGACACTGCGGCGGGTGAGGATACAGGTTTTAGCGTCCATATGGGTTGCCTCGCTTTCTGTCAAAGTAGTTTCATGTTATTCCCAAGATGTTCCTTTGTCAAGGGGAAAAATCAAGCGAATCCCACGATTGACAATCCCCCCTCCAGGGGAGATAATGGGGAGAACAACTGTATCAAGGAGTGAGTTCCATGGTTCAAATCAATGAAAACTTTTTGAAACTGCCTGGCAGCTACCTGTTTTCTGAGGTAGCGCGGCGCATTTCCGCCTACACCTCCGCCCACCCCGGGGTCCAGATCACCAAGCTGTCCATCGGCGACGTGACCCGCCCCCTGGTCCCCGCTGTCACCCAGGCCATGTCCGCCGCGGTGGAGGAGATGGGCACTGCCGCGGGCTTCCACGGCTACGGGCCGGAGCAGGGCTACCCCTTCCTCCGGGAGGCCATCGCCCAATCCGACTACCGCGCCCGGGGGATGGACATCAAGCCGGAGGAGATCTTCGTCTCGGACGGGGCCAAGAGCGACTGCGGCAGCATCGGGGACATCTTCGGCACGGACAACCGGGTGGCGGTGTGCGACCCGGTGTACCCCGTCTATGTGGACACCAACGCCATGGCGGGCCGGGCGGGGGAGTTCCAGGCGGAGCTGGGCAAGTGGAGCCGGCTCATCTATATGCCCTGTGTGGAGTCCAACGGCTTCTCCCCCGACCTGCCCCGGGAGCGGGCAGACCTCATCTACCTCTGCTTCCCCAACAACCCCACCGGCGCGGCGGCCACCCGGGAGCAGCTGAAGACCTGGGTGGACTACGCCAACGCCAACGGCTCGGTCATCCTGTACGACTCCGCCTATGAGGTCTTCATCACCGGCCAGGAGGTCCCCCACTCCATCTTCGAGATTGAGGGGGCCCGCACCTGCGCCATTGAGTTCCGCTCCTTCTCCAAGACCGCCGGCTTTACCGGGACCCGCTGCGCCTACACCGTGGTCCCCATGGAGCTGGAGCGGGGGGGAGTCAAGCTGAACAGCCTGTGGAACCGCCGCCAGACCACCAAGTTCAACGGCGTGTCCTACGTGGTCCAGCGGGGCGCCGCCGCCGTCTACACCCCCGAGGGCCGCGCCCAGATTTTGGAAAATGTCGCCTACTACCAGAACAACGCCCGCATCATCCGGGAAAAACTGTCCGACGCCGGACTCACCTGCTTCGGCGGGGTGAACGCCCCCTACATCTGGCTGAAAACGCCGGAGAACATGGGCTCCTGGGCGTTTTTCGACCTGCTGCTGGACCGGGCCCACGTGGCTACCACCCCCGGCGCGGGCTTCGGACCCAGCGGAGAGGGCTATATCCGCCTCACCGCCTTTGGGGAGACCTCCGCGACCCAGGAGGCGGTGGAGCGCATCCGGGCCGCTCTGTCCTGAGGGCTCCGGTATAAATCAGCAGGGCGTGCCGCAGAAACCTCTCTGCGGCACGCCCTGATTCTTCTGTCCGCGTTCCAATTGGCGGGGTCTTCTCACGTGCGGCGCGTCTCAGTCCTCGTCCGCCGCCGCGTCATAGATAGCCCGGGAGCTCCCGCCCGCGGCAGACCCTCCCGACGCGATGGCGCTGGCCGCGGCGCGGAAGCGGGCCCGGGACCTCTTGATCTCGTCATAGGCCTCCGCCACCGCCTCCTCTGTACGGCGGAGGGCGTCCTCACAGTACTCGTTGGCCGAGCGCTTCAGCTCCCTGCTGCGCTCCTCCGCCTGCTGCATCATCTCGTTGGCCCGCTGCCTGGCCTGGAGCGCCAGCGCGTCCTCCGCCAGCAGCTGACGGGCCCGGTCCTCCGCCGACTTCACAATCGCCTCCGCCTTCCGCTTGGACTCCGCCTCCAGCTCCGCCCGGCGGGCCATCATCTTCCGGGCCTCGGTCAGCTCCATGGGAAACTGGGTCCGGATATCGTCAATCAGGTCCAGCGCCTGGTCCCGGTCAATGACGCACTTCTCACTGGACAGCGGGGCATTCTTCGCCTCATCGATCATCTCAAACAGCATATCCAACAGCTCTTCCACGCCGCTTGCCATGGCCTTATCCTCCCTTTCCTTCCATCTCTCTCATGCGCCGGTTCACGTCCTCCACAATCTCCCGGGGGACAAATTCCGCCAGGTTGGCCCCGTATCTGGCCATCTCCTTGACAATGGTGGAGCTGAGATAGGTATATTTTTCGCTGGAGGCCAAAAACATCGTCTCCAGCTTGGGGTTCAAATGCCGGTTGATGACCGCCATCTGCACCTCCTGCTCAAAGTCGGACACCGCCCGCAGGCCCTTGACCACCACCTTGGCCCGCCGCCGTCTGGCGTAGGCGGACAGCAGCTCGTCCGAGAAGTCCACCTCCACATTGGCAAACCGGCCGGTGGACCGGCGCAGCAGCTCCACCCGCTCCTCCGGGGTAAACATCCCCGTCTTTTTGGAGTTAATCATCACGCAGACGATCAGCTTGTCAAAGCAGGACGCCGCCCGCTTAATGATATTCAGGTGTCCCAGCGTCACCGGGTCAAAGCTGCCCGGGTAGATGGCTGTGCTCATCGGTTCACGCTCCCGCTCCGGCGGCAGACGGTCAGCTTGATCTGCCCATACCGGTACTCCCGCCCCGCCTCATAGGGGGCCGCCAGCTCGGGCATAGACCACTCCGCCCTGCTTTCGCAGACTATTATACCATGTTCCCGCAGAATGTCAAACCTTGTGATTTTTTCCAGACACTGCTCCAGCAGATCGGTGTGATAGGGCGGGTCCAGAAAGACCACGTCAAACCTCTCCCCGCAGCTCCGCAGGAAGGTCTGGGCCTCCCCCTGGACCACCTGGGCCCGGTCCTCAAAGCGGCACAGCTTCACATTCTCCCGCACCAGGGCCGCCGCCTCCCTGCGCTGGTCCACGAAGACACAGCCCTCCGCCCCCCGGGACAGGGCCTCCAGACCCAGCTGCCCCGTCCCCGCGAACAGGTCCAGTACCCGCCGGCCCTCCAGCTCGAACTGGATGATGTTGAACAGGGATTCCTTCACCTTGTCGGTGGTGGGCCGGGTGTCCATCCCCTGGAGCTCCTTCAGCTTTCTCCCCCGGGCGCTGCCTGAGATAATGCGCATAGCTTCTCTTCCTTTCCTGTTGGTGTCCTAGAACCACATGGCCTTTTCGTCCCGGAACCGGGGGGTCGGGCCGTCTGCGTATGGGTCGTACCGGTTCTCGTTGCATCCAAACTCCTTGAGGGCGCAGATTTTCCCCTCCGGCGTCCATCGGATCAGGGACATGCCCTCAAAGGCCTCCGGCCTCCCGCCGTCCATGGCGTTCTGAAAGTACCACTCCACCACCGTCTGGCTGTCCGTGTGGAAATACTGCCTGATCTCCCACCGGAGCACCCTGCCCCGGGTGTTCCACTCCTCGAACCAGTGCTTGATCCGCGCCGCCCCCCGGTACTCCGGCCCCCAGCTCTCCGTATAGACCGCGTCAGGGGCAAAAATCTCCTCAATACCCAAATCCGTCCCCTGCAGCCACATGTCAAACCAGAGCCGGATGATGTGTTCTCTCTTTTCTTCCATGTTTCACTCTTCTCCATGAAAATAGTCATACACCGCCTGGGCGGTATTTTTGGGCAAAACCTCCTGGAGCTGCTCCAAAGAGGCGCCCTTGACGGCCTTCAGGGTCTTGAAGTGCTTCAAGAGCTGCTGCCGGCGCTTCTCCCCCACCCCGGGTATTTTGTCCAGAACCGAGGTTTTTACATGTCCCGCCTGGAGCTGCCGGTGGTATTCGATGGCGAAGCGGTGGGTCTCCTCCTGGATCTGTCCAATGAGGGCGAAGACCGCCGGGATGGACTGGATACCGATCTCCCGTCCGTCGGGGTGGACCAGCGCCCGGGTACGGTGGCGGTCATCCTTCACCATGCCGAAAGCGGGGATGTCCAGACTCATCGCCTCCAGCACCCGGGCGGCCACCTTCACATGCTCATGGCCGCCGTCGATCAGGAGCAGGTCCGGCTTTTCTGAAAACTTTTCGTCCCCGTCCAGATACCGTCGGAAGCGGCGGGTGAGCACCTGCTCCATGGAGGCGTAGTCGTCCGGGCCCTCCATATCCTTGAGCCTGAACCGCCGGTAGTCCCGCTTCAGGGGCTTCCCGTCCACATAGACCACCATGGAGGCCACAATGTCGCTGGCCCCCGTGTTGGAGATGTCGTAGGACTCCATCCGGCGGGGGGGCCGGTCCAGGCTGAGCATCCCCCCCAAGGCCTCCAGCAGCTTATTGCGCCGCTCCTCCCGGGTGGTGGCCCGCTCCACCTCCTCCCGGGCGTTCTGGTTGGCCAGCTTGATGAGGTCCATCTTGGCCCCCCGCTGAGGGGTAATCAGCTCCACCCGATACCCCACCTGCTCAGACAGCATCCGGGTCAGGGGGACCTGGTCGGGCAGCTCGCAGGGGATCAGGATCTGCTTGGGCAGACGGCTGCGGTCCGCATAAAACTCCCGGACCAGGGAGGAGAGCACCGCCCCCTCTTCCTCCTCCATGGGGGTCTCCAGCAGCTCGAAGTCCTTGGCCGCCAGCTCCCCGGACATATAGTGGAGGACCACAAAGCAGCTCTTGGCCGTCCCCCGGAAGAAGCCCGCCACATCGGTGTCCGCCAGAGAGCCGGCGATGACCTTCTGCCGTTTGCCCAGCAGCTCGATGGCCCGCAGCCGGTCCCGGAGCTCCGCCGCCCGCTCGAAGCGCAGCTCCTCCGCCGCCCGCTCCATCTCCTGGGTCAGGTCCCGCTTTACCTCCTTAAACCTGCCCTCCAGCAGGGATACCGCCTGGGCGATGGCCTGCCCGTGCTGCTCCCTCAGCTCCTCCCCCCTGCAGTAGCCGTCGCACTTGCCCATGTGGAAGTTGAGACAGGGCCGCTCCCGGCCGCAGTCCCGGGGGAACCGCTTGCTGCAGGAGGGCAGGCGCAGGGCGGCGCGCAGGGCCTCGATGATGCCCTGGGTGCTGTGGCGGCCGGCGTAGGGGCCGAAGTACCGGGCCCCGTCCTCCGCCGCCCTGGAGGCCAGGGAAAACCGGGGGTACGCCTCATTGGACAGCCGGATATAGGGGTATCCCTTGCTGTCCTTGAGGAGGATGTTGTACCGGGGCTGGTGGCGCTTGATGAGGGAGCACTCCAGCACCAGGGCCTCAAACTCGCTGTCCGCGATGATGACATCGAAGTGGTCGATCTGCGCCACCATGGCCCGGGTCTTCCCGGTGTGGGAGGCGGAGTCCTGAAAATACTGGCTCACCCGGTTTTTCAGCGCCTTGGCCTTTCCCACATAGATGACGGTGCTTTTGGCGTCCTGCATGATATAGACGCCCGGCTTCAAGGGCAGGCTGCGGGCCTTCTCCTTCAGCTCGTCAAAGGTCACGGGCTTCCCCTCCCTCCCCGCGCCGCCCGGACCTCTGAAGGCGGCGCTCTTCATACCACAAAGTCAAAAAAGACGCCGCGTTGCGGCGTCTTTCATGAGCTGGATGCTTACTCGGAAAAGTCGGAAGAGATCATCTTGTGCAGGGCCTCTACCGCTTCCTTTTCATCGGGGCCGTCTGCAATCAGCTTGATGGGGATGCCCTTCACGATGCCGAGAGACAGAACGCCAAGCAGGCTCTTCGCGTTCACTTTGCGCTCCTCTTTCTCCACCCAGATCGCGCTCTTAAACTCATTGGCCTTCTGGATAAAGAAGGTAGCGGGTCTGGCGTGCAGACCGACCTGGTTGTTCACGACAGCTTCCTGACTATACATATCGCGTACCTCCGCCCTCTTCATTAGGATGTGTCCTTAGCATACCAGATTTATCCCGTCTCCGTCAATGGATATTTTCACAAATATTACAGCGGTTTTCACCAAATTTTACGGGGAAACTCTCAGTACAATCGTTCCGTTCTCCCTCTTCCTCCAAAAAATAGCAGCATTTTCAGTCTTCCGCCGTCTTTTTCCATAAAAATCCTCCCAGAACCACCCACAAATTTTTTGTTGAGATTTCTCTGGATCAATTTGCAATTCTGGCACGAAATACCATGTCTGGAGGGACTGCTCCGCCGGCGGGAAGCTGCTCATCTCCCCCTTGCAAAATGGAGCGGAACAGCCTATAATAAGGGAAACTGCCCACTTCTTTCCAAACAGGAGGTCTCTATGTCCATTGATGCCCAGGGGCGGCGGCTGTGGCAAAAAATCCCGCCTGCCCAGCGCGCCGCCTTCCTTGCCTGCCTGGTGACCGGCTATCTGGTTCACCTCTATGCCTTTGCCAACCTCATCCCCAACTCCGACGGTCTGAGCCGGATGTACGACCTACAGCAGATGACCGTCTCAGGCCGTTGGTTCCTCCACTACGCCTCCGCCCTCAACGGCTTCACCCAGCTGCCCGCGGCCATTGGACTGCTCTCCCTTCTCTTCCTGTCCCTGGCCTCCGCTCTGGCGGTGGATCTCCTGTCCATCCGGAGCCGGGCGCTGGGGGGACTGGCGGGGGCGGTCATGGCCGCGTTCCCCTGCCTGGGGTACACCTTCCTTTATATGTTCACCGCCTCGGCCTACTGTCTGTCCATTCTGCTGGCGGTGCTCTCCCTCTGGCTGGCCCTGCGGGGGAGGCTGGGCTGGCTGCTGGGGGTGCTGGCCCTGGCTGTGTCCATGGGCATCTACCAGGTGTACGCCGCCCTGGCCGTCTCCCTCTCCCTGCTGGCGGTGCTCTCCCGAGCACTGGATCCGGAGTCCGAATTCAGGGACTGCCTCCGGCTGGGCCTGCGCCTCATGGCCTACCTGGCGGCGGGGGCGGCCCTGTACTACGGCATTCTCATGATCTTCCTCCGGGTCAAGGACCTGGAGCTGCTGTCCTATCTGGGCATGGACGCGGCCAGCGCCGGCTACCCTCTGGAACAGCTGCCCCGGCTGGTTTTTCGGTGCTATAAGCAAACGGCCGCGTTCTTTTTCCTCCCCGGCGCGGCGGACGGCTTCGCCACCGGGTGGTTCGCCCTCCTGAACCTGGCCGCCCTCCTTCTGGGGCTGACCTGCCTGCTCCTCCAGCTGTCCAGCCGGGGCCTGTGGGGGGAGCCCTGGCGTGTGGCGGGGGTGCTTTTTTTGGCCGCCCTCCTCCCTCTGGGCATGGACCTGGGCCAGCTCCTCAGCCCCTACTCCACCCCCACCCCTATAATGAAGTACGCCTTCGTCTCTGTCTATCTGGCGGTGTTCCTGCTGGCCGGGCGTGTGGACGGCCTGCGCTCCGCCCTGGCCCCCGGCATGGCGGTGTGGGCGGGCCTGCTCCTGCTCTTCTGCCTGAACACCACCAACCTGCTCTACGCCGCCGCCCAGCAGGCCCACCTGGCCACCCAGAGCTACGCCACCCGCCTCCTCGCCCGCATTGAGGACTGCCCGGGGTATGAGCCGGGGATGGAGGCGGCCATCATCGGCGCCGTCCCCATGGAGCAGCTGGCGGGCTATGTAGAGAGCTTCGCCCAGGTGGACCACTACAGCGTCCCCTCGGGCACGGTGCTCACCCTGAACAAGCACATTTACTACTACCTGGAGCAGTGGCTGTGCGCCCCCGTCCAGGAGCTGGGGGAGGAGACCATGCTGTCCCTCTCCCGCTCCCCCGAGTTCCAGGCCATGCCCCTCTACCCCGCCCAGGGCAGCGTCCGCGTTCTGGACGGCCGGGTGGTGGTGCGGCTGGCGGAGGAGTACACCCCAAAATCCGGCTACGAGCTAGCTTATGAGAAGAGGAGATAATCTATGCAGGAGACATTGAAAACCGGACTGCTGTCGGTGGTCCTTCCCGCCTATAACGAGGAGTCCTCCATTCCCCGGGCCGCGGAGGTCATCTGCGGCCTGCTCACCCAGGCGGACATCCGCCATGAGCTGATTTTTGTCAACGACGGCTCCCGTGACCACACCTGGGAGGCCATCCAGAAGCAGGCGGACCGCTATCCCCAGGTCCGGGGCATCCAATTCTCCCGGAACTTCGGAAAGGAGGCCGCCCTCTTCGCCGGACTGGCCCAGGCCCGGGGGGACTGCGCCGTGGTGCTGGACTGCGACCTCCAGCACCCGCCGGAGAAGATCATTGATATGTACCGCCTGTGGCAGCACGGCTATCAGGTCATCGAGGGGGTGAAGGTCAGCCGTGGGAAGGAGAACCCCCTCCACACCCTGGCGGCGAGGGCCTTCTACTCCGCCATCAGCGGGGCCACCGGGGTGGACATGAGCCGGGCCTCCGACTTTAAGCTGCTGGACCGGCGGGCGGTGGACGTGCTCATCGCCATGCGGGAGAAAAACGCCTTTTTCCGGGCCCTGTCCTCCTGGATCGGTTTCTCCACCGCCCAGGTGGAGTTCGAGGTCCAGCCCCGCCTGGAGGGGGAGTCCAAGTGGTCCATCCGCAGCCTGGTCCGGTACGCCATCACCAACATCGCCTCCTTCTCCACCGCTCCCCTCCAGATTGTCACCCTGCTGGGCGTTGTGGTCTTCCTGTGCTCGGTTCTGCTGGGCCTGCATTCCCTGTGGCAGAAGTTCACCGGCCAGGCGCTGGAGGGCTTTACCACCATCATTCTGCTCCAGCTGCTCATCGGCAGCATTTTGATGATCTGTTTGGGCATCATCGGCTACTACATCGCAAAAATCTATGAGGAGATCAAAGACCGGCCCCGGTACATCGTGGACAGCCGGTGCGGCGGGGAGGACCAGGATGGACAAGCTTAAAAAGCTCTTTGACCCCACCTTTTTCCGCTTCCTTCTGGTGGGGGTGGCCAACACCCTGGTGGGCTTCGGAGTCATGTTCGGGCTGTACAACCTGGCGGGGCTCCACGCCTGGGGGGATACGGGCTACTGGATCTCCTCCGCCGGAAACTACGTGGCGGGCAGTATTGTCAGCTTTTTTTTGAACAAGCACTTCACCTTCCGGAACCGGGAGAAGGGAGGAAAGGTGGTCCTCCGCTTCGTCCTGAATATCTCGGTGTGCTATCTGCTGGCCTACGGTCTGGCCAAGCCGGCGGTGCGATGGGCGCTGGGCGGAGTGGGGCTGGACGAACAGCTCCAGGGCAACCTCACCATGCTGGCCGGCTCGGGGATGTTCGTGGTCCTCAACTACTTCGGACAGCGGTTCTTCGCCTTTAAGCAGTAGCGCCGGGCGGAACACGGGCCCGACCCCGCCCAAACTCACAGCGGCCCGGACACAGAGCACTGTGTCCGGGTCGCTTTTGTGGAATCCAATATTCTCATGTCCTTCCTAGCGCCTCACATGTGGCCCTCCCGTCCTGAAATCCGCCCAGAGGAGGACGGCGCACCAGAACAGCAGCAGAGCCAAAATCAGCAGGGCGCAGTTGCGAAAAAACGCCTGGGGGAGGAAGAGGATGATGGGGTCGGCGCGCCAGTCGAAGATCCAGTTGTCCTTTCCCGGGAAAAACAGGGTGTGGAAGATGGTGAAGGCCCGGTCGAAGTCCAGCGCCGCCAGACCTCCCACCGTCAGAAAGACCGCCCCCAGCCCCGACGCCGCCCAGAAGCCCGGCCCCCGTCCCAGGAGGCGGCGGGGCCGGACCCGTCTCCGCCAACCGTACACCGTCAGCCCGGCCAGCCCGGCCAGGGACAGCCCCAGCACCCACAGGTCCAGCAGAAACAGCCCCCGCACATCGGCGAAGTGGTCCGCTCCCGACGGGGAGAAGGCCAGCACGCCGGCCGAAAAGTCCTCCCGCCGCCCCAAACAAAAGTCCATCATCTCGTCATAGGCCCGTATAATCTCCTCCCGGCCCAATCCGTAGTCCTCCAAAGCCATGGGGCCGATGTGGGCGTAGTAGAAGGGCCGGCACAGCAGGGGGACGGCTACCGAACCGCTCACCACCGCCAGGGCGAGGAGCAGAGAGAGAAGCAGGGAGAGGGGTTTGCTTGTCTTCATATATATGTTCTCCTTCCGCCGGTTACTTGTGTCCGCATCCGCTCCACCGTCCCCTCCCCCATGCCGTAGAGGACCCCCGCCGCCCGGTCCAGACGGCTCTGGAGCGTCTGGAGGTTTTTCGGGTCTTGGGTCCGGTGTCCCATCCGGCACAGGTCCCCAATCTCCCGGTGGAGGGGGTTTTCTGCGCAGTAGGGGGGGATATTCAGCTTGTCCAGCACGTGGGCGGAGATGCTGATGGGGCTCATGTAGCACTGGACGCAGAAGCGGATGGGGGCGGAGCTGAGGACGCCGCAGAGGTAGTAGGCCTCCCCCTCGTCCTCCAGCCCCACATAGACCACCTTCTCGTTGGGGAGGTACAGTTTTTCTCCCAGAACCGGGTCCCGGACGGTGGAGACCACCGCCGTGATGAAGGAGCGGGCGATGTACCGCCAGGCCACCTTATAAGGGGCAAAGGTGTACGCGCCCACCCGGAGCAGGGTATAGAAGTGCTGTCCGTGCAGGTTCCGCTCCCAGCCCGCGACCCCGCCCCGCCCCTCCAGCTCCGCCCGGAAGCTCTGGAGGTAGGCCCAGGTCCCGGGCACGTCCCGGGCAAGGGCCTCCTCCTCCACCGGACGGATGCGGCTGTCCCTGTCGTGGGGACAGAGGATGTACCGGCTGCCGGACACCCGCCACTGCTCCAGCCCGCTCCCCTGGAGGAGGGGGTAGAGGTAGCGGGTCTCCAGCTCGGCCCGCACCTGGCGCACCTTCCGCCGGGCCCGCTCCGCCCCGTTGTCCGCCAGCACCGTCCCCCCGGGCAGAGGCTCCAGCCGGTCCAGCCAGAACACCCCGTTGGCCCCGCCGGTGAACACCCCCGTCCTGGCCCGGTAGGGGTTTTGTCCCAGCAGACTGCCCAGCTCCCGGGCCAGCTCCGCCGGGGCGCTGACCCAGGGGGAGGAGGGCTCCGTCCGCACCGCCGGAAAGGCCGCCAGCTCCTGCCGCTCCACCAGGGCGAGCACCCGGTCCGCCGGCGCCGACGGGGTTTTGCTCACCTTCCAAAAGCCCCGTCTCCGCCGCCAGCGGCAGTAGTCCACCGGGAAGCGCTGGGCCTCGTCCCGCCGGATGAGCACCAGAGCGCTGCGGGTCCCCAGGCCGGGGAAGGGGTTTGTTTCGCTCAGGTCGTCCACCCGCAGGACCCGGAAGGGAATCTCCTTCACCTGGAACCGCCGGAACATCGCCCCGTTCTGGGCCGACTTGAAGAGGACCTGACGCAGGACAAAGCTCACCAGCCCCCTCTCCCGCACCAGCCGGTGGATGACCACGCAGGTAATCAGGGTGGAGATGTCCTCCTTGGAGAAGCTCATGCTCCACCCCCTGGTGTCCAGGAGCCCGTACTCCGGCCACAGGTCCCTGGAGCGCGCCCGGCAGTCCTCGGGGAGGTTCTCCCAGTTGACCCAGGGCGGGTTGCCCACCGCCGCGTCCGCCCGAGGGTGGAAGAACAGAAAAATCTGGTTGAGGAGGCGGTTGGCCAGGATTTTTTGGCTAAAACTGTCCAGGCCGGACAGGGTTTTCCACAGTTGGGCGCAGTGGGGACAGCCCTCCGCCCCCTCCCGGACCAGCGACAGCAGCTCCTCCGGCTGAAAGGGGGATTTTTTGCTGTCCCGCACCCGCCGGCACAGCGCCAGGGGCAGCACGCAGGTCAGACCGCAGCCGGCGTCTATGACCAGCCTGTCCCCCTGCTGCTGGGGGAGGTGGATCACATCCCCCTGGTACACCGGAATGACCCGGACCCGCTCCCCCGCCCGCGCCGCCAGATAGGCCGTCTTGGCGGTGAGCACGGCCAGGGGGCTGATGTCCATCCCCCAGACCTGCTCCGGCCCCACCCGGCCCCCCGTCCGCGCCTGGATCAGCTCCATGGCGCACACCAAAAATCCCCCGGAGCCGCAGGTGGGGTCGAGAAAGGACAGCTCCTCCGCCGGACGGTCCGCGGCGGCCAGGGCGTTGTCCAGCACACAGCGGATCAGCCAGCCGGGGGTGTGGAACTCCCCCAGCGCCCGGCGCAGCCTCTGGGGGACGGCGGACTCGTACAGCTGCCGGAAGCTGTCCGGGCGGAAGGCCGGAACTTCCCCCGGGGGGACGGCGGCGTCCTCCAGCTGGTCCCGCAGGGCTGTGCAGAGCTTTTCCGTCTCTCCGTCCCAGTCCGCCAAAATCCAGGAGAACCAGTCCTCATAGCAGTAGTTGCACACACCCGCCTCCCGGAAGGCCCGCCCCGACAGGATATCGGGCAGTTCCCCCTCCCCGCCGGCCAGACGGAAGGCAATGAGCTTGACCAGCACGCTGTAGCAGGTCTGGACGCTCTGGAACAGCCGGGAGGGGCTGCCCGGGGGGAGGCCGTACCGCTCCCACAGCGGGCCGCTGTCCGGCTCCAGGAGGGCGTCTATGTCTCCGTAGAGAAACTCCAGCTCCCTCCGCCACAGGGCCAGGGGGAGGCTGTCCGTCCCCTCCAGGCTGTTCAGCTTTTGGTAAACGTGGCGGACCAGCTCCCCCTCCAGGACCCGCAGGCCGGAGCGGCTGTCCTCCAAGCGGGCTTGAATCGCAGCAAGGTCATACATATTCTGCCTCCCGGAGCACCGGCCTCCACGCCCCTCTCTGCCCCTCTCTCTGATTCAGCCCCTCCCCGGCGGGGGAGGGGCTGGCGTATGGTATGTATTATTTTTTGAAGAAGCCGAACAGCCCGCCCTTCTTGGGTTTTTCCCTAAACTTCTCCTGGCCCTGGGGCGGCTTGTAGTCATAGGCCCCCGGCGCCGTGTCCGCTTGGCTGTCCAGGCGCTGAAGGGCCTCCTGGGCGCTCTGGTAGCCCTTGTCCGCGGCCCGCTGGTAGAACTCCCGGGCCTGGGCCAGGTCCGCCCTGACGCCGTGGCCCTCCTCATAGCACTCCCCCAGCAGGAAGAGCGCCCGGGGCTGGCCCCGGTCGGCGGCCTTGGTGAACCACTTCACCGCCTCCGTGTTGTTCACCATCACCCCGATGCCGGTGTAGTAGCAGTACCCCAGGTTGCACATGGCGGTGACGTTGCCGTTCTCCGCCGCCATGCGGTAGCACTCCGCCGCCTTCCCCTTGTCCTCGGCCACGCCCCGGCCCAGCTCATAGCACAGGCCCAGCATACACTGGCCCCGGGCGTTCTCGTCCTTGGCGGCCAGCTGGAACCAGTGGAAGGCCTCCTCGTCGTCCACCGCCACCCCGATGCCGGTGTAGTAGCAGTACCCCAGGTTGCACTGGGCCCTGGACAGGCCCCGCTGGGCGGCCTGGCGGTAGAGCTCCACGGCGTAGGCCTTGTCCTCCTTCACCCCCTGGCCCAGCTCGTAGCACAGACCCAGGGAGCAGGTCCCGCCGGGATGGCCCTGCTGGTGGGCCTGCTCATACAGCTCCACCGCCTTCCCGATGTCGGGTTCCACCCCGTAGCCGTTCTCATAGCACTCCCCCAGCAGCTGCTGGGCCCGGGGGTAGCCCTGCTCGGCGGCCTTTTCAAACCAGCGAAAAGCCTCATCATCGTTCTCCACCACCCCGATGCCCCGGTAGTAGCAGTACCCCAGGTTGCACTGAGCCCGGGCGTGGCCCCGCTCGGCGGCCCGGCGGTACAGCTCCACCGCCCGGCCCAGGTCCTGCTTCACCCCGTCTCCCAGCTCGTAGCACAGGCCCAGGGAGCACAGAGCGGGGGGATAGTTCTGCCGGGCGGCCCGCTCATAGGCCTCCACCGCCTTGGCCTGGTCCTTCTCCACCCCGTAGCCATTCTCATAGCACTCCCCCAGCAGGCTCAGCGCCCGGGGGTTGTCCTGGGAGGCGGCTCTGGAGAACCACTGAAACGCCTCGCTGTCGTCCTCCTCCACCCCGATGCCCCGGTAGTAGCAGTACCCCAGGTTGCACATGGCCCGGACCAGCCCCTGCTCCGCCGCCTGCCGGTAGAGCTGCGCCGCCTTGTCCTTGTCCTCCTCCACGCCGTCGCCGTACTCATAGCACACCCCCAGGGCGCAGGTGGCGGCGGGGTAGCCCTGCTCGTGGGACTGGACGTACAGCTGAATGGCCCGGTCCATGTCCTTGTCCACCCCGTAGCCGTTCTCGTAGCACTCCCCCAGCAGCTGCATAGCCCGGGGGTAGCCCTGCTCGGCGGCCTTGGTGAACCACTTCACCGCCTCCGTGTCGTCCTCCTTCATGGCGATGCCCTGGTAGTAGAAGAAGCCCAGGTTGCACTGAGCCCGGGGGTAGCCCCGGTCGGCGGCCCGGCGGTAGAGCTGGGCGGCCTTCTCCTTGTCCTCCGGGACCCCCCGGCCCAGCTCGTAGCACAGCCCCAGGGAGCACATAGCGGGCACGTGTCCCTTGTCGCTGGACTGCTGGAACAGCTGGGCGGCCCGCTCCAGGTCGGGCTCCACCCCGTAGCCCCGGTCGTAGCACTCCCCCAGCAGGTTCAGCGCCCGGGGGTAGCCCTCCGCGGCGGACTTTTCAAACCAGCGGAAGGCCTCATCGTTGTCCTCCTCCACCCCGATGCCGGTGTAGTAGCAGTAACCCAGGTTGCACTGGGCGCGGACATCCCCCTTTTCGGCGGCCTGACGGTAGAGCTCCACCGCCATTTTCTGGTCCTCCTCCAGTCCGATGCCCACCTCATAGCACAGACCCAGGGCGCAGGTGGCGGGGGGGTAGCCGGCCTCGTGGCCCCGGCGGTAGAGCTCCACCGCCCGGTCTGCATCCTGCTCCACCCCGTAGCCGTTCTCATAGCACTCCCCCAGCAGCTGCATGGCCCGGGGGTAGTCCTGCCCGGCGGACTTGGTGAACCACTTCACCGCCTGGGTGTCGTCCTCCTCCACCCCGATGCCGGTGTAGAAGCAGAAGCCCAGATTGCACTGGGCCCGGGGATATCCCCGCTCGGCGGCCTTGGTGTACAGCTCCACCGCCCGGCTCAGGTCCTTCTCCACCCCCTGGCCCAGCTCATAGCACAGCCCCAGGGAGCACATGGCAGGCACATACTCCTTATCCACCGCCTGCTGGTACAGGCTGGCCGCCCGCTCGAAGTCCTGCTCCACCCCGAAGCCCCGGTCGTAGCACTCCCCCAGCAGGCTCAGCGCCCGGGGGTACTCCCGTTCGGCGGCCTTCTCGAACCACTTAACCGCCTCGGGCCCGTTCTCCTCCGTGCCGATGCCGATGTAGTAGCAAAAGCCCAAATTGCACTGGGCGGGAGGAAAATCCTTCTCCGCGGCCTGGCGGTAGAGCTCCAGGGCCCGCGCCTTGTCCTCCTCCACGCCGGTCCCCACCTCGTAGCACAGGCCCAGGGCGCAGGTCCCGTCGGGGTAGTGCTGCTCGTGGGCGGCGCGGTAGAGCTCCACCGCCTTCTCCGGGTCCTTCTCCACCCCATAGCCGTTCTCAAAGCACTCCCCCATGAGCACCTGGGCCCGGGGGTAGCCCTGCTGGGCGGACTTGGCGAACCAGATGGCGGCCTCGTCGTTGTCCTCCTTCACATAGATGCCCTGGTAGTAGAAGTAGCCCAGGTTGCACTGGGCGGGGGCGTAGTCCTGGTCGGCGGCCTCCTGGTAGAGCTCCGCCGCCCGGCCCTTATCCATCTCCACCCCGTGGCCCAGCTCATAGCACAGGCCCAGCTCGGTGACGGCGGGGAGGTAGCCCTGCTCCGCCGCGCCGGCAAACAGCTCCACTGCCTTGTTCCAGTCCTTCTCGGTCCCCACTCCCCGGGACCAGCACAGTCCCAGGTAGTACTGGGCGGCGATGTTGTCCCCCTCCGCCGCCCGGCCGAACCAGTAGAAGGCCTGCTCCTCGTCCTTGGGGGCGCCGTCCTCCCCGTAGTAGTAGTCCCGGGCCAGGTTGTACTGCGCCTCCAGGTCCCCGTCCTCCGCGGCGGCGCGCAGGGCCTGGAGGTCCTCCTGCTTCCGCGCCGCCATGCTGGTCAGGCTCTGCATGACCTCCGGGTCGATATATACCATAACGGAGTCCTGGTTGAATTCCGGATTTTTGCTCTGCTCGTCTGCCATAAATCGCGCTTCCCTTCTCTTTATTTTTTTCGGATGGTTCCGGTTTCATGACTTTAGTTGAGGAAATCCTTCAGTTTTTTGCTCCGGCTGGGGTGGCGCAGCTTCCGCAGGGCCTTGGCCTCGATCTGGCGGATGCGCTCCCGGGTGACGTTGAACTCCTTGCCCACCTCCTCCAGGGTGCGGGTGCGGCCGTCCTCGATGCCGAAGCGCAGC
>JAAWSG010000060.1 GCA_022801435.1 Lawsonibacter sp.
TGGAAGCCGCGCTCCGCATAGAACTCCTGCTCACCAGCGGTAAAGGTGAACTCGTTGCCGCACTCTTTGCATACCAGGATCTTGTCTTCGTACATGGATTTTTCCCTCTCTTTGATTGCTGTCCAAGGTCAAACTGCCCGGGACGATTCATATTTGCGATCAGCTTACGCTGGATCCGCCGGATGAAAATTGCCGCGCCACCTTTTTTCGGATACGCTGAATGGCGTTATCCACCGATTTCTGGGGCCGGCCTACCCGCCGCGCCACCTCCCCGCAGGAGAGGCCGCTGAGATAGAGCGATAGGATATTACCTTCCAGTTCCGATAACTGGCCCTTCAGAGCGTCTAGCCGCTCTTTCAGCTCCTCCCTGTCGATGATGATATCCTCTGGACTTTCGACACTGGAAACAGCTCCATCAAAAAGAGGGGGTTCAAAAGAGACGCTGTGGTTCAACGGGGAGTGCTTGCCTCCCTGCGCCGCCCGGACCGCGGTGAGCAGCCGACTGCGGACGCAGATTTCCGCGTAAGTCCGGAACGCGGCATCCCGCCCCGGGTCGAACCCCCGGATGGCGGTGAGCAGGCCGAGCATTCCCTCTTGGATCAGGTCCTCGCTGTCCCCCCCCGCAAGAAACAGGGGGCGGGCGCAGACGCGGACCAATCGCCCATAGCGGCAGACCAGCTCAGTCTCTGCCTGGCTGTCCCCCTGGGCGGTTTTCGCACAAAGCTCCTCGTCAGAAATATGCTGAAAGGACGTAACTTGAGATTCTGTATCCTTGCTGTTTATCATAATAATCAAAATCACCGGATTTGTCAAGGCTTTTCCGGAATTTCTTTGTGAAAAATTCCATGCCCCTTTATTTTTGTCTATTTTCCACCATACCGGCCCTTCCACAGGCAAATCTGTGGGAACTTTTCTTTCCTGTTTTTGGAACAGGCCGGCAGGGTCCTTCTGTTACAGCTCCCGGATCAGGTCCGCCAGACGCTGTGCGGTGCTCTGGGCCTGGTCCTGGGTCTTGGCCTCCACCATCACCCGCATCAGGGCCTCCGTGCCCGAGGGGCGGACCAGGACCCGGCCCTCTCCCGCCAGGGCCTCCTCCTCCCGCTGGACGGCCTGGGCCAGCAGGGGGCTGGACATGACCGCCTTCTTCACGTCGTTGTCCGCCACGGGGATATTGATGAGCACCTGGGGATACCGGGGGCAGCGGCCAAAGACCTCAGAGGCTTTTTTTCCGCTCTCCTTCAGCAGGGCCAGGATTTTCAGCGCGGTGAGCTGGCCGTCCCCGGTGGTGGCGTGCTCCAGGAAGATGGTGTGCCCCGACTGCTCGCCTCCCAGACGGCAGCCCCGCTCCAGCATCCGCTCCAGCACGTTCCGGTCCCCCACGTCGGTACACTCCAGCTTCATGCCGCTCTCCTTGACAAAGAGGTGGAAGCCCAGATTGGACATGACGGTGGCCACCACGGTATCCCCGGGCAGCTGACCCTTCTCCTTCATGTCCATCCCGCAGGCGGCCACCACCTGGTCCCCGTCGATGAGGGCCCCGGTCTCGTCCACCGCCAGGCAGCGGTCGGCGTCCCCGTCGAAGGCGATGCCGATGTCGTACCCCCCCGCCTTCACCATGGCGGCCAGGGAATCCATGTGGGTGGAGCCGCACTTCTCATTGATATTCACCCCGTCCGGGTCGGCGTTGATGACATCGGTTCTCAGCTTGGAGAAGCGGTCAAACAGCCGGGCGGCGGTGGCGGAGGCGGCCCCGTTGGCGCAGTCCACTAAAATCCGCAGGCCGCCCAGGGTGGAGTCGATGGTGGACTCCAGGTGGTCGATGTAGTCCTCGCTGGCCTTGGGAGCCACATAGCTCACCTTGCCGATGTCCCCGCCCGTCTTCATGGGCACGTTGTTGTGGCCGAAGAGAACGATATCCTCAATTTTCTCCTCCAGCTCGTCCGAGAGCTTGAAGCCCCTGCCGTTGAAGATTTTGATGCCGTTGTGCTCGAAGGGATTGTGGCTGGCGGAGATGACAATACCCGCGTCCGCCTCCTCGTCCACCGTCACCCAGGCCACCCCGGGAGTGGGGAGAGTCCCCAGGTCCAGCACGTCCGCTCCGGCGGTACACAGGCCCGAAATCAGCGAGCCCTTCAGCAGGTCCCCCGAGATGCGGGTGTCCTTGCCGATGGTCACCAGGGGTTTTTCGCCCGGCTTCTTGTTCTTCGCCAGCACAATAGCCGCCGCCAGACCTACCTTGTACGCCAGGTCCGCGTCCAGACCCGCGTTCACCACGCCTCGAATGCCGTCTGTTCCAAATAATTTACCCATTTCGATTCACCTCATAGCACATTTTATTTGTTGACCTCACGCCTGTCTGTCCGCCCCAGCAGATAGTCAATGCTGACGTCGAAATACTCCGCCAGCTGGTACAGACGGGGGACATCCGGGAAACTTTTTCCTTGCTCATAACATTGATATCCGCTGGGGGATAATCCAAAATCGGCGGCTATCTCATGCTGCTTTAAGCCAAACTCTTTCCGCAATGCCTTCAAACGGCTGGGAAACTCTTTCATGAAATGTCTCCTTTCCCCTTGACAAAAGCATCGAGTGGGGCTACAATAGTCGCATAATTACTACGAGTAGTAAAATCACGATAATGGAGGTAGTATTTTATGAACACTCTCTCAACCCTATTCCTCAACAATGAAGCTCTTGATGCTGAAATCGCGGCGTTCTGCGCGGAGGACCCGGAATTTATCAGCACGGAGCAGGCTTTTTACGACACCGCCCACAAAATCGCCCAGATAGCCGGTTTCGACCTGTACGATGAGTTTGAGCAAAAGCTTGGTCGCTATCTGGCCCGCGCCTTTGACATTTATTATCTCTTCGGGCTGGGGCTTCGTCAAGAGATAATTTCCGCGCTGGAACAGAATTAGCGGAAACTCTCCAGAAACGCGTGTAGGGACTGACTTGTCGTGTCCCTATAGCGGGGGAATTCCGTCCTCCTAAAAGCTCAGCTGGTCCAGCCCCCCGTCCGTTCCGCCGGGGACGGGGAGGCCCAGATGCTGGTAAGCCTTGGGGGTGACGCACCGCCCCCGGGGGGTCCTTGTGACGAAGCCCAGCTGCATCAGGTAGGGCTCGTACACGTCCTCCAGGGTGACCGCCTCCTCGTTGATGGTGGCGGCCAAAGTCTCCAGCCCCACCGGCCCCCCCCGATAGTTTTCCACGATGGAGCGGAGCATCCGGTGGTCGATGGCGTCCAGCCCCAGGGGGTCGATCTCCAGGGCGGTGAGGGCCTCGTCCGCCACCTTTTTGGTAATCACGCCTCCCGCCCGGACCTGGGCAAAATCCCGCACCCGCCGGAGCATCCGGTTGGCGATGCGGGGGGTCCCCCGGGAGCGGCGGGCGATCTCCATAGCGCCGTCCGGCTCGATGGGGACCTCCAGAATACCGGCGGAGCGGGTGACAATCCAGGATAACTCCTCCGGGCTGTACAGCTCCAGCCGCAGGGTGACGCCGAACCGGTCCCGCAGGGGCGCGGAGAGCTGGCCCGCCCGGGTGGTCGCCCCGATGAGGGTGAATTTGGGCAGGTCCAGCCGGATGGAGTTGGCGGCGGGCCCCTTTCCAATGATGATGTCGATGACGTAGTCCTCCATGGCGGGATAGAGGATCTCCTCCACCGACCGGTTCAATCGGTGTATCTCGTCCACAAAGAGGATGTCGTTTTCGCTCAGGTTGGTCAGCAGCGCCGCCAGGTCCCCCGCCTTCTCGATGGCGGGGCCGGAGGTGATGCGCACGTTGACCCCCATCTCGTTGGCGATAATCCCCGACAGGGTGGTCTTGCCCAGCCCCGGGGGACCGTGGAGGAGCACATGGTCCAGGGGCTCACTGCGCATTTTAGCCGCCTGAATGAAAACCTCCAGGTTTCCCTTGGCCTTCTCCTGGCCGATGTACTCCCGCAGATACTGGGGGCGCAGGGAAAACTCCCCCTCGTCCTCCCGGGTCAGGGAGGTGGTCACAAGCGTTTCCAGCTCCTCGGGCGGCGAAGAAAAATCCCCGCCGGAAAAATCTATGCTCAAGGCTTCACTTCCTCCTATTGGTCTTGTTCCTGTTGAACGCTCCGGACCCGCGTATGCAGGGACACCCAGCCGGCCCGGAGGCCGCGTCCCCGTCCAGCTATTCCCACCTTTGGACCAGAGCGTAGAGCTTATCCAGGAACGCTTTCTCCCCCCAGGTATTGAACTTCAGAAGCACGCCCTGGCTCCCCCCGGCGGTGATCCCGGACAGGTGGAGTTCCTCCCCGTCCCCCACCAGGGTGAGCGTGAGGGACAGACGGTTTCCGCCGCTCCAGCTGTACCGCTCATAGACCCGGACGGTGACCCGCACACCGGCCCTTTGGAAGTAACTCTCCTCCTCGAAGCTGGCCGACGCACTGCCCTCCAGGATGCCGTTGTGGAAATACTCCAGGGCCTTGTCGTAGTCCCCCTGGAGGGTGCATTCCAACTTTGCCATACGCTCCTACACCACGCTCTCCCTTGTATAGTCGGTCACGTCTCCGATTTTCTCGATCAGCTCCCGGACCCGGAGTTTTCCCTCCATGATGGCCTTCAGCTCGGCGTCGGTGGCCCCGATGAGCTTGACAAAGTCCACCTTGCCGTTGGGGGTGTCGATGGTCCCCGCCTCGTCCAGGGCGGTGACAAAGCCGGTGAGCCTGGACTTTTGGTTCACGTCGAAGCCCAGCTCCTGACCGGTGTAGATGTACTCGTCGGGGAAGAACTGCTCCCCCTTCTCGAAGGTGAGACGGGCCAGGTCGTTGAAGATGCCCACGATGCACTGCTGCTCCTGCATCTCGTCCCCCATCCCCTCCTTGCGCAGCTTCAGGGTGAACTCCAGCCCATAGCCGCTGTACTCCGGGTCGGCCCCCTCCTTCTCGTAGAGGTCGGACAGGCCGTAGGTGACAAAGTGGAAGTATGCCCCGCCGTCGTAGGCGCTCACCCCCTGGAGCGGGTCGGGTCCCCCCAGCCGCCAGGGGATGAGACAGCCGAAGTGCCGGGGAGCCTCCTGGCCGGGGTACATCCGCGCAAAGGCGGCGGTGATGGCGTCCCAGCCGGGGGCGGGGTAGTCCTCCTGGTCCTTCCGCCTCTGGTCCTGGGCCATTTTCTGCTCCTCTTCTGTCATGGCGTCTCCCTTCTCCTTATCCTTTCATCATACGTTTCAGGGACTGCTTGATGATCTGCTCCAGGGTCAGGCTGTCCAGGTCGAGGCCCTTGAGCGCAAGATTGATCTCCCCCTGGGAGTAGCCCAGCACGGCCAGGGCGGCGGTGGCCTCGGACAGTTTATTCTCCGGGATGACCGTCACCCCCGAGCCGCCATAGCTCTCCCCGGCGGCGCTGATGGTCTGCCCCTTGGCCAGCTTGTCTTTCAGCTCCAGGATAACCCGCTGGGCGATCTTCTTCCCCACCCCCTGGGCGCAGGTGAGGGCCTTTTCGTCCCCGGTGATGATGGACAGCGCCAGGTTGGCCGGAGTGCTGGCCGACAGGATGGACAGCGCCGCCTTGGGCCCCACCCCTGAGACGGAAATCAGCTGCTGGAACAGCCGCAGCTCCTCCGCCGTGGCGAAGCCGTAGAGCTCCACCGCGTCCTCCCGGACATTCAGGTGGGTGAAGAGTTTTCCTCTCTCCCCCTTTTTCAGGGCGGACAGGGTGTAGCTGGTGGTCCGGCAGGCGTAGCCCACCCCGGAGCAGTCGATGACTGCCAGATAGGGCTCGATGTGGGCCACCGTGCCGCTCAGGTAGTAAAACATAAACATCACCTCGTGTCGTATTTTTCCGGATCGAAGACCCGCTCGGTGTTCAGCAGGCTGGTGGCTGACCGGCTGTGGCAGATGGCGATGGCCAGGGCGTCGGCGGCGTCATCGGGCCGGGGGAGCTCCTTCATGGACAGCAGCCGCTGGGTCATCCGCATCACCTGCCCCTTGTCCGCCCCGCCGTAGCCCGCCACCGCCTGCTTCACCTGCATGGGGGTGTACTCGAAGACGGGGACCCCCAGCTTCTCCGCCGCCAGCAGGATGACCCCCCGCCCGTGGGCCACCGAAATTCCGGTGGTGATGTTTTTGGAAAAGAACAGCTCCTCCACCGCCATTTCGTCCGGGTGGAAGGTGTGAATCAGCTCCTCCATATCCTCCGAGATCTGGAGCAGCCGGCGGGACAGAGGGATGCCCGGCGGGGTGGTGATGACTCCGTAACGCAGGAGGGTGTTTTTTTGCCGCTCCCCCCGGATGACCCCGAAGCCGATGGTGGCCACCCCCGGGTCGATGCCCAGAATGATCATGCGCTCCCTCCCGCTCCCAGCAATACAGGACGATTATACCACAGGGAGGGTCAAATGGGAACGAAAATTTTTCCGCGCTCCCCCGGAACACCGCCCAGTCAAAATACCGGTCCCAGAGACGTTCCGCCTCCGGGACCGGTCCTGTCATGTCTTGTGTTTTCTCAGCACCATCTATGTCCAGGCGGGCTCAGTCGTCCCCGAAGCTGATGCCCAGCAGGCGGGCCTCCGTGATGATGTCGGACTCGGGGTCGATGGTTTTCAGCTTGCCCGCGATCTCCTTCAGGGGAACCGAGGTGATGACGTGGTTCTGAATGGCCACCATGTTCCCGTACTCCTCCTTGGAGATCATCAGCGCCGCGGTGGTCCCCAGCCGGGAGGAGAGCACCCGGTCATAGGCGCAGGGGGTCCCGCCCCGCTGCATATGGCCGGGGACGGTGACCCGGACCTCCTTGCCCGTCTTCTTCAAAATCTTGTCCGCGATGGCGTAGGATACCGAGGGATATTTTTCCAAAACCTCCGCCATATGCTTTTTGTACTCCTTCTTGGACATGGCCGCCTCCTTTTGGGAGATGGCCCCCTCCGCCACCGCCAGGATGGTGAAGCCGTTGCCCGACGCGGCCCGCTGCCTGATCTTGGCGATGACCGAGTCGATGTTATAGGGGATCTCGGGGATTAAAATGATATCCGCGCCTCCGGCGATGCCCGCGTTGAGGGTGAGCCAGCCCGCCTTGTGCCCCATGATCTCCACCATAAACACCCGGTTGTGGGAGGCGGCGGTGGTGTGGATGCAGTCGATGACCTCGGTGGCCAGCCCGATGGCGGACTGGAAGCCGAAGGTGGTGTCCGTCCCCCACAGGTCGTTGTCGATGGTCTTGGGCAGGCCGATGACGTTCAGACCCTCCTCGCTGAGCAGGTTGGCGGTCTTCTGGCTACCGTTGCCCCCCAGGACCACCAGGCCGTCCAGGCGCAGGCGGCGGTAGGTGTATTTCATGGCCTCCACCTTGTCCAGGCCGTTCTCGTCGGGCTCCCGCATGAGCTTGAAGGGCTGGCGGCTGGAGCCCAGGATGGTCCCGCCCCGGGTGAGCAGGCCGGTGAAGTCGATGGGGGACAGCTTTTTGTAGTCCTCATAGATCAGACCCTTGTAGCCGTCAATGAAGCCGATGATCTCCACCTCATTGCCATAGATGTTGTAGAGTCCCTTGGCCACACCGCGCATGGTCGCGTTGAGGGCCTGGCAGTCGCCGCCGCTGGTGAGCATTCCGATCCGTTTCATAACATTACTTCCTTTCAGAAAGATTGAAGCCGTTCCGGCTTGGGTAACCAGGATGGGCAGGAGTTCTCCGGCTCCGCGGGGGGGATGGGGCCTAGCCCTTTCGGATGATGCGCCCCAGCAGGGAGCGGCGGGTCTTTTTGACCGGGACGGGCTTGGCCGGAGGGATTTTTTTCTTGGCCGGCGCGCTCTGCCTGGCGGGCTGAGGCTCCGGACCGGAGACGGGCCGGGGCTGGCTGGGCATCCGCTCGCCGGCCTGGTCGCAGAAGTGCTCCTGGGCGTTAAAGGGCGCGCCCTGGGCCCGGAGGTAGCTCCCGTCGCTCTGCTGCACCCGGCCCTTGGCGGTGTCCCGCAGCTGGTCCTGGAACATCTGGAGCAGGCGCTCCTGGATGCCGGGGTCATAGACCGGGACGGCCACCTCCACCCGGCGGGTGGTGTTGCGGGTCATGAAGTCGGCGGAGGAGAGATAGACCTGCCTGCGCGCCCCGGAGCCGAAGATATAGATGCGGGCGTGCTCCAGATACCGGCCCACGATGCTGTGGACCCGGATGTTTTCGGTCAGTCCGGGGACGCCCCCCACCAGGCAGCAGATACCCCGGACAATCAGGTCCACCCGCACCCCCGCCTGGGAGGCCTCAACGAGGGTGTCGAGAATCAGCTTGTCGGTCAGGCCGTTGAGCTTGAAGCCCAGATAGGCCGGCTCCCCCTGGCGGGCCGCCTCGATCTCCCGGCGGATGAGGGCGATGACTTTCGTGCGCAGGCAGGCGGGGGCCACCATCAGCCGGCGGCTGTCCTCCACCACCTCCCCCATGGACAGGGCGTTGAAGACCTGGGCGGCCTCCGCCCCAATCTCCGGGGAGGCGGTCATGAGGGCGTAGTCGGTGTACAGGCGGACGGTGTCCTCGTTGTAGTTGCCCGTGCCCACCTGGGTGATATACTCCACCTGGCCGCTGCGCACCCGGGTAATGAGGAGGAGCTTGGAGTGGACCTTCAGCCCGTCCAGGCCGTAGATGACCCGGCAGCCCGACTGCTCCAGCACCCGGGACCAGCCGATGTTGTTCTCCTCGTCGAAGCGGGCCCGCAGCTCCACCAGGGCGACCACCTCCTTGCCGTTTTCGGCGGCGTCCACCAGGGCCTCCACGATCTTGCTGTTGTGGGCCACCCGGTAGAGGGTCATCTTGATGGAGACCACGTCCGGGTCCTGGCCCGCCTCCTGGAGCAGGCGCAGCAGGGGGCGGACGCTCTCATAGGGGTAGGCGAGCATCAGGTCCCGCTCCCGGATCTGCTCCGCCATGGGCCGGCGGGGGTCCACGTCGGGAGAGTTCTGGGGGACCCGGCGGGGGTAGAACAGCTCGCTTCTGTCCCGGAGCATGTCCCGCAGCGCCCCAAAGAAGGACAGGTCCAGGGGGATGCCGCTTGGGAACAGATGCCGCTTGGACAGCCCCAGGCAGGCACACAGCCCGTCCCGGATGCTGTCGGACAGCTTTCCGCCGGTGTACTCCAGCTTGACGGGCTGGAGGCGCTTGCGGCGGCGGATCATTTTCTCCATGCTCCGGCGGTACTCCTCGGCCAGCATGTCGCTCATCTCAGAGGAGGACTCCTCCAGATGGATGTCGGCGCTGCGCACCAGCCGGATGAGCACCGAACCCTCCACCCGGTAGTGGGCAAAAATTTTGGGCAGGAGGCTGGCGATCAGGTCCTCCACCAGCACAAAGCGCTGCCCCTCCCCGGGCAGAGGGACCAGCCGCCGGAGCACCCCGTCTCCGCAGGGGACGATGCCCATGCGCTCGCCGCCCCCCTTGGTCTTCAGCATGGCGATGGCGTAGATGGCCTTGCTGCGCAGAAAGGGGAAGGGCTGCTTGCGGCCCACGATCTGGGGGGAGAGCAGGGGCAGGACGTTGGTGGAGAAGTATTTTTCCAAAAAGGACTGCTCCTTGTCGGACAGGCCGGCAAAGCGGCAGAGCTCCACCCCCTGGACGGCCAGGGCGGACATCAGCTCCAGGCAGACCCGGTCCCGCCCGGCCAGGAGGCTTCGGGTCCGCTCCAAAACGGCGGCGGTCTGTTGGGCGCTGGTCATGCCGGTCTTGTCGTCCACGGCGGAGAGATGGAGGGTGTCCATCAGCATCCCCACCCGGACCATATAGAACTCGTCCAGGTTGCTCTGGAAAATGGCGGCGAAATTCAGCCGCTCACACAGGGGATTGGCGGGGTCCTCCGCCTCCTCCAGCACCCGCTGGTTGAATTGAAGCCAGGACAGCTCCCGGTTGACGCAGCATCCGCCGGGAGCGGGGGGCGCATTGTGGCTTTTCATCTGGGGCATACCTCCTTTGACGCGGTTCCTTCCCCATAAATGTACCACCCTTTTTCTCCGGACGCAAGTACTTTTCCAGGTTTTTTTGCCGCCTGGGGAGAGGGCGCAAAGGGGCTTGCAATCCACCCGGAGGCTTGTTATAATGCAGACAGTGTACAGGCCCGCTCCTGAGACCCCGGCAGGGGCGGGGCGAGGCCGGAAAGGAGCTGCAAACCCATGAAAACTGTGCGGAAACGGGGGCCGGCGGCGCTGTGCGGTCTGGCGCTGGCCCTGGCGCTGGCGGTCCCGGCCCTGGCGGCGGAGGCCCCCTCTTTTAACGACGTGACGGAGGACAAGTGGTTTTTCCCCTATGTCACCGAGCTGGCAGCGCTGGGCGGTGCCGCCGGCTATGAGGACGGTTCCTTCCGCCCCAACGGGACCATCACCCGGGCGGAGGTGTGCGCCATCCTGCTGGGGGTGTTCCCGGTGGACGGCTCGGTGGAGGCCGGAGCGGTCAGCCAGGAGGAGGACCGGGCCCAACAGACCAACGGGAGCTACTGGGCTAATCCGGCCATCGCCCGGGCCTCCGCCTGCGGGCTCCAGGACTTCGGGCTGAGCCGGGAGGAGTGGAGCAAGCCCGCCTCCCGGGGGGAGATCGCCTACCTGCTGCACGGCATCTACACCGCCGCCCGGACGGACGCCCCCGGCGCACCCGACCCCCGGGCCTCCCGGCTGATCGGGGACTACGCCGGAGCGGTGGCGGGCAGCCGGTATGAGGACGCCATCCTCTGGCTCTACGGCGGCGGCATGGTCACCGGGGTCAACGAGCAGGGGGACTTCCGGCCGGACGCCAACGCCACCCGGGCGGAGTGCTGCACCATGGCGGTCAGCTTGCTCCACCCGGAGCGGTGGCGGCAGGTGAACTGGGACGCCCTCCCCGAGCCCCAGCCCGAGAGCGGGACCGACTTCACCGGAGCGCCGCGCATCCGATACCCCGAGGACTCGGCCTATGACCTGTGCCGGGCGCTGGAGGAGCAGACCGGCATCCAGATCTTCTACCTCCCCGAGTGGACCCCCAGAGAGGCGGGGCTGCTCCAGTACGAGACTATGGAGAAGATCACCTGCAACCGGGCCTATTTTGACGCGGTGCTCACCGAGCTGAAGGCCATGAAGGGGGCCTTCGACCTCTACCCCGAGGGTTTTCTGCGGGAGATGGTCCAGAAAAAGGGGGACCGGCGGGCGGAGATCATCCTGTGTCCCTACACCTTCCAGGGAATGCGCAGCTTTGGGGTACACGTCTACGACTACTCCGAGGGTCAGGACAAGGTGGACCAGATTTACTACACCGGACAGGGGGACAGCCAGTACTACAGCCACGAGATGGGACATATGGTCATGAGCTCAGCGGCGGTGCGCAGCGGCTGGAACACCACCTGCGCGGAGTGGGAGAGCCTGAGCACCGGGAGCGGGAGCTATGTCTCCGCCTACGCCGCCACCAGCAGGCCGGAGGACTGGGCGGAGACCTGGACCTATCTGTGGCACCGCACGGACAGCGTGGCGGCGGGGTGCAGCGACCCGGGGCTGAAGGCCAAGGTCCAGTACCTGAGCCGGCTGCTGGACGGGCTGTACGACACCTTTGACGCCGGCAAAACCCCCTGGGCACATCTGCTGGAGGGGTAGCGATGGTCTCAGGATGATGCAGGTGACCTCGGTTTTTTACAGAACCTTTATCTGTTTCGCCTTGATTTTTTCTCGCGGGAGCCTATAATGCTGTATGACTGCCCGCCGCTCCCCCGGCCGGACAAACGGAGGGGTGCGGTCAGGCCGATCATATGGATTTCGGAGGATATCCCATGGACAGGCTTCTTTTGATCTACAATCCCACCTCTGGCACCGGTCGGGTGTCTGCGGGGCTGTCGGAGCTGGTGGACGAGTTTACCAAGGCGGGCTGGCTGGTCTCCGCCTACCCCACCCAAGGCAAGGGGGACGCCGCCCGGGCCGCTCAGGAGCTGGGACCGGAATTTGAGCGGGTGGTGTGCGCCGGCGGGGACGGGACCCTCAGCGAGACGGTCACCGGTATGATGGCCCTGGAGCACCCCCCGCTGCTGGGCTATATCCCCTTCGGCTCCACCAACGACTGCGCGGTCAACCTGGACCTGCCCAAGCTCCCCCGCCAGGCTGCCGCCATCGCCGCGGGACAGGGGGTCCCCAGGGCCAGCGACATTGGCAAGCTCAACGGCCAGCCCTTTGTCTATGTGGCCGCCTTCGGAGCCTTCACCCAGGTGGCCTACGACACCCCCCAGGACCTGAAAAACACCTTCGGACACCTGGCCTATATCGTGGCGGGCATCGCCTCCCTGCCCACCATCACCCCCTTCCACCTCCGGGTGGAGTACGACGGACAGGTGCTGGAGGACGATTTTTACTTCGGCATGGTGAGCAACGCCTACTCCATCGGCGGGCTCCGGCTCCCCAAGAACGAGAGCGTGGTGCTGGACGACGGGCTGTTCGAGGTGGACCTCATCAAAAAGCCGGTCAGCCTCGCGGACCTGGCGGACGGCTTTCAGGGGTTCTTTGCCCAGTCCCAGGGGGTGGCCGGGGCTCGGGTCCACTTCCAGGCCGCCCATCTGGTCTTCACCAGCGAGGAGCCCATCCCCTGGACCATCGACGGGGAGTACGGCGGCTGTGAGGCGGTGAACGTGGTGGAGAACTGTACCCGGGCGCTGGACATCATCCGGGGCAAATGATAGCCGCACGTCTCCAAAGTTCCCATTTATGAAAACCGGCCCCCGGCAGAGCTGCCGGAGGCCGGTTTCGGTTTTGCCGGCTCAAAGCCTCTCCCGAATCAGTTCCCCCATCCTCACCGTGCCAACCGGAGTCTCCCCGGGTTTGGCGATGTCGGCGGTGCGGAAGCCCTCATTGAGCGCCTCATCCACCGCCCGCTCAATGGCGGCGGCCTCACCGGGCAGATCGAAGGAGTAGCGGAACATCATCGCCACAGACAGGATGGTGGCAATGGGGTTTGCCTTATCCTGCCCGGCGATGTCGGGGGCGGAGCCGTGAATGGGCTCGTACAGGCCGGGCGCGGCGTCCCCGATGGAGGCGGAGGGCAGCAGGCCGATGGAGCCGGTAATCATGGACGCCTCGTCCGACAGGATGTCCCCGAACATATTCTCCGTCACCACCACGTCGAACTGCCCCGGGTCCCGGACCAGCTGCATGGCCATATTGTCCACCAGCACGTCCTCATACTGCACATCGCTGTACTCCCCGGCCAGACGGTGCATCACCTGCCGCCACAGCCGGGAGGTCTCCAGCACGTTGGCCTTGTCCACGCTGGCCAGCTTCTTCCTCCGCAGGCGGGCCAGCTCAAACGCCCTCCGGCCAATGCGCTCGATCTCCCGCTCGGAGTAGGCCATGCGGTCGGCGGCCTCCTCCCCCCGGTCCCCGGTGGTGTAGCGCTCCCGCTTGCCGAAGTAGATGCCCCCGGTCAGCTCCCGGACGATCATCAGGTCGATGCCCCGCTCCGCCGTCTCCTTCTTCAAGGGACACGCCTCCGCCAGGGCGGGCCGGAGGGCGGCGGGACGCAGGTTGGCGTACAGCCCCAGGTCCTTCCGGATGGACAGCAGCGCCGTCTCCGGCCGCTTGTCCGGGTCGGTGGAGTGTCCCCACTTGGGTCCCCCCACCGCCCCCAGCAGCACCGCGTCGCAGGCTCTGCACTTCTCCGCCGTGCCCTCGGGGTAGCTCCTGCCCACCGCGTCGATGGCACAGCCCCCCATCAAAATATCGGTATACGTGAAGGTGTGCCCGAATTTTTCCCCGATGGCGTCCATCACCTTCACGGCCTCCCCCACCACCTCGGGACCGATACCGTCCCCTTTGATGAGGGCAATTTTGTAATTCATAAAGACTCTTCCTTTCCTATTGCTTCTGGCTGACTTCCCTCACTCCGGCCAGACCGCCAGGATGTGGCCGTCCTCGTCCACATAGTCATAGCCGTCATCTGTTACACCTCCGTCCAGGAATCAAACCGGGTGGAAATCTGCGGGTCATAGAGGGGGCAGCCAAATTCCTCAGTTAAGATAT